>CAMAVA010000022.1 GCA_945861515.1 Brevundimonas vancanneytii | reverse complement strand
TCGCTTGGCGGCATCAAGAACATGGGCGGCATTCCCGACATCATGTTCGTGATCGATACCAACAAGGAAGCGATCGCCATCCAGGAAGCCCGCAAGCTGAACATTCCGGTCATCGCGATCCTCGACACCAACTGCGACCCGGATGGCATCACCTTCCCGATCCCTGGCAATGATGACGCCGCCCGCGCCATCCAGCTGTATTGCGATCTGATCGCTGATTCGGTGCTGGACGGCATGGCCGCCGGCGCGGCAGCCTCCGGCGTCGACCTGGGCGCCTCGATCGCCCCGATCGAGCCGACCCTGGCGCGTGAGCTGACCCCGGAGCCAGTGGCTGAAGCGGCTGTTGAGGAGACCCCGGCGACTGAAGCGGCCCCGGCCGCTGCAGCGCCGTCTGAAGATCCGGTGGCGGCTGCGGCTGACGAGACCGCCGCAAGCTGACTTGAGCGCCCTTCCCGAGAGGAGAGGGCTTCATCGTCAAACCCCTGTCACAGCCGGGCCGCAAAGCCCGGCTGTACCCCTGTTCGATATGGAGGATTTAACATGGCGGAAATCACCGCTGCGCTGGTCAAGGAACTGCGCGAAAAGTCCGGCGCCGGCATGATGGACTGCAAGAAGGCGCTGGTTGAGAACAACGGCGATATGGAAGCGGCCACCGACTGGCTGCGCACCAAGGGCCTGAGCCAGGCCGGCAAGAAGGCCGACCGGGTCGCCGCCGAAGGTGTTGTGGCCGTGTCGCTTCGCAAGGACGGCAAGGGCATGACCGGCGCCGCCATTGAACTGAACGCCGAGACCGACTTTGTGGCCCGCAACGACCTGTTCCAGAACGCCGCCCGCAAGGTCGCCGTGACGGCCCTTGGCATTGACGGTGACGTGGAGGCCCTGCGGGCCGCCAAGACCGCCGATGGCGAAGAGATCAGCGCCCTGGTCACCAACCTGATCGCCACGATCGGGGAAAACATGGCTGTGCGTCGTTCGGCTCGCTTTACCGTCGCCGAAGGATCCATCTCCGCCTATGTGCACAACGCCGTTGCGCCGGAATTGGGCAAGATCGGGGTGCTGGTGGCTCTCGAAGGCGCAGGCGACCAGGACGCAATGCAGGAACTGGGACGCAAGATCGCCATGCATGTGGCGGCCACCAACCCCCTGTCTCTGTCTGCCGAGGACCTGGATCCGGCGGCTGTTGAACGCGAGCGCGCCGTTCTCACTGAAAAGGCCAAGGAACAGGGCCGGCCCGAGAACATGATCGCCAAGATCGTCGACGGCCAGATCTCCAAGTTCCAGCGTGAAGTCGTGCTGCTCGAGCAGCCCTTCGTCATGAACCCGGACCAGACCATCAAGGCCCTGCTGGCCGATACGGGCAAGGAACTGGGCGCCGAAATCAAAATGACCGGCTTTGTTCGCCTGGCCCTGGGCGAGGGTGTCGAAAAGCAGGTCGGCGATTTTGCCGCCGAAGTCGCCTCGATGACTGGCGGAAACTGATCGCATTGCGATGACAAGGTCAGGGGCGCATCCGGCTGACGCCGGGTGCGCCCTTGGTCTATGGTGCGGGCGACTCGAGGGGCTCTGTCTGCGATGACTCAACTGCGATTCAAGAAGGTTCTGCTCAAGGTTTCCGGCGAAGTCCTGATGGGCGAAACCGCGTTCGGCATCGACATGCCCACGGTCGAGGCCGTGGCCCAGGACATCAAGCAGGTGGTCGAGGCGGGCGTCGAGCTCAGCCTGGTAATCGGCGGCGGCAATATCTTCCGGGGCATGGCCGGCGCCGCCAAGGGGATGGAGCGGGCCAGCGCGGACTATATGGGCATGCTGGCCACGGTGATGAACGCCCTGGCGATGCAGGATGCGCTTGAAAGGATCGGGGTCGAGACCCGGGTCCAGTCCGCCATTCCCATGCCGACCGTTTGCGAGCCGCTGATCCGTCGCCGCGCCCAGAGGCATCTGGAAAAGGGCAGGGTGGTGATCTTCGCCGCCGGAACCGGCAACCCGTTCTTCACGACCGACAGCGGCGCCGCCCTGCGAGCGGCGGAGATGAATTGCGACGCCCTGTTCAAGGGAACCAGCGTTGACGGCGTTTACACGGCCGATCCCAAGAAAGACGCTGCAGCGACCCGCTTCGACAGCCTCAGCTACTTGGACGTACTCTCGCGCGATCTGAAAGTGATGGATGCCTCGGCCATCAGTCTGATGCGTGAAAACAAGATTCCGATCGTCGTGTTCTCCATAAGGGAACGCGGCAACCTGTTGAAGGTGCTGTATGGCGGGGGCGTCCATACCGTGATCACCGAAGCCCCCTGACGGATGGGCTGACGGCCCGTAACAATTTGAATGCGCCCTGTCTCTTGACGGGATTTCAGCAACTTCCTGCTAGGAAGGGGGCGCGGATGGAAGGAACCAGAGCATGGCCAGTGGTGAAAAGCCGGCGATCGCGACCTATCGCAGCCGGATGGACAAGGCGGTCGCCGCGCTGAAGGAAGAGTTTGGCTCCCTGCGGACCGGTCGTGCCTCCGCTGGCCTGCTTGATCAGGTGATGGTCGACGCCTACGGCTCCAGCGTTCCCTTGAACACGCTCGGATCGGTCAGCGTTCCCGAGCCCCGCTCGATCAGCGTCAGCGTTTGGGACCGGGCCGTGGTGGTTTCAGTCGAAAAGGCGATTCGGTCTTCAGGTCTGGGATTGAACCCCGTGGTCGAGGGTCAGAATCTGAGGATCCCGATCCCCCCCCTGACCGAGGATCGACGCAAGGACCTGGCCAAGATCGCCGGAAAATACGCCGAGCAACAGAAGATCGCCGTCCGCAATGTGCGTCGCGACGCCATGGATGATTTGAAGCGAGCCGAGAAGGACTCGATCATTACCCAGGACGAGCAGAAAAAGATGGAAGGCGAGGTCCAGAAGATCACCGACGAGCATGTCGCCAAGATCGACGAGGCCTTGAAAACCAAGGAACAAGAGATCATGCAGGTTTAGGCCCAAGGGCAGCCTGCGCACCGCAATGCCAGACGAAACAAGGACCTGGACGCGAATGTCCCCGACGGACGGTGAGCAGCAGAGGGCGGATCCGTCCACCGCGAACGGCGATCGCCCGGAAGGACTTCACGTCGCCATCATCATGGACGGCAATGGCCGCTGGGCCAAGCGACGCGGCCTGCCGCGAACGCTTGGCCACCGCGAGGGGGTAAATGCCCTCAAGCGCACCGTGGAAGCGGCTCCGCATCTGGGGGTCGGCGTTCTCACGGTGTTTGGCTTTTCCACCGAAAACTGGCGTCGTCCTGTCGCCGAGGTTTCGGAATTGATGAACCTTCTCAAGGCTTATGTCGAAAGTGATCTGGCGAGACTGGAGCGGGAAGGCGTCCGCGTCAGGATCGTTGGCCGTCGTACAGGGCTTCGTCCGGATATCCTGCAGGTCATTGAACGGGCCGAGTCCCACACGGCCGGCAATGACAGGTTTCACCTTCAGGTGGCCTTCAACTACGGCGGCCAGGCGGATCTGGTCGACGCAGCCCGCAAGTTCGCGCAGGCCGTGGAGCGCGGCGAAGCGCGGGCGTCTGATCTTGACGAAGCCCTCTTCGAAAAAAACCTCTCGACCGCTGGAGCGCCGCCGCCGGATCTGATCGTTCGAACCAGTGGCGAGCGGCGCCTGTCCAATTTTCTGCTTTGGGAATGCGCCTACGCGGAGCTCGTTTTTCAGGACGTCTATTGGCCTGACTATGGCGGGGACCATCTGGCCCTGGCCGTTGATGAATACCGCGCCCGGGAGAGGCGCTATGGCGGAGTGACGGCCCATGACGTCCTCGCCACAGGTTAGCCGGTTCGACTGGCGCAATCTCCGCATCAGGCTGATCTCCGCATTTGCGATCATCCCGGCGGTGGTTGCCGGCGTCGCCCTGGGCGGCTGGGCCTATGTATTGCTGATCAGTCTGGTCGGCGGCCTTTTGGCGCGCGAGTGGGCGCGGCTGGTGGCGCCAACCGCTCCGATCCGGGTTGGACTGACGGTCGGCCTCAGTGTTCTGGCGGCCTTGATCGCGGCGCATCTGGAACTCTGGTGGGCCGCCTGGGCGCTCCTGATTGCGGGGTCGCTCGCTGCGGCGATCGTGGCCAGGGGGCTGACGGCCAATGTTCCCGATGCCGCCTATGGCGTCATCTATATCGGACCGCCCGGGGTCGCCATGATATGGCTGCGGGACATGCCGGAAGGCGCGGCCTGGACGGTTTTCATGTTTGCCGTGACCTGGTGGACGGACATCATGGCCTTTGCTGCCGGCAACGCCCTGAAGGGGCCCAAGCTTTGGCCTCAATTTTCCCCCAACAAGACTTGGAACGGCTTTTTCGGGGGCCTGCTCGGCGCGGTTCTTGCGGCGCTGGCGACTGTCTTGCTGTTTCGCATGTTCGGGCATGCCTTCATTGGTCTTATCGGAGCGATCCTTGTGGGTCTGCTGACGGGATTGGCGACCATGGCCGGCGATCTTTGGGAATCGATGCTGAAGCGACGTTTTGGGGTGAAGGACACCGGCGGTCTGATCCCGGGTCACGGCGGGATGCTCGACCGCGTCGATGGTCTGATGTTCGCTGTGATCATTGTGGCGGCAGGGCGATTCTTTGAACACTGGGGGTGGGGCCATTGAGCCAGAGAACCGTCACGATCCTCGGCTCGACCGGGTCGATCGGGGTTTCGACCCTGAGTCTTTTCGAGGACTCCAAAGCCGACGTTCGGATCGTTGCCCTTACGGCGGGAAGGAATGTTGAGCGCCTTGCCCAGCAGGCCCTGCGGTGGCGACCCGATCTGGCAGTGATCGAGGACGCCAGCAAGCTGCCGCAACTGCGGGATCGACTGGCAGGAACGGGCATCAGGACTGCCGGGGGGGCAGAGGCTGTTATCGAGGCAGCCGATGAGCCGGCAGACTGGGTCATGTCGTCAATTGTCGGGGCGGCCGGTCTGGCTCCGACCCTTGCCGCCGCGCGGCGAGGGGCTGTCGTCGCCCTGGCCAACAAGGAAAGCCTGGTCTGCGCAGGTCCGCAGCTTCTGGAAATGGCGCGCCGCGCAGGCGGAGCCGTCATTCCGGTGGACTCCGAGCATTCGGCGATCTTTCAGGTGCTGCAGCAGCCCTGCATCGACAAGGTCAGTCGGCTGATCCTTACGGCATCCGGTGGGCCGTTCCGGACATGGACTGCTGAGGCCATGCGGGCGGCGACGCCGGAGCAAGCCGTCGCCCATCCCAACTGGAGCATGGGCGCCAAGATTTCCGTCGATTCCGCCACCATGATGAACAAGGGGCTGGAAATGATCGAAGCCTCCTATCTTTTCGCCACAGAAGAAGCGCGTATCGACGTCCTGGTCCATCCTCAATCCATCATCCACTCGATGGTGGAATATATGGACGGCTCGACCCTCGCGCAGCTGGGTCCGCCGGACATGCGGTCTCCGATTGCCTGCGCGTTCGCCTGGCCCGACCGTCTGGCATGGCCTTCGCCGCAGCTCGATCTGGCCGCCATCGGACAGCTGACGTTCGAGGCGCCGGACCTCGTCCGGTTTCCCGCGCTGTCGATCGCCAGGCAGGCCCTGTCGGTCGGGGGCTGGGCCCCTGCAGCCATGAACGCGGCCAATGAAGTGGCCGTCGCGGCCTTCCTTGACCGACGGATTGGCTTTCTGGATATTGCGGCCACCGTCAGAGACACGCTTGATCGCCTCAATGACGGAGGGGACCTGAAAGCGGGGGCTGGAGGGGACGTCCTGGAAGCCGCCATGATGACCGATGCGAGCGCCCGGCGGGTCGCCGCTGGGATTGTCGACGACCTGTCGACGGTCCATTGACCTCAGAAGGAAACTGAACGCCCATGTCCGGTGTCCTGTCCGCATTGCCCGTCTATGCTGTGGCTTTTGTTTTCGTGCTGTCTCTGGTTGTGACGGTTCATGAGCTGGGACATTTCTGGGCGGCCAAGAGTTTTGGCGTCGCCATCGACCGGTTTTCCATCGGGTTTGGGCGGGCAATCCTTTCCTGGCGGGATCGGGCTGGTGTGCTCTGGACGCTGGGCTGGATTCCGCTCGGGGGCTACGTCCGGTTTTCAGGCGACGAGAATGCCGCCAGCGTGCCGGACCAGAACGACCTCGCAGCCCTGAGGGCGGAGATCGTCGCAAGCGAAGGCGAAGCCGCGACGAGTCGCTATTTCCAGTTCAAGCCACTATGGCAGCGGGCCATCGTGGTGGCGGCCGGACCGTTTTCCAATTTCATCCTTGCGATCCTGCTGTTCGCGGCCCTTGTGATGATTTTTGGCGAGCCGGTGGCGGAGGCTCGCGTGAGAATCAGTTCGCCGGGCGGCCCGGCACAGGTCGCAGGCATTCGTGACGGCGATCTCATCCTGAAAATGGACGATACGCCAATCCGGGGCTTTGCCGATCTCCAGATGTACACCCGGCTGAGGGCCAATACGCCGATCCGCATTCAGGTGGATCGCGCCGGCACGGTCGTCCAGCTGACCGCCACGCCGGCAGAACAGGAAATTGTGGATGCTGTCAGCGGCCGGATGAAGGTGGGAATGCTGGGTCTTGGACCGCATCCAGACATGAAGTTCGAACAGAAGCGCTATGGTCCGATCGGAGCCCTGGCCTACGGAACCGAGCGAACCTGGGATATTCTCAGCACCACGGTCTTTTATCTTGGGCGTGTCGTGACCGGCCAGATCCCGGCGGATCAGATCGGAAGCCTCCTCGGGATTGCCAATACGGCCGGGAAAGTCGCGGAGGCAGGTGCGGAAGGGGGGACAACGGTTCCGATGCAGGTCTTCGGCAGCTTTGTCGCCTTGCTGAGCCTTGCGGCCTTCCTGTCGGTGAGCGTTGGGTTCATGAACCTGCTACCCTTGCCCGTTCTGGATGGCGGACATCTCCTCTTCTATGCATACGAAGCCGTGGCGCGCCGGCCACTTCCAGCACAGATACAGGCGGTCGGTTATCGCCTTGGTCTTGCCTTGCTCCTCGGTTTCATGTTGTTCGCCACTTGGAACGACCTCCAGCGGCTGCGTGTGTTCAATTTCCTGGGCGGTCTCTTTTCCTGAGCCCGTTCATTCCTCGATGGCAGACATCATGATGCACCCTCGCCGCCGCGGCGCCGCGTTTCTCTCAGGCCTAGCGCTCCTGCTCGCCAGTAGTGCGATCCTGGCCCCTGTGGCGGCCTACGCCCAGGTCCAGTCGGGCCTGGTGCAGAGGATTCTGGTCACCGGCAACGAGCGAATCGAAAACTCGACGATCGCCTCCTATCTGCCGATTCAGGTCGGGGACACGGTCGACTCGGCCAGAATCGATCTGGCGCTCAAGACTCTCTTCCGGACGGAACTCTTTTCTGATGTGAAGATTGATCTTCAGGACGGAGACCTGAACATCCGGGTCGTTGAAAATCCGATCATCAACAAGGTCGTTTTCGAGGGAAACTCGTCGGTCAAGGACGACAAGATCCGCGACGAACTCACCATCCGGCCGCGCGGCATCTTCACCCGGGCCAAGGTTCAGGGCGACGTTCAGCGGATCATCGAACTCTATCGTCGCTCGGGGCGGATCTCGGCCACGGTCACTCCAAAGGTTGTCGAACTGCCGCAAAAGCGCGTCGATCTCATCTTCGAGATCAATGAGGGCCCAAAGAGCGGCGTGATGGATATCAACTTCCTGGGCAATGAACAGTTTTCCGACGGCGACCTGTCGGATGTGGTCGTGACCAAAGAGTCCGCCTGGTACAAATTCCTGTCCAGCAACGACAACTATGACCCTGACCGTATCGAGTACGACAAGGAACAGCTCCGGAAGCACTATCGCAACCGGGGTTTCTACGATTTTCGCGTGGTTTCGGCTGTGGCCGAACTGTCGCCGAGCCGCAACGGCTTTGCGATCACCTACACCCTGGAAGAGGGCGTCAAATACAAGTTCGGCAAGATCTCCGTCGAGACCGAGCTGAAGAAGCTCGACGGCAAGGTGCTGGAACAGCTGCTGCCGATCCGGAACGGTGAAGTCTATCAAGACGAGAAGATCGAGCAGGCGACCGACGCCCTGACCTTCGCGGCTGGCGCGGCAGGGTTCGCCTTCGTCGATGTAAGGCCTCGCTATGTGCCCAATCGTGAAACCCGCACGGTGGATCTGGTGTTCCAGGTTCGAGAAGGCCCGCGCGTCTATGTCGACCGTATCGATATTGTCGGCAACAACCGCACTCTGGATTCGGTGATCCGGCGTGAGCTGAATGTTGCGGAAGGGGATGCCTACAACCGCGTTCTGGTGGACCGGTCTCGCAATCAGATCCGCGCCCTGGGCTTCTTCAAGGACGTCGAGATCGAAGAGACTCCGGGAACCGCGCCGGACCGCACCAGCCTTCGGGTGAAGGTCGAGGAACAGCCGACAGGCGAGCTGTCGTTCAGCGCCGGCTACAGTTCGGTGGACCAGCTCATTCTAGACCTGGGGGTCAGCGAGAGAAACTTCCGGGGCCGGGGGCAGAACTTGCGGGCCCGGGTTTCCGTGGGCTCCCTTCGCCAGCAGATCGATTTTTCCTTTACTGAGCCGCGTTTCCTCGGTCGGGATCTTCGTGGCGGCGTCGATCTCTACACCTACCGGTACGATTTCAGCCAGCAGACGGCATTTGACACCTCCTCGACCGGCATGAATCTCCGGCTGGGATTCCCCCTCACCCAGAATGCTTCCATGGGCCTTCGCTATGTCCTGCGCAGCGATGACGTTCAGGTTGATGACTCGCTTTGCAATGCGGGAACGGTGTCGACGACCCTCTGCGCTCAGCGCGGTTCGAACATCACGTCGTCGCTTGGCTATACCGTTCGCCTCGATCGACGGAATGATCCGGTCAAGGCGACCCGGGGCTTCTATGTCGAACTGTCCCAGGATCTGGCCGGCCTCGGCGGCGACGTGAACTACCTTCGCACCGAGGCTAACGGTGGCTGGTACTACGGCTTCAACAAGGACTTCGTCTTCAGCGCCACAGGGTCCACGGGCTATATTGATGGCTGGGCCGGCGACAATGTTCGCATCAATGACCGCTTCTATCGCGGCGGTAACAATTTCCGCGGCTTCGAAACAGCCGGCATCGGTCCTCGGGATACAAGGGCGGGTCGGAGCGATGCCCTGGGCGGCAAGTTCTATGCAATCGGCACGGCTGAACTGACCGTTCCGACCTTCCTTCCCGAGCAGTATGGCATCAAGGCCGCCGTCTTCACGGATGTGGGCACCCTGGGGCTGCTGGACGACGCTGATCGTCAATCCAGCCTGGGAGTCATTGACCCGGATATCCGGGACGAGATGGCCCTTCGCGCTGCTGCGGGCCTCAGTGTATTCTGGCGGTCGCCCATGGGACCCATCCGTTTCGACTTCAGCCAAGTTTTGGCCAAAGAAGACTACGACAAGACCGAAACATTCCGGTTCTCCACCTCCACAAGGTTCTAAGCATGACCCTCCAGACCACTGCGACCCGCGCCCTCGGCGCAGTCGCCATCCTGGCCTTCGCCGGAACGGCCATGGCCCAGACGCCAGCCCCAAGGCCAGCCGCTCCGGCGCCCGTTCGGACAGCCGCGCCGGCGCCGGCGCCGACGCCGGTGACCCACGGTCCCGTCCTGGCCAATGTCTGCGTCTATTACAACGCGCGGGCCGTGGGCAGCTCGTCCGTCGGCAAGTTTGTCGAGACCCGCCTTGAGCAGATCGTCAAGGCCGTGAACGCCGAACTGCAGACTGAGGAAACGTCGATCCAGACCGAGGCAAAGGCCATTGACGCGGCGTCCAAGACCCCGACGGCCGACCAGACGGCGCTCAAGAAGCGCGCTCTGGATCTGGATGACCGGATCGGCAAGTTCCGCGCCAAGGCTGAACTTCGCCAGCGGGAAGTTCAGGCCACCGAACAAAAGGCCAGGCAGCGCATCGGCCAGGAAATGGACTCGGTGATCAAGCAGGTCTACCAGCAGCGCGCCTGCAGCATCGTCTTCGCTCGTGAGTCCTTCCTGATCGCCAATCCGGCCATGGATATCACGGACGCAGTGACTGCCGGCTTGAACGTAAAGATTCAACAGTTCACCTTCGATCGTGAACGCCTTGACCAGCCGCTGGCCGTTCCGCCGGTTGCCGCCAGGCCTAACTGATCCGCACTGGACTGAAAGGTCCGGGGTCGGGTCTGAGGAAACCATGCCCGACCCCCGATTTTTCGAGAAACTGCCTCCCCGAAGTCTTTCGGAACTGGCCCTGCTCTGTGGCGCGGAAGCGGACATCGGCTCCATCACGGCGCCCCTGACAGAAGTTGCGCCGCTCGCCCTGGCCGGAACTGGCGCGGTGGCTTTCCTGTCTGATCGCCGGCATCTCGCCTCCCTGTCCGAGACGCGGGCTTCGGCCTGTTTTGTAGGCCCGGCCTTTGCGCCAGAGGTTCCGGCGCATTGCCAAGCGCTCGTTACCAGTCATCCCCAGGCGGCCTGGGCGGTCGCCGCCAACCTGTTCTTCCGCGCGATCGGTTTTGAACCAGGGGCGTCCGCCGTTCATCCCACCGCCCAGCTGGAAGAGGGTGTTGAACTGGGTCACGGGGTCGTCGTGGGGGCCGGAGCCAGAATCGGGGCGGGCACTCGACTGGGTCCCGGCTCGATAATCGGTCCCGGCGTCTGTCTGGGACGGTCCTGTCGGATCGGGCCCCGAGTGGTCATCGGTTTTGCCCTGATCGGAGACGGCGTCAGCATTCTGTCAGGAGCTGTGATCGGTGAAGCCGGGTTCGGGGCCGCGGCCGGCCCCAAGGGCGTGGTGGATATTCCCCAACTGGGGCGGGTCATCCTGCAGGACAATGTGTCGGTTGGCGCCAACAGCTGTATCGACCGGGGCGCGTTTGACGACACCACGGTGGGAGAAAACACCAAGATCGACAACCTTGTTCATATCGGACACAACACCCGGATCGGGCGCAATTGCGTGTTGGCGGCCTTCGTCGGCGTTTCCGGCAGCGTGACAATCGGAGATGGCGTGGCGTTTGGCGGCAAGGCCGGAATTGCTGACCACGTGACGATCGGTTCGGGGGCCAGCATCGGCGCCGGAGCCGGCATCATCAAGAATGTGCCTGATGGTGAGATCTGGAGTGGCTATCCGGGACGGCCGGTTCGGGAATGGCTGAAAGAGACAGCGTGGGTCGCAAGGGCGACACGGCGCAAGGGGTGAGCGGGCATGAGTGACACTGAGCTGGCGTTGACGCCCAGCGACATCGACATCAACGAAATTCTGAAAAGAATTCCCCACCGATACCCATTCCTTCTGGTTGACCGGGCCGAAGCGTTTCAGCCCAGCAAGTCGATCGTCGGGATCAAGTGCGTGACGTTCAACGAACCCTTCTTCCAGGGCCATTTTCCGGGCTATCCGGTCATGCCCGGGGTGCTGATTGTCGAGGCTCTCGCCCAGACCGGCGCGGTACTGATGTCCAAGTCCCTCGAGATCGATGTGACTGGCAAGGTCATCTACTTCATGTCCATCGACAATGTGCGGTTCCGTAGCCCGGTCCGGCCTGGCGATGTTCTGCGACTCCATGTTGAGGTGACGCGGGCCCGGGGAGATATCTTCAAGTTTTCCGGCAAGGCCAGGGTTGGCGACAAGCTGTGTGCGGAGGCCGATTTTGCCGCCATGTCAGCGGACGTCCAGAAGTGACCAGCATCCACGCCACGGCCATCGTTTCGCCCCGGGCAGCCCTGGATTCCACGGTCGAGGTCGGCCCCTATTGCATCGTAGGCCCGGATGTCTCGCTGTCTGCCGGCGTAAGACTGCATTCCCATGTGGTTGTCGAGGGGGTGACCTCCCTGGGAGAGGGCTGCGTCCTGCATCCCTTCGTCAACCTGGGCGGCCCGCCCCAGCATTCCGGCCACAAGGGTGAAGCCACCCGGCTCGTGATCGGCGCCCGTAACACCTTCCGTGAAAATGTCACCATTCACACCGGTACAGTGATGGGGCTGGGTGTCACCACCATCGGCTCAGACGGTCTGTTCATGGTGGGCAGCCACATCGCTCATGACTGCATCATCGGCGACCGCGTCGTGATGGCCCCGCAGGTTGCGATTGGCGGACATGCCGTGGTTTCGGACTTTGTTTTCCTGGGCGGGCTCGTGGCCGTTCACCAGTTTACGCGGATTGGGCGCTACGCTTTTGTCGGCGGCGGCGGCATTGTCACCAAGGACGTCATTCCCTACGGCTCCGTCTGGGGAAATCACGCCCACCTCGAGGGCCTGAACCTCATCGGTTTGAAACGCCGCGGGTTTGATCGGGAGCGCATCAACACCATGCGCGCTGCCTACCGCCTGCTGTTCGCCGACGAGGGCACCTTCCAGGAGCGACTGGATGATGTGGAAGAGACCTATCGCTCGGTCCCCGAGGTGAAGGAGATCATCGAGTTTATCCGGGTCGACGCCAATCGCGCCCTTTGTCTGCCCAGGCGAGAGGTCTGAAGCCTTGAGAAAGCTTGGCCTGATCGCGGGTTCCGGAGGCCTGCCGTCCGAGATCGCCACGCGCTGTCGCCAGGCCGGCAGGCCCTATTTCGTGATCCGTCTGCGCGGGATTGCTGATGACGCCACCCTTGGCCATCCCTCGGAGGTGATCGGACTTGCGGAACTGGGCAAGTGCTTCAAGGCCCTGAAGCGAGAGGGTTGCGAAGCAGTCTGTTTCGCTGGCGTCGTGGAACGTCCCGATTTTTCCGCCTTGAAGCCGGATATGCGGGGGATGGCGGCTCTTCCAGGCATCATCGCCGCCGGCCGCCATGGGGACGACGCGCTGTTGCGACGCATTCTGGACGAGTTCCGCAAGGAGGGTTTTGCGGTCGAGGGAGCTCACGAGGCCGTTGGCGCCATGACCCTTCCGCTTGGCCTGTTGGGGCGTCACGCCCCCGCCGCTCCTCACCGGGCAGATATCGCCCGTGCGCTGGAAGTGGCGCGCGCCATTGGTCAACTGGATGTCGGGCAGGGCGCCGTTGTCTGTGATGGCCTGGTTCTGGCGGTCGAGGCCCAGGAAGGCACCGACTCCATGCTCCGGCGTGTGGCAGATCTGCCCGTTGCAGTCCGTGGCGAGCCCGGCCGCATGCGGGGGGTTCTGGCCAAGGCGCCAAAGCCGATCCAGGAAATCAAGGTCGATCTGCCGACCATTGGAGTCGCCACAGTCAGGGGTGCGGCACGGGCCGGGCTGGCTGGAATCGTGGGCGAGGCCGGTCGTCTGCTGGTGGTCGACCGTGAGTCGGTCATCGCGGCTGCCGATGAGTTTGGCCTGTTCATCCTCGGGGTCGAGTCCCGGTGAGGCGGCCCCTCACGGTGATGCTGGTCGCCGCTGAAGCCTCCGGGGACGCCCTTGGCGCAGGCCTTGCCGAGGCCCTGAAGGCGCGACTTGGCGATGACGTCCGTTTTGTCGGTATCGGGGGCGTCAGGATGGCGGAGCAGGGCGTCAAGAGCCCCTTCGATATCGCGCCGCTTTCCATTCTGGGAATCATTGAGGGGGTTCGCGCCCTGCCCATGGTTCGCCGTCGCGTGCGCGATACCGCTGAACTGGCGGCGAGGGAAAAGCCTGATGTCGCCATCCTGATTGATAGTTGGGGTTTTACCCTGCGCGTTGCGCAGGCCCTTCGCCTCCAGACCCCGGGCCTGCCCTTGATCAAGTATGTCGGCCCCCAGGTCTGGGCCAGTCGTCCGGGGCGCGCCCGCACGCTCGCCGCTTCGGTTGATCTCTTGCTGTCGATTCATGGGTTTGATGCGCCCTGGTTCGAAAAGGAAGGCCTGCCCGTTGTCTCGGTAGGCAACCCGACCCTGGTCCGAGATTTCAGCCACGCCGATCCGCAACGCTTACGGGACCATATCGGGGCCGATCCGGATGATCAGATTCTGCTTCTACTGCCCGGAAGCAGGCCGGCCGAGATACGCCATGTCCTGCCGCATTTCGAAGAAGCGGCAGCCCTGCTGAAGGCCGATCGCCCCGCTCTGCGGGTCGTGGTTCCGGTGGCTTCGACCGTCCTGGATGCGGTCAAGGCGAGGGTCGCCGGCTGGCCGTTTCGGGCCCATGTCATCGAGGATAACCAGCTCAAGGATGACGCGTTTGTCGCCGCCGATCTGGCTCTGGCCTGTAGCGGAACGGTCACCACCGAACTGGCCCTGGCGAACTGCCCAATGGTGGTGGCCTATCGTCTGGGGCCGGTGAGTTACCGTCTGGCCATGCTGGTCTTCAAGTCGCCCTGGGTCACCATGTTCAATATTGCTGCCCAGAAGAGCGTGGCTCCGGAGCTGCTCCAATATGACTGCACCGGGCCGAAGCTGGCGGCCGCCCTGGCCGAAAGACTGGACAATCCTGCGCTTCGCTCGTTGCAGGTCGCCGAGCAGGCCAAGGCGGTTTCCCTGATGGGCCGGCCTGAAAGCGATCCTGCCACCAAGGCGGCTGACGCCGTGCTCAGCTTTCTGGCGTCGCGAGCAGCTTGAAGAACAGGCTGGTCGGGTGCAGGCTTCCAGAGCTCGACAGGGCATACTGAGGGATGATCCCAGCCAGCCGGTAACCCAGTTTGATATAGAGCCTCTCCGCCGCCGATCCGGTTTGTGTATCGAGAACGATCAGGCTGCGGCCGGCGAGATGGGCCTCACGTTCGGCTTGAAGCATCAGGGCAGAGGCGATGCCCTGGCCGCGCAGGCTGTTTCGCACCATGAGTTTTGCGATTTCGCAGCGATGCCGGCCATTCGCAGGGGTGTCGATGGCCAGATGCACGCAGCCGACCAACCGGGCTTCCTGTCTGGCTAAAAGGACAATCCGGCCTCCGCTGTCGACGGCCCGGCAAACCTCGTCCCAGAACTGCTGGACCTCCGGCTCGGAAGCAGGGGCCAGAAAGCCGATGCTCGCGCCGAGATCGACGGTCTCGGCGACGAGGCTGCAGAGCTGCGACGCTTCACGCCGCAGGTCTGAGGCGCTGGCGCGTTCGATGATCGCAGGCATGACCACTCCCGCTCTTTGACAAGGGCCTGCTGGTCCGGTTTGACCTGTGCGATCAAACCGGAACATGCGTATGACGCATCCGCGCCCTGATCGGGGGTGTCCAACGGGGGCTGGCGGTCACCGCTCCCGTTGGCTCTAGGCGATCAAGTCAGTCCTAACCCCGTTGATCGACAGGAACGTAGTCGCGCGCCGTGTGGCCCGTGTAGAGCTGCCGCGGACGTCCGATCTTGCGACCCGGATCCTCGAACATTTCCTTCCACTGGCTGATCCAACCGACCGTCCGCGCCAGGGCGAACAGGACGGTGAACATCTTCGAGGGAAAACCCATCGCCCGTAGAGTGATGCCCGAATAGAAATCGATGTTCGGATAGAGCTTGCGCTCGATGAAGAAGGGATCGCTGAGGGCGATCCGCTCCAGCTCCATGGCGACTTCCAGCAGGGGATCATTGATCCCCAGTTCGCCAAGCACCTCGTGGCAGGTCTTCTGCATGACCTTTGCCCGCGGGTCGAAGTTCTTGTAGACCCGGTGTCCAAAGCCCATGAGCTTGTACTTCCGGTCCTTCACACCGGCAATGAACTCTGGGATCTTGTCGACCGTTCCGATCAGCTCGAGCATTTCGAGGGCTTCCTGGTTGGCCCCGCCGTGGCTTGGCCCCCAGAGACAGGCGATGCCGGCAGCGATACAGGCAAACGGGTGGGCCCCCGACGAACCAGCGAGACGGACCGTTGAGGTCGAGGCGTTCTGCTCGTGGTCTGCGTGCAGGATGAAGATCCGGTCCATGGCCTTGGTCAGGATCGGGTTGGGGACCCAGTCCTCGGCCGGCACTGCAAAGCACATGCGCAGGAAGTTTTCCGAATAGGTCAGGTTGTTCCGCGGCGACACGAAGGGCTGGCCCATATGATACTTGAATGCCCGCGCTGCGATGGTCGGCATCTTTGCGATCAGCCTGTGCGCGGAGATTTCCCGCTCCCTGGCGTCATCAACATTGATGCTGTCGGCATAGAAGGCCGACAGAGCGCCGACGGCGCCGGTCATGATCGCCATCGGATGGGCGTCCCGGCGGAAGCCTTCGAAGAACCGGTCGAACTGGGCGTGCAACATCGTGTGGTAGGTGATGTTGTGGTCGAACTTGGTGAACTCGGCCGCCGTCGGCAGGTCGCCGTGCAGCAGCAGGTAACAGACTTCGAGAAAGGTCGAGCTTTCGGCTAACTGATCGATGGGGTAGCCGCGGTGGAGCAGGATGCCGGCATCACCATCAATAAAGGTGATCTTGCTCTCGCAACTGGCTGTGGAGGTAAATCCCGGGTCGAAGGTGAAGACGTCGGCCTCACCATAGATCTTGCGAACGTCCACCACATCCGGGCCCGTGGAGCCCTTCAGAATCGGCAGGTCGTAGCTCTTGTCCCCGATGCTCAGCGTCGCCTTGTCCGCCATGCCCCGTCCTTTCAATCCATGCTCCAAACGAGCGTTTCAATTCGCTTATAGCGGTTCACGCGGCAGGCGAAAGCGCATCCTCCATGCGACCCAGAACCTCGAATTTGCCCAGCGCCGCCAAGGTGCGGCCAAGATCAGGGGAGGGGCGGCCGCCGGTCAGAACCGCGCGCATGGCTGGACCGATCTTGCCCATGCCGACACCCTCGGCTTCGGCAAAGGTCTTGATCACCAGGTCCAGGGATTCCGGAGACCATAGCGCTTCCGAACCCAGAGCCGTCCGGAGCCGTCCGAGGCGCTCAAGCGTTTCGTCGGTCAGCAGAGCCCGCGCCTTTTCTTCTGGTTTGACAGGCCTTTGCAGGAAAAGAAACGCGCACTGGTCTGCCAGTTCCACCAGTGTCTTGCCGCGGTCCTTCAGGAGGCCGATGGCATGGTCGAGACGGACCCGGGCGTCGTCGTCCAGGGCTTCGCCCCGTCTCGCAAGGACATCGGCGACCAGCTTCGCCAGACGATCGTCTGCCGCCTGACGGATATAGTGGGCATTGACGTGGTTCAGCTTGTCCCAATCCAGCCGGGCCGCGCCCTTGTTCACATCTGCGATATCAAACCAGGCGGCGGCCTGTTCGTCGCTGAAAAGCTCATCGTCACCGTGACTCCAGCCCAGTCTCGACAGATAGTTGCGCAAGGCTTCGGGCAGGTAGCCCATTTCGGCGAACTCGCCGACGGCCTGGGCGCCATGGCGCTTCGAAAGCTTGCCGCCGTCGGGACCATGAATCATCGGAATGTGCGCGAAGGCCGGGACCGGCCAGCCCAGGGCCTGGTACAGTAGGGTCTGCCGGGCGGCGTTGTTCAGATGATCGTCCCCCCGGATGACATGGGTCACCCCCATGTCGTGATCATCGACGACGACGGCGAGATTGTAGGTCGGGACGCCATCCGAGCGCAGCAGAATCAGATCGTCCAGTTCGCGGTTGCGCAGCGTGACCGAGCCCTGGACCAGGTCCTCGATCCTGGTGTCGCCATTCAAGGGGCCTCGGAAGCGAATCACATGCGGGCGGGCCAGGTCTTCGGCCGTGGGGTCCCGGTCTCTCCAGGGCGAGCGAAGCGCATGACCGGCGGCCCGGGCGGCATCCTTGGCCGCCGCCAGTTCGTCTCCGGCCAGCCAGCAGGGATAGGCGCGCCCCTCTGCCCGAAGCTGGTCTACAGCGGCCCTGTGACGATCGCCTCGGACGAACTGGAAGGTCAGATCGCCGTCCCAGCTCAGACCCAGCCAGGTCAGGCCATCGAGGATGACCTGAACATTGGCCTCTGTCGAACGCTCGCGGTCGGTGTCCTCGATTCGCAAAAGAAACTTGCCGCCGGTATGTTTCGCGTAAAGGTAGTTAAACAGCGCGGTTCTTGCGCCTCCAATATGGAGCGAACCGGTAGGCGACGGAGCGAACCTTGTGATGACGGGGCTGACAGGGGGCATGGGGTCTCGGGCGCCAAGTTTGGGCGCGCGTCTTAGCACGTGGCTTTCGGCTGGTCCTAGTGTCCTGGACGAAGTGACGGCGCAGGCAGCGCATTGGCGGCTATGGGCGCCGGTCGCCTTCGGCTTCGGCGCGGCCGGCTATCTTGCACTCAAGTTCGAGCCCCCCTTGTTCGCCTGCCTGGTGTTGGCTCTGACCCTGTCCACTCTGGCTGGCATCCTGGCACGAACCCGCCCTGGCCGGATTCTGGGCCTGGCGCTGGGCCTGGCGGCGCTCGCCTCCGCAGGAGCGCTGGCCGGAAAGATCAGGACCGAACAGGTTCGGGCGCCGATCGCGCCTGATTTCTCCGGGCCGGTTCTGGTCGAAGGTTATGTCGTCGACGTCGCCAGCCCCGGCGCGCGAGGCGGCCGACTGCTGATCGCTCCCACCCGGATTGAAGGTCTGGCTACTGCGGAACTGCCATTCCGGATCCGCGTGACTGTGGCCAGGGACTCAGTGGTTGGCCCTGGGCTCGCGATCAGGATGCGGGCGGGGCTGGGGCCGCCGCCGCCGCCCGCCAGCCCAGGCGCTTATGATTTCGCCCGGGACGCCTGGTTTGACAGGGTCGGAGGCGTCGGCTTCGCCGTGACATCGCCCGAAGTGATCACGCTGACCCCACCGCCTTCGCAGTTGGCCTTGCTCATGGACCTCAATGTCCTCCGTTGGAGTCTGGCGCGACGGATTGTGTTGCGGATGGGCGAGCAGACCGGCGGCATCGCCGCCGCGATGGTGACGGGCCATGAGGCCTGGATAACCCCGGCGCAGACAGAGGCCATGCGTGCCTCGGGACTGGCGCATATTCTGTCCATTTCAGGCCTGCACATGGCGATCGTCGGGGGCTTCGTCTTTGCTGCGGCTCGCCTTGTCATCGCCGGATTGCCCTGGCTGGCCCTGCGGATTGACGGAAAGAAGATGGCCGCCCTTTTCGGACTGGGCGCCATCTGGCTCTATCTGGCCATTTCCGGCGCCCCGTCTCCAGCCATTCGGGCGGCCGTCACCGCCACGGTCGCCTTTCTGGCCATCCTGGTGGACCGCCGGGCCATCAGTCTGGACGCCCTGGCGGTCGCGGCCATGATCGTATTGATCCTCAGCCCGGAGGCGGCCACCGAGCCGGGCTTTCAGATGAGCTTTGCTGCAACGGCAGCCCTGGTCGCCCTTGCCGAGTCGCTTCCCCGGGCAGTTCGGGAGATCCAGGCCCCCTGGTGGATCCGACTGCCGCAGGCCGCCGGTGTCTGGCTGCTGGCCAGCATAGCCATGAGTCTGGTGGCCGGCATGGCGACCGGACCTTTTGCCATGCATCACTTCAACCGGGTTGCCAGCTACGGCCTGATCGCCAACCTGTTGGTGGCCCCGCTTTCCAGTTTCATCATGATGCCAGCTCTGGCAATCGGAACAGCCCTTGAGCCTGTCGGACTGGGCGGCCCATTCCTCGCTGCAGCGGCATGGTCCATCGACCTCATGACCGACATCGCTGTTCGCACGGGGCAGACCCCAGGATCTTTGGTGACCGTGGCCAGTGGCCCGGACTGGACCCTGCCGGTCGCGTTCCTTGGCATCCTGATCCTGTGCCTGTGGCGCGGTCGCCTTCGCTGGGTCGGACTGCCCCTGGCTCTTGCCGTCGCCGTCTGGCCAAAGCCTGTCGCGCCCGACATCTGGATTTCATCCGATGGCTCAGCAGTCGCCGTGCGGCAGGCCCAAAAGTCGATTCCGGCCCGGCCGGAAACCCGGCGCTTTGCCCTTGAGGTGTGGTCCCGTCGACGGGGGTTGCAGATCGATGACCTGGGTGGCGGTCGCCTCTTTGATTGCGACCGCCGTCGCTGCCTGTCCGTCGGCGATGGCGCCATCGCGACATGGAACCAGAGCCGCCCGCCGAAAGCGGACGGTCTCGCGGAACTCTGCCGCGCAAGCGTGATCATCCTTCGCTCGCCGGGACCATCTCCCTGTCCTGGCCGGTTCAGCCTGGATGCCGATGACTTCCGCACCGGCGGCTCAGCCGAACTCTACCGCCAGGCCTACGGATGGCGGGTGGTCTGGGCTCAGCCCCAGCGGGGTCGCCGGCCCTGGACCCTTACTGGTATCGGCGGATGAGACCGACCAGCTTGCCCTGAACCTCGACCTGATCAGGCCCGTAGATCTGGGTCTGGTACTTGGGGTTGGCGGCTTCCAGGGCGATGGATGCCCCCTTGCGACGCAGACGCTTCAAGGTCGCGGTCTCGCCTTCGACGAGGGCCACGACGATTTCACCACTTGAGGCCTGGTCGGTCCGACGGATCACGACATAGTCTCCGCTGAGGATGCCCGCCTCGATCATGGAGTCACCTTCGACCTCGAGCACATAGTGTTCGCCGGCGCCCAGCATCGCTTCGGGAACGGGAAGGCGTTCGCGTTCGTGCTGGATGGCTTCGATCGGCACCCCTGCAGCGATCCTGCCCAGAATGGAAAGCTCCCGCACATCATTGGCGGCTATGGCGATCGGGGCGGAAGCGGGACTTCGGGATCCTTCCACCACCTGGGGCCTGAAGGTCTGTCGACCGCCTGAAGGGGCCGCTGTCGTGGCCTGTTGCGGCAACTTCACCACTTCAAGCGCCCGCGCCCGATGGGCCAGACGCCGCAGGAAGCCGCGCTCTTCCAGGGCGGTGATCAGCCGGTGAATGCCGGACTTGGACGCCAGGTCCAGGGCATCCTTCATTTCGTCGAAGGAGGGCGAAACGCCGGTCTCCTTGATGCGCTCATGGATGAACATCAGAAGTTCGTGCTGCTTGCGGGTCAGCATGGCGAATGGCTCTCCAGACGCGATTCGAAAGGAACAAATCGCAAACGATGCGAGTGTTCTCTAGGTGTTCCGGGTTTATGTCAAGTTAACCGCCCCGGCCCTGAACCGAGCAGAACGCACAGTTCAGGCCAGCAGGGCGCGGGTCGCTGCGGTGACGTCCGACTGACGCATCAGGCTTTCACCCACCAGCATGGCCCGGACGCCGGTCCTGGCCATCCGGGCTGCGTCTTCGGCGGTGAAGACCCCGCTTTCTGTGACCAGCAGCACCTCCGCGGGAAGGGTTCTGGATAAACGCTCCGTCACCGCCAGATCGACAACAAAGGAGCGAAGGTCGCGATTGTTGACCCCGACGAGGCATGCCCCCAGGGTCAGGGCGCGGTCGAGCTCGGCCTGGTCGTGGACCTCCACCAGGGCGTCCATCCCGAGGCGGGCGGCCTCCGACATCAGTTCCAAAGCAAGAACGTCGTCTATCATGGCCATGATGACCAGGATGGCGTCGGCGCCCAGGGCGCGGGACTCGGCCGCCTGCCAGGGGTCGACCAGAAACTCCTTGCGAAGACAGGGCAGGGACACGGCGGAGCGGGCTTCGACAAGATAGAGGTCATCACCCTGGAAGCTTGGACCATCGGTCAGAACCGACAGGCAGGCGGCGCCGCCGGCCTCATAGGCGCAGGCCAACTGGGGCGGGACGAAATCAGCGCGGATCAGGCCCTTGGAAGGCGACGCCTTCTTGATCTCGGCGATGAGAGCCAGCCGGCCCGAAGCTGATCCGGCCTCCAGCGCAGCCTTGAACCCGCGGGGCGCGCTGGCGGCGGCGGCGCATGTTTCGACGGCATCCTGGCTCTGCGCCTGTTTGCGCGTCGCAACGTCGATGCGCTTGTAGGCGGCGATCTGGTTGAGGATGTCGGCCATCAGCTGTTGGTGGTCCGGACCAATGCGTCCAGGGCGGCCCGGGCACGACCGTCATCGATGACGCTGCGCGCCAGGTCGACGCCGTCTCTCAGGGTCTCGACCGTGCCGCCGACCAGGAAGGCGGCTGCCGCATTGAGCAGGACGACGTCGCGATAGGCCCCCGGCTCGCCATCGATCATGCGGGTCAGGGCGGCGGCATTGAAGGCGGGCTCGCCCCCGGTCAGGGCGTCCTGGGCGTGTTTGGCCAGGCCCACGGCTTCCGGCGTCACATTGAAGTTACGGACGCCGCCGTCCCGCCATTCGCAGACCATGGTGGGGCCGGTGACCGTCATTTCATCCATGCCCGAGCCATGGACCGTCCAGGCCCGCTCCGCGCCCAGGGCGCCCAGCACTCGCGCCAGGGGCTCCAGCAGGCGCGGATCATAGACGCCCAGCACCTGGCGCTTTGCATTGGCCGGGTTGGACAGGGGGCCCAGCAGGTTGAATATGGTCCGGAAGCCGAGTTCCGCCCTCACCGGCAGAACGTGCCGCATGGCTCCGTGATGGGCCGGGGCGAAAAGGAAGCAGATGTTGGCCTCGTCCAGGGCCCTCCGCTGAAGATCCAGACCGGCATCGATCCTGACGCCAAGTGCCGCCAGCACGTCTGAAGAACCGGATCTGGAGGACAGGGCCCGCGTACCATGCTTGGCGATCTTCAGCCCGCCGCCCGCCGCCACAAGGGCCGAGGCCGTCGAGATGTTAAAGGTGTGCAGGCCGTCGCCGCCGGTGCCGCAGGTGTCGACGACATCATAGGGGTGGTCCAGGGTGACGGCTGCCCGGCGCATGGCCCGCGCGCAGGCCGTCAGTTCGCCCACGGTTTCGCCGCGAAGCCTGATGGCCGTCACCGCCGCCGCGATCTGGGCCGAGGTCGGCTCACCCCGCAGGCAGGCGGCAAAGAAGGTCTCGGCATCGTCCTCGGACAGCGTCTGGCCATCCGCTAGGCGGGCAAGGAGGGGCTTGAAGGCGTCAGACATGTCAGACCGTTGCGGTGCGCGGCACGGCCGCCAGGTCGAGGAAATTGGCCAACAGCTGATGGCCGCCTTCCGTTGCGATGGATTCAGGATGGAACTGCACGCCATGGACGGGCCGGGTGCGGTGGGCGAGGCCCATGATCTCGCCATCCTCGGTCCAGGCTGTGACTTCCAGGTCTTCGGGCAGGGTCGCACGGTCAACCGCCAGGCTGTGGTACCGGGCGCCGGTGAAGGGATTCGGCAGGCCGGCGAATACGCTCTTGCCTTCATGATGGATCGGACTGGTCTTGCCGTGCATGATGGCCTTGGCGCGGATCACATGGCCGCCATAGGCCTCGCCCATGGCCTGATGGCCCAGGCAAACGCCGAAGATCGGCATCGACCCCGGCGCGCCTCTAAGAAGCGGCAGGCAGATCCCGGCCTGGGCCGGCGCCTTGGGACCTGGCGACAGCAGGATGGCGTCGGGCTTCATGCCGAGGGCCTCCTGGACGGTCAGCACATCATTGCGGCGCACAACGGTGCGGGCCCCAAGCTCGTTCAGATAATGGACGAGATTGTAGGTGAAGCTGTCATAGTTATCGATCACCAGGATCATGCAACGTTTCTATCGGGCTTGGCGGTGAAGGGAAACCGGTTTGCTCAGGCAGGCTTGCGGTCACCCGCAAGGCTGCCATGGTCCGGCTATGTCAGCTCATGATTCCGCCGTTGAACGCGAAGCGCTTGCCTACGCCCGAGGCCTTCTGAAGCGGCCCTGGCGTCTGGACCCGGCCTGGCCGGCCCTGGCGGCCATGGCGGGTCTCGCTGCCGCGGCAATTGCCCTGGCATTCGCCATGCTCACGGCGCCCCCGCCGGGGACCCATCGCGTTCCTGTCGAGGAGCCGGCAGGGCAGGGCGCCAGCGCCCCTTCGTCGGCCCCGGAACTGTCTTCTTGAATCAGTGGCTGAGGTAGGATTTTTCCTCGGCGGGTAAGATGTCGAGGAAGCTTGGCGCCACGGCGTTGTAGTCGGGCGTCTTTTTCAGATCGACGACCACTTCGCGGTGACCTTCCCAGATCATGTGCAGGGCGACATAAAGCACGATGACCAGGCCGACGTAACCGATCCACCGATAGCGATGCAGCAGTTTGGCGATCCAGGTGGCAGCCACGCCCATCAGGGCGATGGACAGGAGAAGTCCGAACACCATGATCCCCGGATGTTCCCGTGCCGCGCCCGCCACCGCCAGGACATTGTCCAGGCTCATGGAGACGTCGGCGATCAGGATCTGCAGGAAGGCCGAGCGGAAGGACTTGGCCGGCTTGACGTTGGGCACGGTGCTGGGATCATCGTCCATGGCCGCTCCGGCGGCCACTTCGGCGGCTGAAGCCTGGTCCTTCAACTCACGCCACATCTTCCAGCAGACCCAGAGCAGCAGCACGCCCCCGGCCAGCAACAGGCCGATAATGGCCAACAGCTGGACCGTGACCAGGGCGAAACCGATCCGCAGGACGACGGCCGCGATCAGGCCATAAAGGATCGCCTTCTTGCGATCCTTCTCGGGCAGGCCGCCAGCGGCCAGTCCCACGGCGACGGCGTTGTCGCCGGCCAGGACGAGGTCGATCATCAGGACCTGAAGCAGGGCAGCGCCCGCGCTTCCAAGGTCAGCGCCAAGAATACTTTCCAACATGGGGCCTCAATGCGTCAGTCGTCGGCCGCTGACAAGGGCGGCTGGCGCTGAAACGAACCAAACCGGACGACCACCGTCAGGCGTGTTCAGGTTGGCTTTCGCGAGCGGCCTGAGCCGGCTCGACATGGGCCTCGCCAGGATAGGCCACAAACCGATGGTCAGCCGGTGGAGCCACTTCCGGATTGTAGGGAAAAGGTTCGAAGGGCATCGGCGGCACTTCGCGATGGGCGACTTCAGTCAGGCCAGCCGGCTGACTGGGCGCAAAAGTCATGGACACAGGCTCGGAATAGACAGGCGCAGGGTCAATCGGTGGAGCCGTTTCCGGCGCATCGATCACCGCCGGGTCTGCTGGTTCAACAGCCGTCGCTGCGACCGCTCCGGCGGCAAAGCCGCCCGAGGCTGCCAGTATCGGGTTGATGGCGGGGGGCGCCGGCGGCGTGGGAACGTTGTCGGGCTCATTGGTTCCGTGGTCGGTCATCGTCCGGAACTTGCGACGCCGCTCATCACGGGCCTTGCGGGAGGCCGCGCCCCTCGCCAAGGCGAGAAGAATCAACCCGATAATGAAGGCGATAAGGCCCGCCGTCGTGGCGCCGGGGGGGATTGTGGTTTCGCCAATCTTGATCGGCTTCAGCCCCGGGATGGCCAGCTTGTCGAGGCTGGGAAGGCCCAACTTCTTGGCGTCGGAGACCGTAGTGTCGACGACCTTGGCAATTTCCTGCTCGAGGGTCATCAGACTGAAAGTCTCGGGCGAAGACTTGCGGCCGGTCAGGGCGCCATCGACCGTGGCCTTCAGAGGGGCCTTTTCGCCTTCGACGGGCTTGACCTGCCAGTTGAAGGTCACTGCTTCACCCGGCTTGAGAACCTGGGTTTGGGCTGCGTTGGGGGTGACGTCATACCCCTGGCCGGCAAGCGTGGCCGAAACTTCGGCCTTCCGGGCGGGCTTGGCCAGTCCCAGTTTGGCGGCTTCCCGCTGAATGATGGCCAGCAGATTGGCCGGCATCGACAGGGTTACTTTCGATTCCTCTCCCTTGGACAGCGCTTCCGGAACGCTGAGTTTGGCGCCGCCAAGAGCCTCGGGACCAACGGCCGCCGAGAGGGCCGCGAGTTTGGCATCGGCCGGAGATATTGGCGGGGCGACGGACGTTGGGCCGGGCGCTGCCGGAGCGGCGGCTTTCACCGGCGGCGCGACCGACACCGGTGCCGGAGGCTTGGGAGTGGGCGCGGATTGGGCGACAACGGCGGGACTTGCGACCGGCTTTGCAGCGGGACGCGCCGCTGGAGCCTGGGCGACGGGGCGAGACGCAGGACGCGTCGCCGGCTTCGAGGCCGCGGCGACCACCGGACGACGGCCGCTCGAGCCGGAATGCGCCCTGGGCGCATAGCGATTGCCATAGATCCGCTTGCGTTCGGCGGCAGACAGATCTTCGGGATTGGCTATGGGCCGCATGGCCACAACCATCTTTCCGCTTTCATCGCGCCAGGATCGCAGCGGCGGACCGTTGTGGTGGCCGGCAGAACCCTGGGCCTTGGGCCGGTAGGTTACATTGTCGTATTTGGGGCCGTAGATTCGCCGACGTTCTTCCAGCGGCAGGTCTTCGGGATTGGGAATTGGCTGCATCGGCGCCGCCTGCCGGGGGCCGCCTGCCAAGGTTGATCCTGCGCTTGACCCGTTCGATGGGCCACCCGCGAGTTCACTCTGGGTCGAAGGCTGTTCGTAGCTGGATGCCGCCGGACCGTCGTAGCGCTCGTCCGGAGACCCGCCGCCACAGCCGGTCAGGGCCAGCAGGGCCATGCCCGAGGCCGCATATGCCGATTTTACAAGCCAACTCGCCGCCACTGGAACCCCCGAACCTATGTCGATACGCGGCGAGAAACGCTGCTCGCCGGAACCGGAGAGAACAGCAAATCACGCCTTCAAGCCAACTGAAACCCCAATCTTCACAATTGGGTAACCAGTTCGCTCAGGGAGCGAGCTTTCCCGCACCCTTGAAAGGCATTAGCGGCGGCGTTTGACGTATTGATGCCGCAATATTCACAATTCGGTAACGATGTGGGCTGGGGGGCGACATCTCGCGCACTCGTAGAGAGCAATTGCAGCGGCATTTGACACATTGATGCTCTCGAAACCGCCCAACATGGGTATTTTTGCCAGTACATCGCAGTGTTCAGCAACCAGACGCCTCAGGCCGTCTCCTTCCGATCCAAGGACAAGGACCGTGGGGCGGCCGTCCAGGGCCTGTTCGAGGGAAATCTGCGCAGCCCCGTCCAGGCCGACGGCCCGCCAGCCCATGTCCGCCAGTTGCTCAAGGGCGCGGGACAGGTTGACGACCACCGCATGGGGCACCCGGTCGACCGCGCCGGCGGCAGCCTTGGCCAGCGCTCCTGCCAGTCCAGGTGAGTTGCGGTCCTGCAGAATGACGCCGCGGGCGCCGAAGGCGGCCGCTGATCTGAAGATGGCGCCGACATTCTGGGGATCGGTGACCTGGTCGAGCATCAGCAAGACCCCCGAAGCGCCCTCGCCGATCTCTTCGATGCTCAGCGGCTCGAGCGCCTCGATCTTCAGGGCCAGGCCCTGATGAATGGCGCCTGCGGGCAGGGCGCGCGCGATATCGGGTCCTTCCATGATCTCCATCGCGGAAAGGGGCCCGAAACCCTTCTGCAAGGCCTTGGCGCGGTCGGCGGTTGCGAGAATTCTTCGGGGCGGAAGTCGCCGGGGATTCGCCAAAGCGGCCTCGACGGCGTGCACGCCCCAGAGCCATTCTTTTGGGTCCGGACCCGAAGAACGACCGGAAACCCTTGCGGGGCCGGGCTTTTCGCCCTTTTCGAGCTTTGGTCGAAAGCCTGTTTTCCGGTCGTTGCGTTCGCGAGATGAGGACACTATAAGACGCGCTCCGATTTGGGACCCTGGTTCCTTCCGTTACGACGGAAGGGTCAGTGCCGCCAAAGGAAATGCCTGCAGCGCGTTGGGGGAATGTCCCGAGCGGCAAAGGGGGCGGACTGTAAATCCGCTGCGAAAGCTTCGAAGGTTCGAGTCCTTCTTCCCCCACCACGCGCCTGCAGGCGTCCTTCAGGCGGTCCGCAAGGGCCCCAAATTGAACACGGGAGAGATTTTGGCGTCCCCGCCAGGGTGCGCGGGTATAGCACAATGGTAGTGCAGCAGCCTTCCAAGCTGAGGATGCCGGTTCGATCCCGGCTACCCGCTCCAATCCCGCGACCAATCTGAGATGTCCGCAACACTGCAACCCGCCGCCGGCGCGAAGGTATAGAGACGATGGCCAAAGAGAAGTTTGAACGCAACAAGCCGCATTGCAACATCGGCACGATTGGTCACGTTGACCATGGCAAGACGACGCTGACGGCGGCGATCACGATGGTGCTGGCGAAGTCGGGCGGTGCGACGGCGAAGTCCTATGCGGACATTGACGCGGCTCCGGAAGAAAAGGCCCGCGGCATCACGATCAACACGGCGCACGTGGAATACGAGACGGC
>CAMAVA010000021.1 GCA_945861515.1 Brevundimonas vancanneytii | reverse complement strand
AATGACGACATCCGCCGCCTGATCGTCGATCGGGCCGAGGCCGGCGATATCCAGCGCGCCGCCCTGGCCGGGTCCATGCGGTCCATGATGAGCGACGGCGTCCACAAGGCCGGCGAAGGCGTCACCACCCTCGACGAGGTTCTGCGGGTGACCCGGGAGGCATGACCATGGCCTCCTTCCGCTATCGCGGCACGACCGCGGCCGGCGAAATCCGGCAGGGGGTCATCGAGGCGCCCAGCCGCGACGCCGCCCTGGCGCGGGTCCGCAGCCTCGGCCTCTCGCCGATCGAGGCGACCGAGACCAAGGCCGATACGGAAGCCCGGTCCGGCGCCGGCGCCGTCAAGCTCAATGCAGCGGGCAGGCAGGCTGTCGCCAATGCGCTCGGCGAACTTTCGGTGCTGCTTGGCGCCGGCCTGACCCTCGACCGGGCCCTGACGGTCTGCACCGAAAACATCCAGCGGCCTGATCTGGTGACCGCCTTCGAGGCCATGGGCCGCAAGGTCAAGGAAGGCGCCCCCCTGTCCCGCGCCATGGTCGAGAGTCCGGGCCTTTTTCCGCAGATGGCGTCGGCCATGGCCGAATCCGGCGAGGCCAATGGCCGGCTGGACTCGGCCCTTGCCCGGTTGGCGGAAACCCTCGACCGGGCCGAGGCCCTGCGCCAGACCATCAATTCGGCCATGGTCTATCCGATCATGCTGCTGTCGGTGGCGGTCGGCGTCATCCTGCTGATGCTGCTGTTCGTCGTGCCGCAGTTCGAGGACCTTTTCGAAGGCGCCGGCGCCCAGCTGCCCTTCATGAGCCGGGCGGTGATGGCGGCCAGCCAGGGGCTTCGCGCCTGGGGACTGGTCGGCATGCTGGCCCTCGCCGCCGCCGGCTTTGCCCTGGCCCAATGGCTGCGCCGGCCGGCGATCGCCGATGTCATGGACCGGATGGTCCTGCAGCTTCCCCTGCTTGGCCCAACCATCAAGCAGGCCGAAACGGCCCGTTTCGCCCGGGTGCTGGGCAGTCTGGTGGACGGCGGCGTTCCCCTGCCCCAGGCCCTGGCCATCGCCCGCCGGTCGATCGGCAACCGCCACATGGGCGCCGCCGTGGCGAAGGTCGCCGCCAGCCTCAAGGAGGGCGGAGGCCTGACCCGGCCCCTGGCCGCGGCCGGGGTCTTTCCCGCCATGGCCCTGAGTTTCCTGCGGACCGGCGAGGAAACCGCCCAGCTGGGCCTGATGCTGACCCGGCTGGCCGACGTGCTGGACCGTAACGTGAGGACCGCCGTCCAACGGCTTGTCACGATATTGACACCGGCCATCACTGTAATGATGGGCGCCATGGTGGCGACTGTGATAGCCGCCATCATGTCCGCCATTCTTGGCTTCAACGATCTGGCACTGGCCCCATGACCCCCGGACATTCAAACCGCCGCCGCGATGGCGAATCCGGCTTCACCCTGCTTGAGCTGCTGGTGGTGCTGGCCATCATGGGCCTGCTGGCCGCCATTGTGGCGCCCCAGGTGATCCGTTACCTGGGCAGTTCCAAGAGCCAGACCGCCAAGGTCCAGGTCCAGAATATTGCAGCAGCCCTGGAACTGTTTCGTCTCGATGTCGGCCGTTATCCGACCCAGGAAGAGGGGCTCAAGGCGATGATGACCCCGACCCCGGCGGCGACCACATGGAACGGCCCCTATCTCCAGAAGGCCGGCGGACTGACCGACCCCTGGGGCGAGGCCTATCAGTATCGGGTTCCTGGCCGGCATGGTGAAGCGGACGTCTTTTCGCTCGGTTCAGACAAGGCGGAAGGCGGCAATGGCGAGGCCCGGGATGTCGGCAACTGGTGATGCGTCCGAGAGGGGCGCCACCCTGCTGGAGGCCATGGTCGTGCTCGCCATCGCTGGACTGATCGCTGGGCTGGCCTTCCCCAACATCGCCCGCGGCATCCAGGCCCAGTCCATGCGCCATGCAGCGCGCACTCTCGTTGCGGACCTGGCCCTGGCCCGTAGCGATTCGATCCGGCGCGGACAGCCGGTGACCTTTGCTGTCGCCGCCGATGGACGGGCCTATGGCTGGACGGGCGCCGAACGCCGCGCCCTGCCGCCGGATGTCCGGCTGTCCATGTCGGTCCAGGCCCTGTCCTTTGATTCCGACGGCAGGGCGCCGGCCGCAGCCGCCCTGTCGCTGCGCGGACCGGCGGGGGAAAGGCTACTGTCTCTCGACCCCCGCACGGGCCGGGCCGTTGAAGGCCTTCGACAGGAGGCCGGGGGGTGAGCAGATCCGAGCGCGGCTCCATCCTGATCGAAACCCTCATTGCGGCCGCCATCGTCGCAGCGGTCATGGGCATGGCCTACCGGGTGCTGGCCGACTCCGTTTCGCGCGGCCGCATGGTGGAGGCGCGACGCACGGCCCTGCTCATTGCCCAGTCTCGCCTGGCCGAAGCTGGCGACAGCCGGCCGGTCTCGCTGGGGTCCACCTCCGGAACCCAGCCGCCCTTCGTCTGGCGGACCGTCATCGAACGCCAGCCTGCAGGGCTTGCCTCCAGCACCGCCGGCGACCTGGCCCTGGTCACCGTGTCGGTGCGACTCCAGGACGGCGATCGGGATCTCGCGACCCTTCGCACCCTTCGAATGACCCAGGGCGCCCTGAGATGAGGCGGCAGGACGGCTTTACCCTGATCGAGGCCCTGGTCAGCCTGGCGATCCTCGGGATGGTCAGCGCCATGCTGATGACGGGCGTCAGCGGCGGACACCGGGTCTGGGAGCGACTGGAACAGGACGCCGCGACCGGGGAATCCATCGATCTGGCCCAGGCGACCCTGCGCAGCCGTCTGGAGCGCGCCTACCCGGCCACCCGTTATGACGCCAGTGCGCCCTATGTGGACTTCGAAGGTGGGCAGACCAAGGCCGGGTTTCTCGGCCCCGTCAGCCCGGCCAGCGATGGTCAGATCGTCCGCCAGACCCTCAGCCTGTCCCCGAAAGGCGAATTGCTCCTGGCCCATGGCGCCGTCCGGACCGTCATCCTGACCAATGTCAGGTCGCTGGATCTCGCCTATTTCGGCCCCTGGTCCATCGATCCCCGGCCGGCCTGGCGCGACCGTTGGGACAGTCTTCCCGAACCGCCCAGGCTGATCCGCATCCGCCTGACTTTCCAGCCAGGCGACAGACGCGTCTGGCCGGACCTGCTGATCCGGCCTGCCGCCGATGTCGGCGCCGCCTGTCTGCTCGAGCGCGCCACAGGCCGCTGCCGGGGGCAGTCATGACCCTGAAGGACCTTCTCAACGCCGACGTCGCCCTGATCGGACAATGGCTCCAGCAGGGATTTGCCTGGTGGACCGGTCAGCTGGGCAGCCTTGCGCCAACGCTGTTTCGGCCCCGACAGGCGGACACGACCGAGGCGACCCAGACCCCTGCGGCCGATGGCTATCGCCTGACCCGCAACGGGGAGCTGGGCGCCCGGCTGGATGCGCCCCTGGCCAAGCCTCGCAAGGTCGTCCTGCGCCTGGCGCCAGGCCAGGCCCTGGTGCGGGAAATCGAGCTTCCCACCCTGTCCCGGGACGATACGGCGCGCCTGGTCGCGCTGGATCTGGACCGGCTGATGCCCTTCCCGGCCGGAACGGCAATCCATGCCATGGCGGTTCTCCAGCGCGATCCCCTGCGCAATCGTCAGACCGTTCGCCTGGCCGCCGCCTCCCGGACGCAAACCCTGTCAGCCCTGCACCATGCCCGCAGCTTTGGCCTCGAGCCGGTGGCGCTGTTGGCGGCGGACAGCGATCTGGATCTTCTGCCAGCCCTGAACAGCGGCTCGGAACTCAGCCTCAGGCGACTCTATTGGGGGATCACCGTCGCGGCCCTGATCGCCATCAATGTGTTTCTGCTGATCTATCGCGACATGGACCAGACCGCCCGCCTGCGGAGTCTGGTCGAGGAACAGAGGCCCGCCGCATCGGCCGGTCTGCGGCTCCAGCGGACAGCTGCCGCCGAGGACATCGCCCGGCGCAGTCTGCTGGACACCCGCAGGGCCAGCTCGCCGATGCGCCTGCTGTCAACCCTCACCGAGGTCATGCCGGCCGGCGCCTGGGTTCATCGACTGGCCTGGAACGGCAAGGCCGTGCGGCTGACCGGCTACCGGTCGCCATCCGTCGATGTCCTGAAGGCCCTGCGCGCCGATCCCCGGTTCAGTGAGGCAAAAGGATCCCTTGAGGGTCCGCAGCCCACGGCCCAGCCCGGGGGAAATCGCCCCTTTGATGTTTCCGCTGCCGTGAGGTCTGCGCCATGAGGCCGCTCTCGGACCGCGAACAGAAGCTGGTCGCCATCGGCCTGCTGGTTCTGGTGCTGGCCTTCGTCTGGCTGGGTGTGGTTTCGCCTGTCCTGGCCGGCTTCAACGCGCGGGCCCAGGAACGCGAGCGCCTGATGGCCACCTACAGCCGCAACCAGCGGGTCCTGGCCGGCTTTCCGGTCTGGCGCGCCCAGCTTGACCGGCAGGCCAGGGATGCCGGGCGCTACGCCATCCTTGCCCCCACGGATGCTGCGGGCTCGGATCTGCTGAGAGAGCGCTTGACCGCCGTGTTTACGCCTCTCGGCGCAGAAATCACCTCTGTCCAGGATCTTGCGGCCGACGCCCGCAAAGGCTGGGTGGCGGCCCGCATCGATCTGCGCCTGACCGAGGCCCAGCTCAAGACCGGCCTCGAAAGGCTGGAGAATGAGGAACCCTATGTCGTGGTTGACTACTTTGCCGTGGCGGCAGAGCGCGCCTTCGAAACCGGACGGGCCGGACCTGTCGATGTCCGGATCGACGTCTCTGCCCGGCGACAGGCTCCCCGGCCAGCCCCGGTCCAGTCCCCTGTCGGGACTCCGTGACGCCCCCATGCCCGTTTCTGCCTGTATCGCCCTGATCGTTCTGGCCATTGCTCAGATTGCCGCGCCGGCCGCCGTCAACCTGCCGGACGAAATCCTCGTTCTGCCGCGCCGGACTCCGGTCCTGCAGCCCCAGACCCTGATCGCCGACGGAGACCAGGCCGCCGGGGCGCTGTTTGCGCCGGACAGGGCTTCGGCCGCCGCTGCCGGGGATGGCTCAGGCCTGTCCCTTGCGGGCGTCGCCAGGGCCAGCGGCTATGGCGCCGCCCTGATCCGTCGATCTGACGGGACGGCGACGCTGCTCCGCGTCGGACAGTCGGTCGAAGGGTGGCGGCTTGCCGGTATCGGCGCCGACGCCGTTTTGCTGACACGGGGACCTGACAGACAGCGCTTGACCGTCACCGCATCGGCGGCCACGCCGGCGCAAGGCGCTGGTGCGACCGGCGACGATGAGATCAACGAGGACGAATGAAGATGATCCTGCCCCTTCATCGCCTCGGACTGGCCCTGGCACTGTCCATCCCGCTGGGCGCCGCGCCCGTTCTGGCCCAGGCGCCGACGCCGCCGGACCCGGCTGTCCAGACCACGATTGTCCCCGGCAACGGCCGGCCAGCGCCGGCAGCATCGACTCCTGTCGTCACCAACCGCCGCGGCGATATCAGCCTCAATCTTCAGGGCGTGGATGTCGCCTCTGCGGCCAGGCTGGTGATGACCGATATCCTTGGCCTCACCTACACCCTGTCGCCCCAGGCAAAAGGTTTTGTCACCCTTCGCACGGCCACGCCGGTTCGCAAGGCCGATCTCCTGGTGATGTTCGAAGACTCCCTTCGCGCCGCCAACCTGGCCCTCACCCGCCGCAGCAGCGGGGTCTACGGCATCGAGCCGCTGTCGGACTCCCGCAGCCAGGCCGAAGTGATCACCGAGGATCAGGCCGGCTTCGGCAACGAGACCCTGACCCTGCAGTTCGTCAATGCCGACCAGATGAAGCGGCTGTTCGACCCGATCATCCCCGGGGCCATCACCTCCGCCGACGCCGGCAGCAACAGCCTGGTGGTGTCGGGCACCTCGCGCCAGAGAAAGGCGGTCCGCGATCTGGTTGCGCAGTTCGACGTCAACTGGCTGCGCGGCATGTCCTTCGCCCTCTATGTGCCGCAACGCACCGACGCCCGACTGATCGCGCCGGAACTGGAAAAACTGATCAACAGCCCCGAGGCCCCGACGGCCGGCCTCGTCCGTCTGATCTCCATGGAGCGGCTCAACGGCATTCTCGCCATCTCCGCACAGCCCCAGTATCTTGAGGATGTTCGCCGCTGGGTCGAGGTGCTCGACCGGGCGGGCGAGAGCGCCGAGCGCCGGTTGTTTGTCTACCGCGTCCAGAACGGCCGGTCTTCGGACCTGTCGGCCACCCTGGTCAGGGCCTTTGGCGGTTCGGCTCCGGCAGGCGGCGCAGCGGGCGCCGCCCCGACCGTTGCGGGCTTCGCCTCAGCAGCCACGCCGGTCCCTTCTCCGGAGGGCGCATCGCCCCTGTCCACCGGCCAGTCCGGCGCGCGCGGCGGCACGGCCCAGCTCAATCTCGGCGGCGACACCGGTCCTGTGACCATCACCAGTGATGACCAGAACAACGCCGTCATCGTCTTCGGCGCGCCCCGCGAGTATTCGGTCATCGAGGACGCCCTGCGAAAACTCGATATTCCCCCCGTCCAGGTCCTGATCGAGGCGGCCATCACCGAGGTCAGCCTCAACGACAACCTCCGCTATGGCGTGCAGTGGCAGCTGGGCTCGGGCGGCGATCGCGTCTCCCTGACCGAAGGCAAGACATCCAGCCCGACGCGGATCTTCCCGGGCTTTTCCTATCTCTTCACCAATGGAACCGACATCAAGGCGACCCTGAACGCCCTCAATGAAGTGACCGACATCAATGTCGTCTCGGCGCCCAAGCTGATGGTGCTGAACAACCAGACCGCCGTGCTCCAGGTGGGCGACGAGGTTCCCGTGGTCACGGCCTCAGCCGTCAGCACCCAGACCCCCGACGCCCCCATCGTCAATTCGGTCGAGTATCGCGAAACCGGAGTGATCCTGAAGGTGACGCCCCGGGTCAACGGCAGCGGATCGGTCCTGCTGGACATCTCCCAGGAGGTCAGCGACGTGGCCGAGACCGGCACCTCAACCATCAACTCCCCCACCATCCAGCAGCGCAAGATCGCCACCACCGTGGTGGCCCAGGATGGACAGACCATCGCCCTGGGCGGCCTTATCCGGGAGGTGAAGACAAGGGGCCGGGACGGCGTCCCCCTGCTCAGCCAGATCCCGGTCGTCGGCGCCCTGTTTGGCAATCACACCAATACGGTCAAGCGGACCGAGCTTCTGGTCCTGTTGACCCTTCGGGTGGTCCGCTCACCGGTCGATGCGGAGGCCATCACCGCCGAATTGCGAGCCAGGATGCAGTCCGCCGGCGCCTCACCCTGGCCGCCGCGGCCCGTCCCGTGAACCGCCGGGATCAGGGCTATGCCATGGTGGCGGCCGTCGCCGCCATTGCTGTCTTCGCCCTGATTTCCCTGGACCTGCTGACCTCGAATCGCTCGGCGCAGCGGGGGCTGGAAGCCCGCGCCGCCCGGGCCAGCCTGCTGGCCGCCGCCGACGCCGGCGTGGTCATGGCGGTCCATGGACTGGCCATTGAAGGCCGCGGCGAGCGTTGGCCCATCGATGGCCGCACCCGGACCCAGACCTTCAACGGCGTCAGCCTGGTGATCACCGTGTCCGACGAGCGGGGAAAGATCCCGCTCAACACCATCACCGACGCCCAGGCGCGGGACATGTTCGCAGCGGCGGGCGCGGAAGGCGAGGATCTGGACCGTCTGACGGACGCCTTTCTCGACTGGCGTGATGACGATGACGAGCCCCGCGACTTCGGCGCCGAGTCCGCAAACTATCCGCCCAGCGCCGCCCGGCCCCGCAATGAAGCCCTGCAGAGCGTCGGCGAACTGGCCCTCATCGCCGGCATGCGGCCGGAAATCTTCGCCCGGCTGAAACCGGCCGTGACCGTGTTCTTCGGAAACAGCGGCGGCTTCAGCGCGGAGACGGCCCATCCCCTGGCGATTGGCGTGATGCTGGGAGGCGGGGCCGACAGCGCCGATGTCCTGATTCGCCAGCGGGAACTGGCCGGACAGAGGACGGCCCTGGAAATCGCCCGCGACCAGGACCTCAAGGGCCGCGCCATGACGGTGGACGTCATCGCACGGGACGGTCGCGGTGGTCAGGCCACGCGCAGCGTGATCGTCGAACTGACCGGCAATCCAGATCGTCCCTACTGGGTGCGGAACCTCAACTGACGGCCCCGCCGGAGCCTGATCCCACGGGGGTGAAGCGGATATCGGATGGAGCAAGCTCCGAACGCTTCATTCTTCGCCACTTTGTTTCTGATTGGGTCCAATCAGACCGTGACAGGCTGTAGCGGCCCGAAGAGCCAGACCAGCCAGATCCCCGCGCAAAGGGCCGGGCCGAATGCGATGGGCTGCCTGAGGTCGACGCTCCGTCGCCGGACCCTCTGGAAACCGATCCACAGGATCGCACAGGCGCAGGCCGCCAGCAGCACCGTCGGCAGGGCCTGCCAGCCGAGCCAGGCTCCGCCAGCCGCCATCAGCTTTGCGTCGCCCAGCCCGAGACCCTCCCGACCCCGGACCCGGCGATAGACCAGGGCGACCAGGGCCAGGGCGCCATAGCCTGCGGCGGCGCCGACCAGATGGCCGATCGGATCAGAGCTCGGCAACAGGCCGGACAGGATCAGTCCTGCAAGGATCAGAGGATAGGTCAGCAGGTTCGGGAGGCGGAACGTGGCCATGTCGATCAGGGACAGGGTGGCGAGGGTCCAGCCCAGCAACAGTGTCGCCGCCAAAAGCCAGCCTTCGGGGCCCGCCAGAGCGCCCCATAGGAACAGGGCCCCCAGACCGAGGCCAATCCGCCATGCCTCCGGGAGCGGGCCATCTCCGGTCCATCGGCGACAGACCTGCCAGGCCAGCCATCCCGCAGGAAACCCGAGGGTCGTGGCCGCCAGCGCCCAAAACGTTTCAAGATTCATCGAACTATCAGGAGGCAAGCACGACGAGATTCGCGCGGCCCTGGGCCGCAAGTGGGGTAAATTCACCGAATTTGCTAAAATCTTCACGCAAATGACATTTTACCGTCACATAAGATGCCCGTTGCATTTTTTCAATACTCTTTTGTGGAACTTTTAATCTCAATCCGAACCAACTTGCCATGCGCTATACTCTGCTTTAAGCCCGAACCAGCCGCGATGAGGTTGCCGATCGCAACCTCCGCGCTGGTGTGGGCGGTCCATGACGTTAGTTAGTGAAACAGGCGCTCTGCGTCTCATGCTGTTCGCCAGCGCGGCCGTCTTCGCGTCGGCGGGCGGAGCCTTGGCGCAGGAAGCGCCCGAGCCGCAGCCCGACCAGGCCCAAGCCGCCGTCGCGCAACCTGCTCCGGCGCCCGAGCCGGTCCCGACCCTCGACATCGAGGCCTTCGATGTGGATGGCAACACCCTGCTGAAACCCATCGAGGTCGAGGCCGCCGTCTATCCCTTCATGGGTCCCGGCCGTGTCCCCGCCGACGTGGACAAGGCCCGCGAAGCCCTGGAACAGGCCTACCACGCCAAGGGCTTCCAGTCCGTGGTTGTCGAGATCCCGCCGCAGCGGGCGGACGCCGGGGTCGTGAAACTGGCCGTGCTGGAGGCTCCGGTCGGACGGCTCCGCGTCGAGGGGGCAAAGTTCTTCTCGCCGGAAGTCATCAAGCGCCAGATCCCCTCCATAGTCGAGGGCAAGACCCCCAATTTCACAGCGGCCCAGGCCGAGATCAGCGACGTCAACCGCAACCCTGACCGCCGGGTGACCCCGGTCCTGCGGGCCGGCAAGGTTCCGGGCACCATCGATATCGACCTGAAGGTCACCGAGACGCCGCCCGTCCATGCGACGGTTGAAGCCAATAACGACCACGCCCAGGGCACGACCGAAGAGCGGGTCTCGAGCACCCTGCGGTTCTCCAATCTCTGGCAACTGGGTCACGCTGTGTCAGCCACCTATCTGGTGGCGCCCAACCGCAAGGAAGATTCCGAGGTCTTCGCCGGCTCATACCTGGCGCCGGTCTGGGGCACCCCCTGGACGGTGCTGGTCTTCGGATACAATTCCAACAGCGACATCGCCAGCCTTGGCGGCGCCAGCGTGCTGGGCAAGGGCTACTCCATCGGTGTGCGCGGCATCTACCAGCTGCCGCCCCTGGGATCGGCCTCGCAATCCCTGACCGTCGGTCTCGACTACAAGAACTTCGACGAGACCATCACCCTGGGATCGACGTCGGCGGACCCCCTGGAATCGCCGATCCGCTATGTGCCGATCACCGGCGCCTACGGCATCAACCGTTCGGATGACGTTTCCTCCAGCAACCTGACAGTCAGCGTTTCGGCCGGTCTGCGCGGCATCGGCAGCGATTCGTCGGACTATTTCGACAAGCGCGCCTATGCCACCGCCAATTTCGTCCATCTGAACATCGACGGGGACCATACCCAGACGCTCAAGGACGGGACCTCCGTCTTCCTGCGCCTGTCAGGCCAGCTGTCCGACCAGCCGCTGATTTCGGCCGAACAGTTTTCGGCTGGCGGCCTGACCACGGTCCGGGGCTATCTTCAGTCCGAAACCGTCGGCGACAACGGCGTCTTCGCCTCGGCAGAGCTGCGGACCCCGAACCTGTCCCCGATGCTGGGCGAGTTGGTGTCACGGTACGTTGACGACTGGCGCTTCTACACCTTCGTCGATGGCGCCCAGACCTGGGTCATCCGGCCCTTGGCCGACCAGGACGCCTCCTCCTCGCTCGTCAGCGTGGGCCTCGGCGCCCGGCTGCAGCTCCTGCGCTATCTGTACGGCGACCTGCTTATCGGTCTGCCCATGTCCGACACCCTGGCGACCCGGGCCGATGATCCCGGGGTCTCCTTCAGCCTGAAAATGGAATTCTGACGTGATCCAGGCGAGCAACCAAAGGAAGTCTCCTATGCGAAACTGGCTTCTGGGCCTGATCGCCCTTGGCCTTGGCCTCACCGCCGTTCCGGCCTTCGCGGCCGAAAGCAGCTGGTGGGAAAAGGCATGGCCCTATCGCAAGGAGTTCGTCCTGGACGCCTCGCCCAAGGGCGCCGGGATCATCACCCCGCCCGGCCGGACGGCGGTCCTGGTGCGTCTGCACAGCGGCAACTTCCAGTTCGCCGACGCCAAGCCGGACGGCAGCGACCTGCGGTTCGCCACGGAAGACAACAAGCCCCTGGCCTATTATGTCGAATCCTTCGACCCTAAGCTGGGCGTGGCGAACATCTGGGTCGATGTGGCCGACTTCCCGGCCAACTCGACCAAGAAGATCTGGCTCTATTACGGCAACAAGGACGCGCCCAAGGCCGGCGACGCCGCCGCGACCTTCGATCCTGACTACACCCTGGTCTTCCACTTCGACGATGCGGCCGACGCCGCCGTCAAGGACAAGACCGCCTATGCCAACAACGCCCTGGCGCCCGCCGCCGGAATTTCTCCCAACGGCGTGATCGGCGCAGCCGGGCGCTTCCAGGGCGCCGCCCTGGCGGTCGGCCCCTCGCCGTCCCTCGCCACGGAGGCCGGCGGTTCCCTGACCTTCAGCGCCTGGATCAAGCCTGCCGCCGCCAACGCCACTGGCGTCCTCTTTGCCCGTGACCAGGTCGTCGTCGGGCTGGACGCCGGGCTTCCCTACGTTTCCATCGGCGGCAAGCGCGCCGCCGGCGACCAGGCGGTCCAGGGCTCGCAATGGACCCTGATCTCCCTGTCGGCCGACGGCGAGACCGGTACGATCACCCTCTATGTCAACGGCGCCAGCGTCGGAACGACCTCGGGCCGACTGCCGGCCATGAACGGCCCCATTGCCTTCGGCGGCGACCTGGCTGGCGGAACCCTCCCCGGCTTCGTCGGCGAAATGGACGAGATCCGGATCTCCAAGGTGGCGCGCTCGCCGGCCAAGGCCCTCGCAGACTACGCAGCCCAGGGCCCGGCCTCGAAGCTGGTCGTGGCCGGAGCTGATGAAAAGCAGGCCAGCGGCGACCATGGCTATTTCGCCATCATCTTCTCCAACCTCACCGTCGACGCCTGGGTGGTCATCGCCATCCTCGCGGTCATGTTCGTGATCTCCATGCTGGTGATCGTGACCAAGATTCTCTACGCCAACACGGTCGACAGCGGGAACAACGCTTTCCTGCGGATGTACCGCGAAGCGGGCGGCGACCCCCTGAAGATCGGCGAGGTCGAGGGCCGGCTGCGCCAGAACTCCTCCATCGCCCGTATCTATCGGGAAGGCGCCGATGAAATTCGCCGGCGCAGCGTCGATGGCTCGGTCGTTCTCTATGCCGAAGGCGTCAACGTCATCCGCGCCCTGATGGACGCCACCCTCACCCGGGAAAGCCAGAAGCTGTCCGGCAACCTAGTCTGGCTGACCATCGCCATCTCCGGCGGTCCGTTCCTGGGCCTGCTGGGCACCGTGGTCGGGGTCATGATCACCTTCGCCGCCATCGCCGCCGCCGGCGACGTGAACATCAACGCCATCGCCCCCGGTATCTCGGCGGCCCTGATGGCCACGGTGGCCGGTCTCGGCGTCGCCATCCCGGCCCTGTTCGGCTACAACTACATCCTCATCCGCAACCGGAACATTTCCGCGAACATGAACGTGTTCGTCGATGAGTTCATCACGCGGGTCTCCGAACTCTATTCCGAGCGCGGTTCCACCCGCGCCGGTCACTAGGAGGCTGCCGTGAAGGCCCAGGAAGAAGACGCCCCCTACGACGATATCAACATCACCCCGATGCTTGACCTGGCCTACGTGCTGCTGGTGATCTTCATCATCATGACCACGGCCTCGGTCCAGGGCATCAAGGTCAACCTGCCCAAGGCCAGCTCTGCGGCCAGCCTGGCCAAGCCCAAGACCAAGGCCATCACCGTCAGCGAAACCGGGGATATCTTCCTGGACGCCTATCCGGTGACCCTGAGCGAACTGGAGGACCGGCTTCGGACCGAAAAATCGCTGAATCCCGACTTCCCCGTGGTCGTCAAGGGCGACGCCACGGTCCAGTACCAGCGGGTGATGGAGGTTCTCGACCTGCTTCGCCGCCTGGACCTCAACCAGGTCGGTCTGGTGACCGGCAAACCCCAACAGGGCTGAGCGCCAGGCCGGAGAATGTCGAGTCATGGAGGACGAGTACGACAACAAGGGGCCGAGGCGGCTGATCGCACCGGCGGTGATCGTCGGGGTCATCCTGCTGATCGCCCTTGGCGTCTGGTGGTTGATCAATGGTCAGACGACGGGCACGCGCCGCGCCGCCCCGCCGATCCAGACCATTACCCTGCAGCCGCCGCCGCCACCGCCCCCGCCGCCCAAACCGCCCGAGCCCAAGCCGCCCGAGCCGGACAAGTCGATCGAGGAGCCCAAGCCGCAGGACACGCCCCAGGAGGTGCCCAAGCAGCTGACCATCGCGGGGCCCGCCCAGGCGGGCAGCGACAACTTCGGAATCCAGGCCGGCTCCGGCGGCGGCGGCGTGGTGCTGGGCTCGCCCCAGGGCCTCGGCGCCACGGCGGGCGGCAGCTTCGGCGATGCGGCCTACCGACGCTACATGAGCGGCGCCCTGCAACAGGCGCTTCAGGCCGACAGCCGGGTCAACCGGCTGGTCTTCAGCATGGAAGTCCTGATCACCCTCGACCGCAGCGGCCGGGTCACCCGGGCCTCGCTCAGCAAGACCAGCGGCAACGCCAAGACCGATCAACAGGTTCTGGCCGCACTGCAGGGCATGCGGCTCGACGAGCCGCCTCCCGCCGGCACGCAGTTTCCCCAGAGAACCACCATTCGCGGGCGCAAGTCATGACGCGCCCCGCAAGCCTTGGCGCGGCCTATGCTGCGTTGGAGAGTTGAGATGACCCAGACGACCGCCTCCTCCCGCCGCCGGATCGCCACGGGCCTTTGCGCCCTGGCGATTGCGGCCGGTTTCGCCGCCCCGGCCTTTGCCCAGTCCGAGCCCTCGGAAAGCGTCATGGTCAACCTGATCCGCCTTCTGGTGGCCCAGGGAACCATCACCCAGGAAAACGCTGACGCCCTGATGAAACAGGCGCAAAGCGAAGCGGACCAGGCGCGCAGCGCCACGCCGATCGCCACGGCGCCCCAGGCGGCCCTGCCGCCGGCATCCCCCGGGTCGCAGCGCGTCACCTACGTTCCGGAAGTGGTCAAGGCCCAACTGAGGGAAGAGATCCGCAACGAGGTTCTGGCCGAGGTCAAGGACCAGCGCTGGGCCCTGCCGGAAGCCCTGCCGGAATGGATCAATCGCCTGGAATGGAGCGGCGACTTCCGCGTCCGCGCCCAGGCCGAAACCTATGCCGACAGCAACACCAGCGAGTTCCTGGACTTCGCCCGCTTCAACGCCAACGGCCCGACCGATATCAACCCGGTCACCAACCCCAACGGCCTGCCCTTCCTCAACACCCGCGAGGACCGCCTGGACAATCTCTCCCTGCGGGTTCGGCTGGGCCTGAAGGCCAGGATTACCGACAATGTGACCGTCGGCGTCCGTATCGCCACTGGCGGCAACAACGAGCCGACCGCCACCAGCGAAGCCTTCGGCAATGGCTTCGCCAAGAAGGATCTCTGGCTGGACCAGGCCTATGTCGCCATCAGCCCGACCACCTGGGCCACCGGCATTGCCGGCCGCATGCCCAACCCCTTTGTCAGCACCGACCTTCTCTACGATCGCGACCTGAACTTCGACGGCGCGGCCCTGAAACTGGCCACCAATGGCGGCGAAGACGCCACGGGCCTCGACCTGCGGATGACGCTTGGCGGCTTCCCGCTTGAGTACAGCAGCGGCGACTTCCCCCAGAACAGCACCTTCAAGGCGGACAGCAACACCAAGTGGCTGATCGGCGCCCAGGTCGGCGCGGCCTGGAAATCAGAGCGTCTGAAGGTTCACGCCGATCTGGCCTACTATGATTTCCAGAATGTCCAGGGCGCCCTGTCGCAGCCCTGTTCCCTGGTCAACGGCAACACCGACTGCTCCACCGACACCTCTCGTCCGGCCTACATGCAGAAGGGCAACACCCTGTTCCTGGTGCGGGACATCATTCCGGATCCGGCCAACCCGCTCAACTATGCACAGCCGCAATATGTCGGCCTTGGCTTTGAATATCAGGTCCTGGACCTGATCGCCGGGGTCGACTGGAAGATCGGTCAGGATGGCCTGAAGGTTTCGGGTGAGGCCCAGTACCTCAGAAACCTGGCCTATGATCAGTCCGAGATCTGCCGCTATGCGCCCTTTGGCCTGCCGGTCAACAACCTGACCCCCAGCGCCGCTGGCAACGTCAACCCCTGCGCGGCGACGGCGCCAGACAAGAAGGCCCGGCTCGATACCGGCGACACCGGCTGGATGGTGCGCGGCGCCTTTGGCTATGGCGAACCTCGCCAGCGCGGCCAGTGGAATGTCGCGGCCGGCTATCGTTACCTCGAGACCGACGCTGTTCTGGATGCCTATACCGACAACGAGTTCCATCTCGGCGGCACCAATGCCCAGGGCTATTTCCTGTCGGGGACCTACGCCCTCTATGACAACACCCTGGTCTCCCTGCGTTGGCTCAGCGCCAATGAAGTGTCCGGTCCGCCGTTGCAGATCGACGTCACCCAGTTCGACATCCTGATCGGATTCTGACGATGACCCGCCTCCTCATGGCCCTGGCCCTTTCGGCCGCAATGGCCGGAACAGCCCTGGCTCAAACCGCCCCGACCCCGGCAAGGGCGGCGCCGACCACCGTAGCCCCCCTGGCCGCGCCGGCGCCCCTGACCCCTGCCCAGCAGATGCAGCTGGAGCTGGAGCGTTATCGGGCGGCCTACGAACAGGAAGCGGCCAAGGCCCGCGACCTGACGGCGGACCGCGATCGCTGGAAGGCCCAGGCCGACCAGGCGACCGCCACCATGGCCGGCTGCGAGGAAAAGAATGACAAGCTTCAGGCCCTGACAGCCGAGGTTCTCGACGCCTACGGCTCCATCAAGGTTCTGGATGTGATCGGCCGGATGGAACCATTCCTCGGCCTCAAGCGTGTAGAGCTGGAGAACATTGTCCAGGGCTACGGAGACCGGGCCTATGGCCTCAGGTGTGACGTTCGCGCCGCGCCGCCGGAGCCCGCTCCCGCATCGACTCCTGCCCCCGAAGCCGCGACAACGCCCCCTGCCGGATCCTGATCATGCACAAGCCGCGCCGTGACACGACCCAGACTGCTGAAGAGACCTCGATGACGCCCACAGCCTCCATCGCCGGATCCTCCGCCCTGCGTCGTCGTCTGCTGCACGGCGCCAGCATGGTCGCCTTCCTGGCAGTGGGCGTCGGCGCCGGCACGGCCCAGGCCCAGACCGCGTCGGGCCTGCGGGCCGCGGCCGGCCTTGGCAACACCGCCGCCATCACCACGCCTCGCCCGACTCCCCGTCCTCAGGGCGCCAACAGCATGGGCTCGGCCAGCGCCCGGGCCCTGGTCAACCAGACCCGCTCCCAGGCGGCCCTCGACCTGGCCGCCCAGGCCCAGAAGGCTGCGCGCGAGACGGCCTATGCCCGTGCGGGCCTCTTGGTTCCCAACGGCCTGGTGGCCGGCGGCCTCGACCCCGTGAACAACCCGCTGCTGGCGGTGGACGACCCCACGGGCCTCAGCACCTGGGACGGCGCCAGCGCGCCGGTCCAGACCACAGTCACCGGCGGTGTCCAGGTCACGATCGACCAGACCAAGTCCCAGGCGATCCTTTCCTGGGAAACCTTCAATATCGGCCGCGACACCACCCTGGTCTTCAACCAGAAACAGAATGGCGTGGCCCAGACCGGCTGGGTCGCCCTCAACCGCGTCGTCGGACAGCTTGATCCCCTGACCGGCCTTCGCGATCCGTCCAAGGGCCTGTCGCCCAGCCAGATTCTCGGCGCCATCAAGTCTGACGGCACGGTCCTGATCCTGAACCAGAACGGTGTGATCTTCGGCGGAACGGCCCAGATCAACGCCTATTCCCTGGTCGCCACCAGCCTGGAAATCGGCCGGGCCATTGACCTGACGGGCGGCCCCCTGACCATCCGCCAGCGAAACAACGAATTCCTCAATTTCGGCCTGCTGGGCTATGCCGACCAGGCCTCGGCGGACACCAAGGCCAGCGCCTACACCTTCTCCGCCCAGGCCGTGGACCTGGCCAATTACGACCCGACCCGCGAAGGCGACATCGTTGTCGAGGCCGGGGCGCAGATCAACAGCGGCGACGGCGGCTTTGTCTTCCTCGCCGGTCCCCGCGTCATCAATTCCGGCCACCTGACAGCCACCGAGGGCCAGGTCTCCCTCCAGGCCGGGCGGCAGATCACCCTTGAGCGGTCCGAAGGCCGGGCCGACAGCCTTGATCCCGACGTCCGCGGCTTCATCGCCCGGTCGGAAAACCGCCGCGACGCCGCAGGCAGCTATGTCTACAACACAGCCACGGGCCTGATTGAGTCCGAGCGCGGCTATCTGTCCCTCGGCGCGACCGTCGATGGCGCCGTGGTCCAGGACGGGGTGCTGAACGCCACCACCAGCGTCGCCCGCAACGGTTTCATCGCCCTCAATGCCGGCGACATCAAGCTGGGCGCCGGCAGCACCATTTCGGTGACTCCCGACGACAGCAAGGAAACCATCCCGCAGGACCCGGTGTCGGTGGCGGCCTTCAAGCCCTCGCGGATCGATATCGGCGACGCTTCCTCCCGGATCGAGATCGGCGCCAACAGCCTGATCTATGCCCCCAGCGGCGAGATCTCGATCGGCGCCGACGCCGGCGCCTTGACGGTCCCCGGCTCCCAGGCGCCGGGCACATCCCGGATCTTCGTCGATTCTGGCGCCGTGATCGACGCAGCAGGCCTGAAAGATGTCCTGATCCCGGCCTCGCGCAATTCGATCCTGATCCGACCGGTCAAGCGCAACGAACTGCGCGATACGCCCAACTACAAGGACGGGTTCCTGAACGGGGCCTTTGTCTATGTGGATCCGCGCCTGTCCGGCGTGCGGGACGACGGCGTGGCCTGGGTCGGCTCACCGCTGATCGAAGCGGAAAGCTACTACCAGCAGGTCGGGGTCAAGGTCTCCGAACTGATGACCACCGGCGGCAATGTCACGCTGGGGGTCTCGAGCTACAGCGCCGGCGGCGCCCTTCTCACCGCGCCCGACGTGATCATCAAGGCCGGCGCCTCCATCGATATCTCCGGCGGCTGGGTGAAATACGAGGCCGGCTTCGTCCAGACCAGCAAGCTGGTCAATGCCCAGGGCCAGGTGGTGGATATCGCCTATGCCGACCCCAACGACACCTATATCGGCGTCTATAACGGCTATACCCTCGCCCAGTCCCGCTGGGGCGTCGCCGACACCTTCGCCAATCCGCTCCTGACCGGCGCCGTCTATGCCGGCGCCTATACCGAAGGCCGGGACGCTGGCTCCCTGACCATCAAGTCCTCGCTCCTGGCTCTGGACGGGACGATCTTCGCCGACAGCTTCGCCGGCTCTCTACAGACCTATCAGGGCCAGCGGGGCACGGGCGTCAGCAGCGTCTATGGCGACCTGCGCGGCCTGCAGGGCGCGACCTCGCAACTCCCCAACGGCGGCTTCCTGTTCCTCCAGGGCCTTGCCCGGGACATCAACGGCAACCTGTCCGGCGCCGTCGATGTCGCCATCCTGGATGAGGGGGACGTCGAGTCCCTGCCCGCCGACCTGGTCTATGGCCAGAGCGTCACCTTCGACGCCGACGGGAACCTGGTCACGACCGCTCGCGATCCGGCCTCCATGCTCTCGACCGGCCGGCTGGGAACCATCCAGCTTTCGGCCCAGGCCCTGTCGACCATGGGGCTGGGACAGATCACCATCGCCACCAGCGGCGGACTGACGGTCGCAGCCAATGCCGACGTCACGCTCCAGCCTGGCGTCATCTTCGACGCCCTGACCGGACGGTCCATCACCGTGGACGGCCGCATCTATGCCGCCTCGGGCCAGATCAGCCTTGAGACCACCAACGCCGGCTTCGGCTCGGTTGTCACCCCGACGGTCGCCCAGCTGGGCTCCTTCGACATTGCGATCAATGGAATCCTGTCCACCCGCGGCCAGTGGGTGAACGACTTTGGCGCAGCGCCTGAAGACGTCCAGACCCGGGCCTTCATCGACGGCGGCTCCATCAGCCTGACCTCGGCGCCCCGGGTCAGCCTGCTGGCGGAAACGGCCTCCGTGGCCGAAACCCTCAGCGGCGTCGCGCCCAAGGTCAATACCGACATCAGCGGCAGCATCCTTCTGAACGAAGGATCCCTGATCGACGTCTCCGGCGGCGGTTATGTCTTTGCCGATGGGAGCTTCGACCTGTCCGCCACCGGCGGCGATCTGCGCCTGATCAATGACACGACCTACTTCCAGCTGACCGAGGCGGCCGACCGCCCGGCCGGTTCGGTGCCGGGCTTCCGGGTCACCACCATCCTGAACGGCGGCGGCAACGCCGTCATCGCGGTCAATCCGGACAAGATCAACGCCCGGGTCACCCTGGACGGCCAGATCCTCGCCCATGGCTTCAATGGCGGCGGCAAGTTCACCCTGCATACGCCCGAGTTCGGCTTTGGCGATGCGGCGGCCAGCACCGGAACCAACCTGCCGCTGGAATTCTTCTCCGACACCGGTTTCGCCAGCTACGACATCGTCTCCTACAAGACGGCCCTGATCGAGAACACCTTCACCAACCGGCTGGGCGGCTATCACGCCCTGCTGGCTGTCCAGACCGTCACCATCGGCGATGGCCAGACGCTCAACCTGTCACAGTCGATGTTCTCGCCGCTGCTGACCCTCCAGCAGACCAATGCCCTGACGGGTCTGGCCAATGGCGGCGATCTCTACAGCGTCCTGTCGCCCGGCCAGGCGGCCGACGCCTGGGATCGCCGGGCCATCAACCTCAATCTCGGCGGCTCGATCGAGCTGGCCATCCAGCAGGGCGGTTCGCTGATCAATGAGGCCGGCGGGACCCTGACGGTCTCCCGGCTTCTGAATGAAGGCCTGATCCGCATGCCGGGCGGATCGATCCGGCAGGTCTCCATCCTGCCGACCATCTTCACCGGCACGAACGTGCTAGGTGTTTCGGGTCTTTCCGACCTCTTCTCCATCCGCAGTGGCGAACGGATTTTCGAGACCGACAGAAACGCCGCCGGTGTCGGAACCCTGACCAACGCCCAGCTTGCCGGGTCCATTCCGGTCTATCTGACCGGACGGCTGGGCGCCGAAGAGGGCGTCCGCCTTGCGGCCGGCAGCACCACCGACCTTTCGGGCGTCAGCATCCTTAATCCCCGGGCCGGCGCCGTTGGAACCGATGTCTTCACCCCTGTCCGCGACGGGATCGTGGTCGGCGGCGGCAGCCTGCTCTCGGCCTCTGGCGCCCAGCTCACCGAGCTGCTGTTCACCAGCACCCTCAGCGCCGGCGTCTATTCCGGTCAGAACCCCATCTCGGCCCGCGCCGGTCTGACAGTCACGGCCGAAGGGGGCGCCGTTCTGGACCTTTCGGGCGTTTCAGACACTTTTGTCAGGCTGGACACCCTCCAGACCACGCCGGTCGGGGATTCGCCCGGCTATGTCGAGACGGCTGTCTGGAGCAATGGCGGCACACTCTATCTGGGCAGCGGCGGCACGCTTGGCGGCGCCGACATCCGCGCCCAGGGCGGCAGCGAAGACGCCCTTGGCGGTACGCTGGTCGTGCTGGACCCGACCCTCTACCAGACCGATCCCGTCGATCCCGTGTTCGGCGCCATCTCGGCGGACATGATCGAGACGGCCGGCTTCTCGACCCTTCAGGCGCTTGGCAGCATCACCTCGGTCGGCGATGTCGACCTGCATCTGGACCGCGCCTTCTTCCTGACCTCCCGGCCCTTTGGCGGCCTGAACGGCCAGGACCTGAACGATCCCGCCACCCGCGACACCTTCGCCCCGATCATCCGGTCCGGCGGCGCCATGGCCATCTGGGCGCCCTATGTCCGGTTCGACAGCGGCATCCAGACGGTCTCAACGCCCCTGTCGGGCACGCCCGGAACCTTCGGCGCGGCCTTCCATGCCGATGTCATCGACGTCAGCGGCGCGGTGCTGTTCGACCGCTCCATCGGCGAGGTCCTGCTGGATGCCAGCGGCGATGTCCGGTTCTCCGGCGTCCAGCCCTATCAGCTGACCTACGGGGTCGGCGATCCAACGGTGGCCAACTCCCTGGTCGGTCAGCTGGCCGTCAACGGCAACCTGACCATCCGGGCCGCCCAGCTCTACCCCACCACCGGCTCGACCTTCTCGGTCACCTCGGCGGCGGCCGATGGTCTGATCACCTTCGAGCGGTCCACGACGACCACGCCCTCGACCCCCTATTCGGCCGGCGGCAATCTGCTGATCCAGGCGGCCAACATCGTCCAGGGCGGCGTCATCCGCGTGCCCCTCGGCAGCCTGACCCTGGGCTCCAATACGCCCCGCACCTCGGTCATCAGCGGCGTCACCTCGACCTTTGCGCCGGTCACCCAGTCGGTGGTGCTCACCGATGGCAGCATCACCAGCGTCTCGGCAGACGGTCTGGTCATTCCCTATGGCGTCACGACGGACGGCATCGAGTGGTTCTTCAGCCCCACCGGCGCGAGCGCCCTCACCGCCCCGCCGACCGCGATCCTGGCCTTTGGCGGCGCGGATGTCTCCCTGCAGGACGGCGCCACGGTCGATGTCCGCGGCGGCGGCGACCTGGTGGCCTATGAGTTCGTATCCGGAACCGGCGGCTCCCGCGACGTCCTCAGCCAGTTCAACAACGACCCCTTCAGCAGCAACGATGGCTTCCAGTATCCTGACCAGCGTCAGGTCTATGCCATCGTTCCGGGCCTCTCCAATTCACCCATCGCGGCGGTCGATCCCATCTATTCGGCCAATTACGGCGACCTCTATGGAACCTCGGGCGCCGGTCGGCGGGTCTATCTGAACAACATCCCCGGCCTGGCGGCTGGCTGGTACACCCTGCTGCCCGCCCAGTACGGCATCCTGCCCGGCGCTTTCCGGGTGGTCGAGCAGACCAACCTGGCTGCGGCCAGCCCCAACTATTCGGGCCGGGTCGGCGACGGCTCCTACTACGCCACCGGTTACTACGGCTATTCGGGCTCCTCGGCCCGGGAGTCCGAGGTCCGGACCTTCCAGGTGTCCTCGCAGGACATCGTCCGCAAATACTCGAACATCCAGCTCAGCTACGCCAACACCATCTTTGCCGCCCTGGCGGCCAAGAATGGCGCCGTGGCCCCCCGCCTGCCCATCGACGCAGGCCGACTGGTGCTGAACCCGTCCGAGACCCTGACCATCGATGCCACCCTGCTGACCGCCGCCGGTCCCAAGGGCCGGGGCGCAGAAGCCGATATCAGCGGCCGGTCCTTCGAGATCGTCTCTGCAGCGGGCGAAGGCACAGGCGCCGCCGGCGTCATCGAACTGACGGCCTCCAGCCTGAACAACCTCAACGCCACCAGCCTGCTGATCGGCGGCGTGCGGACCAACAATGCCGATGGGACGACCAATCTGGACCTGACGGCCCAGTCCATCGTCGTCTCCAATGATGCGGCCAACCCGCTCAATGGCTCGGAAATCGTTCTGGCGGTCGATGGGGCCGGCGCCGGTATCACCGTCGAGGATGGCGCGACCATCATCGCCACGGGCGAGCTCGAGGACGACCGCGAAGGCGCCTACATCATCAACGGCGCCAGCGGCGCCATGACCGGGGCCGGCGCCATCCTGCGGGTGGCCAATGGACCGGAACGCCTGGTCCGCCGGATCAATATCGACCCGGGCCTGGCCGCCGGCTTCCTCGACATGGGCGCGGCCACCGTCACCGGCGACAGTGTCCTTCTCAATGCCAGCGGCGACCTGCTGGTCTCGGGCCTGGCCAATATCGACGCGGGCGCCCTGGCGCTGGGCGCAGGCAAGGTCAGCTTTACCGATGACGGCGAGGGTCTTTCCGGCCTGGTCGTGACCTCTGCGCTCCAGGCCCTGTTTGGCCGGGCCGACAGCCTGACCATCCAGACCCCCAACGCCATCGATTTTGCCGCCGGCGACTATCTGTTCGGCAACCTGACCCTTGATGCGCCAGGCCTTGGCCTGATCGGCGGAACGGGCGCGGTCAACCTGACCGTCGGCGACCTGGAACTGACCAACAGCAGCGCCGCCTCGGCCGCCTGCGACGCCGTCGGCGCTGTAGCCTGTGGCGACGGTGTCCTGTCGGTCACGGCCAGCACCATCGCCTTTGGCAGCGGCACGCTGGGAACCTACGGCTTTGGCCAGTCGGTCACGCTTTCAGCCTCCAAGGGCATGTTCTTTGATGGCAAGGGCGCCTTCGTCGTCGGCGACGCCGATCTGACCCTGAAGACACCCTTCCTCGGCGACCGGGCGCGGACCCTGGCGCCAGGCGAAGCGGCCCTGATCCCCGGCCTGACCTTCACCACCACCGGGGCCATCCGCATCAACGGCACGGGCTTTACGCCCCTGACCACCGTCGCCGGGACCCCCGGCGCCAGCCTGACCCTGAATGGGGCCAGCCTCGAGATCGACCAGGCCCGGGTCCGGGCCACGGCCGGGGTCCTCAAGGTCAATACGGTCGGCGACATCCGCCTGGGCGCCGGCGCCTCGATCGAAACTCCCGGATACAGCCGCACCTTCGGCGACTCGGCCGATCCCTATGTGGTCTCGGCCCCGGGCGGCCTGCTGCAACTGACCACCTCGGCGGGCCGCATCACCCTTGCCAATGGCTCGACCCTGTCGGTCGGCGGCGGCGCCGGACGGGCCGGGACCCTGTCCCTGTCCGCCATCAACGGCGATGTCGTGTTCGACGGCATGCTCAATGCCGACAGCCCGCTGGGCGGCGGCTCCTTCAGCCTGAAGACCGGCGGCGCGTTTGATCTCGCCAACCTGGACACCGGGTTCGCCAGGGATTTCAACGGCGACATCTCCGTCGCCACCGGCGCGGGCGACCTGACCCTGGCGGCCGGCCAGACGCTCAAGGCGCAGTCGGTCAAGCTTGCGGCCAATGGCGGCCAGGTCCAGGTCGCCGGGACCATCGACGTCTCCGGCGTTTCCGGCGGTGATGTCGGCCTCTACGGGGCCGAGGGCGTCACCCTGGCTTCCACGGCGCTGATCGACGCCCATGCCGAGGGCTATGCCGATGACGACACCCGCCGCGCCTCTGGCGGCGATGTCGAGATCGGCGTCTCGGGCGACGGCGCCATCACCATCGCCAGCGGCGCCAGGATCGACGTCCATGCCCGGCGGACCGGCGACCGTCTGGTCCCCACCACGCGCAACGGTGTCACCTATGCCTCCTACGTCCAGGGCGACCAGGGTGGAACCGTCCGGCTGCGTGCGCCCCTGATCGAACAGGCCGGCGCCGATACGGTGAATGTCAGCTATGCGGGCCAGATCACCGGCGCCCGGGAAATCGTCCTGGAGGCCTACAAGACCTTCGACCTGGCGACCATCGCCGCCAACACCGACTATACCGGCGTCACCATCAATGCCGATGGACAGGCCGTCCTGAACGTCGCGGCCCAGGAAGCCGGCAAGCTCAACTGGCTGGCCGACCGGGGCGACGGGACGCTGGTCTCCTTCGTCCAGGACTTTGACGTCTCCGGCGCCTATGCCGACCTCGGCAATCTGTCGACCTCGGACGTCTTCCACGCCCGCGCCGGGATGGACCTGACCTATGCCGGCGATATCGTGCTCAATTCCAACTGGAACCTGGGCGCCGGCGCAGTCGATGTGGCCGGGGCCGTGGCCGCCGGCCTGATGGCCGAACTGCCCAGCATTCCGGGCAAGTTCTACATCCTGCCCGGCAAGGAAGCCGAGGTCTTCGCCCGCTTCACCACCATGACCTACCGCACGGGCGGCGCGGTGGACGGCGAGTCCGGCGTCCTGACCCTGAGGGCCCAGGGCGACCTGGACATCAATGGCAGCATCACCGACGGCTTCTTCAATTTCCGCGACCAGACCGACCCCGATTATCTGAACCTGGCCCTGGGCGGCGGCAATCAGGTCTATAACCCCTTCTTGGGCCCTGGCTGCGCCGGCGGCAACTGTTCGGCGGTCGGCGACTGGTCGTCGACCGGCGGCATCGTTCCGCCCACCGGCTACATCATCGTCAACTTCCCCTCGGCCAGCAGCCTTGGCGGCCTGCTGGTCAACCCGGCGCCCTACAGCGCGGCCGCAAATTCGGCGGCTGCCCTGGGTAATCTGGCAGGCGGCGCCGGCGATCCCATCGGCAGCGCCGAGCTCTTCCCGCTGCTGCAGAAGGCCGATGGCTCCTGGACCCCGGTGTCGTCCTGGTCCTATCGCCTGGTGGGCGGATCCGACCTGACCTCCGTCGATCCCATGGCCGTCGATCCGGTCAGCCAGGCCAATGTCACCATCCAGGGCCGCCGCAGCTACAGCTTCGTCGGGGTCCGGGGCGTCTCCAGCCTGTCCAGCGACCTGAAGTTCCGGGTCGGCGCCCAATATGTCGATGCGGCCGACTTCTATGCCGCCTTCGTGACCGCCAACCCCAGCCTGGCCGACACCAGCTACACCTTTATCAACTTCGCCAGCGCCCCGCTCGAGGCTCGGGCCATTCTCCGGGCCAAGGCGCAGGACTTCTTCGCGGCCAATGGCGGCAGCGACTACGAGCTGATCGGCCTGGCGGCCGCTCCGACAGGCGTCACCACGACCCTGTCCCTGGCCTCCGCCTTCCTCAATGAAGTGGCTGCCGACTTCTCGGAAATCAGCCCCTTCTACCGGGCGCCCCGGGCGACGACGATCACCCGTCCGACCACCATCTCGACCTCGACCCTGGTCCGCACCGGCACCGGCGACATCCTGATCGCCGCCTCGGCCAATATCGACCTGCGCAATGGCGCAGACCCGATCTACCGCGCCCTGGACGGCACCCTCACCACGGCGGCCCTGGGCACCCAGGTCGGCGGCGTGGCGGTCTATACAGCCGGTCACCGGGTCGATCTGACCCCCCGCACGGTGCTGGATATCCTGACCGGAACCACCCGGACCCTGAACCCGACCGGTTTTGCGATCACCCGCGACGTCTTCGCCAACCCCTTGGCGGATGGCTATCGCTACGGGGCTGGCGGCGCGCCGGACACCCCGGGGGTCGGCTTCCTTGGCGTCATGATCGCCAACCCGGTCTATGCCGAAGGCGGCGGCGACATCGGCATGACCGCCGGCCAGGATGTCCTGGGCCGGCGCGACCTGTGGCTGGCCGGCATCCTGCAGCGCTACCAGAGCAACGGCCTGATCACGACCTATGACTGGCTGGGCCGCTATGACCAGTCCTGGCGGACCGGTGTTGTCGGCGAGGTCACCAATATCCGCGTCAACAGCCAGCTGTTTGGCGAAGGCGTCGGGACGCTTGGCGGCGGCGATATCGACATCAGCGCCGGCCGCGACGTAACCGACCTGACCATAGCCGCCGACACCTCCGTCACCACCGTGGCGACCGGGCCCGAGACGCTTGCCCTTGCCACCTTCGGCGGCGGCGATGTTTCGGTCCAGGCCGGCCGCGACATCCTCGGCGGACGGCTCGACGTGGCGTCCGGCTCAGCGCAGCTTCAGGCCCGTGGCCAGGTGGGAAGCTCCGGCGACCTGCGGTTCTATGACGGCTTTGTCTTCACCACCGGCCCCAATGGCCTGCGGGTCCGCCTGACCGACGCCACGGTCGCCATAACGGCCCAGGACGTCATCACCCTGCAGGGCATCGCCGCGCTTGGCGCGTCCCAGGCCGCCACCGAGGTCCAGAACGACCTGATGGCCCGGGGCTTCTACGGAAACTATGCCGGGGTCTCCCTGACCGCCAATGGCCAGGTCACGGTTCGCAACAACGGGGCCGACGTGGTCACCGCCGCCGGTCGGGCCAATGGGTTCACCCACACCGCAGTCTATCCCGGCTCCCTGGAGGCGGTCTCCCTCACCGGCGACCTGACCCTGACCACGGCCAACCAGACCAACAATGTCGCAGCCAACCTGCTGCTCTATCCCAGCTCCGTGGGCACCCTGACCCTGGTGGCCGGCGCCGACATCGCCGGCACGGTCATCGCCATGGATGACGGCGACGAAGGCCTGCTGCCCGGCGCCTTCTCCAGCTTCACCGCCAATGCGGTGGACGGAGTCGTGACCGGCCGCACCTTCCTCTTCCCCGGCGTCCTGCCGGACACCTCGGAAGTCTACCGCGCCACCCTGCACGACACCGAGATCACCCATCTGGGCGACGAGATTCCCAACCGCATCTATGCGGGCGGCGACATCAACCGCCTGATCCTGTCGGTGCCGAAACAGACCCGCATCGGCGCCGGCCAGGACATCGTCAACATGATGTTCTTCGGCCAGAACGTCGCCGACAGCGACATCACCCGCATCATCGCCGGCCGCGACATCACCGCCACCACCCGGCTGATCCAGCCCTTCATCGGCCTGCCCAACAGCTTTGGCCCGCCCCTGGCCACCCTCGAGGGCGGAACCTTCGTCATCGGCGGATCAGGCTCCTTCTTCCTCGAGGCCGGCCGCGATCTCGGCCCCTTCCTCAACTCGGCCACCGTCGCCGGCTTCGACAATGGCGTCCCCAGCCCGACAGAGGCGGTCAGCCGCACCTATGGCGGCGGCGTCCTGTCGATCGGCAATGAGTGGAACCCCGGCCTTGCGGACGAGGGCGCGGACCTCTTCCTCCAGTTCGGCGTCGCCAAGGGGGCCAACTATGCCGGCTTCCGCAACGACTATCTGGACCCGGCCAACCTGGCCAATCTCGACGGCGACCTGTTCGAACAGGTGACCAACGAGCTGGGCGTCCAGGTTCCCGACCGCACCAGGCCCATCTATGGCCCGATCTTGGTCGCCTGGATGAAGGCCAATGCCGCCGAGGCCCTGACCGCCGCCTATGGTTCCACCTCGGTGGACTATCAAAAGGCCTACGATGTCTTCAAGACCCTGCCGGAACTTCGCCAGCGGGTGTTCATCCTCAAGAACGTCTTCTTCAACGAATTGACCCAGACCTCGGTGCCCACCGGCCCGTCCTATCTGCAGTACAGCCGCGGCTACCGCGCCGTGAACACCCTGTTCCCGGCCGCCTATGGCTACACGGCCAACAACCTGGATGGCGGCAGCTCTGGCGCCAGCACCCTGGTCCAGACCGGCGATCTGGACCTGCGTCTGGCCACGGTCCAGACCTCGCGCGGCGGCGACATCTTCCTGCTCGGCCCGGGCGGCCGGGTCCTGGCCGGCTCCACCGTCCGCACCACCGAACAGGCGGCCCGCCGCGGCTATGACGGCGGCCGGCTCTATGCCGGCAACGTCCGGGTCTCGCCCCTGGCCACCACCATCACCAGCATCCCCACCGGCTATGAGGGCGTCCTGACCCTGCGCGGCGGCTCCATCTACAGCTTCACCGACCGCGACTTCCTGCTCAACCAGAGCCGGCTGTTCACCCAGGCCGGCGGCGATGTCGCCATGTGGTCTTCCAACGGCGACCTCAATGCCGGTCAGGGTCCCAAGACCTCGGCCAACTTCCCGCCCGTGGTGGTCAAGATCGACGCCAACCTGTCAGCCGAACTCGACACCGCAGGGGCCGTGACCGGGGCCGGTATCTCGGCCTTCCAGCCGGATCCCGACGCCGAGGCCCCCAG
>CAMAVA010000020.1 GCA_945861515.1 Brevundimonas vancanneytii | reverse complement strand
ACGCGGACTGACCAGTTGAAACTATTGAGGTTTTCTCGATAGCCTCGCCCCGGCTGTCCCGGTCCTCTTCCCGGGTCGTCCGGTCCGGGCCCATGGCCTCCATGCCGCAGGCCCGTTCCAAATCCTCGAAAAGGCCCCCGCAAAAAATGGCACAGTCAAAATGCGGATTGATTCGAATGCGCGCCGGCTTTCACCGACCATGTCCGGACCCTGTCCCGATCCCTGCTGGCCAGGCGGTATCTCGCCCGTTTCTGACGGAAGCGGGCAGGGATGGTAGCGCTCGATCCGCGCGCAGCCCCCGGACTGTCCGGCGGCTACGGGTTCGACGCGCCCCGGGCCGGCCGCGAACCGCTCACCGCCCGGCTGGCCTTCGAGTATCTGATCTCGGCCCTGATCGTCACCACCTACGCGCAGGGCTGGGCCGCGCCCCTGACCAGCTGGGCGGTGGACCCGACCAAGCTGACCCTGCTGAAGATCGGCTTCATGCCGGCCTACGCCCTGACGGCCCTGCTGTTTGTCATGTATCCCCTGCGGTCCCTGGCGGCGGTGGCGCGGACCCCGGTGATCTATGGCCTGGTGATCCTGGCGGCGGTTTCGGTGCTCTGGTCCATCGACGGGGCGGCGACCCAGAGGCGGGTCGTGGCCCTGGTCTTCACCACCCTGGCCGGCAGCGTCCTGGCAGCGCGCTGGAACATGCGGCAACTGACCGAGATCATCGCCGCCCAGTTCGTCGTGCTGATGGCCCTGAGCTTCTTCTTCGCCATCGTCCCGCCGCGCTACGGGATCATGACCGATCTGTTTCCTGGCGCCTGGCGCGGCGTCTGGACCGAGAAGAACGGCCTGGGCGCCCTGATGGCCATGGGGGCCTTGAGCTGTATGGCGGCCGCCGTCCTGGCGGCGCCCCGGCGGACCTTCTGGCTCCTGATGTTCGCCGGCTGCATGGCGCTTCTGCTCCTGTCGCGGTCCAAGACCTCCCTGGCCTCGCTGATCATAGGCCTGGCCGCCATCGCCTTTGTGGGGCTGGTGCGTCGGGGGCCGGTCATGGCGGTGGTCGGGACCTGGCTGGGGGTGGCCGGCGCCGCGGTCCTTGGCGGCATCATGGCGCTTGCGCCGGAGCTGATCTTCGGTGTCCTCAACAAGGACGCCACCCTCACCGGCCGGACCGAGATCTGGTCGGCGGCCATGCACCAGGGGATGCTGAACAACCCCGTCCTGGGCTTTGGCTATGGCGTGCTCTGGGACCACCGCGATCCCTACGATCCGGCCCTGTGGATCGCCCATGACGCCGGTTTTGTCGCCGGCCATGCTCACAACGGCTGGCTGGAGGTCTGGCTGGGCCTGGGCTTTGTCGGCCTGGCCCTCTGGGCTCTGGCCTATCTGGGCAACCTGATCCGCATGGCCGGGGCCATCTACACCACCTCCATGGCCTATGCGGCCCTGCCGTTTTTCCTCGTGTTTTCAGTGTTCAGCATCACCGAGGTGTCGGTCATCGACTATCATGACATCAGCTGGACCATCTATGTGGCGTTCGCCGCGATGCTGTCGTCCCGTCATCCGGCGGAGGAGGCCGCCAGCTGAACCCGTGACCCGGGGGCCCCGGCCGGCGCCGCCTTTTCCAGGATCGCCGCCAGGGTCACGAACAGGCCGATGGCCAGGACCATCTCCGACAACTCCTCGAAGACCTCGTGCTGCAGAAGGATTCCGCTGGAGGCCAGCAGGGCATAGGCCGGCCAGGCCCGCCAGATATCGGCCAGGAAGCCAAGGGGGGACAGCTGCGGCAGGCGGGGCGACAGCCAGGCGCCCAGCGGCGGCAGCAGGATCAGCGACCAGCCAAGCCCGCAATAGATCAGGTCATAGAGCCGGGGCGAGACCAGGTTATGGACATTGGCCTCCCCCTGCAGGTTGGCGGCGGCCAGCTCGGCCGGCGTGCCAAACCCCAGGATATGCTGGCCCCAGCTCATCTCCTCGCCGATCATCAAGGCAAAGGCCAGGGCGGCAAAGCTAAACAGGCCCCGCCACAGACCGCTGGAGGCCTGGCCATAGAGGCCCGGGTGACGGCTGGCCAGGGTCAGGACCAGGGCGATGGCCCCGGCATAGAAGGCGACGGTCCCGGTCTCGACGATCCCGCCGTCAAAGGTCTCGGCCCCGAAGATCCAGCTGTCCAGATCGCCCGACAGATGGGCCAGGACATTGACCGGAACAAACAGCAGCCAGACGATGATGAGCCCCGCCATCCCCAGCCATAGACTGCGCGCCTGGACGTGGATCCGCCGGACCCAGGGCCTGACCCCGGCCAGCGTCAGCACTGCGCCGGCCAGGGCTGACAGGCACAGCATGGCGAACATGAACAGGTTTGCGGGCGCTTCCGGCATGGACGGGATCTCTCGGTCTGGACGCAGACCGGCCCCATCGGGCCTTGCGTCGAGCCTCACCCAACCACGGGGATGCTTGGAATCCCGTAAACGAAGGTCAATCCGGGGGCGACAGGTGCCGTCGATAGGCCTCCCGCAGCACCTTCTTGTCGATCTTGCCCGTCGCCGTCAGCGGCACGGGCGCGAAGATCACGTCGTCCGGCATCCACCATCGGACAATGCGCGGCTCCAGAAAGGCCAGGATGTCGGCCTTGCTCAAGGCCTGGCCCTCATGGGCCTCGATGACCAGCAGGGGACGCTCCTCCCATTTGGGGTGCGGCACCCCGAACACGGCGGCAATCTTCACGCCCGGACAGGCCACGGCGATGTTTTCCAGGTCAATGGAACTGATCCATTCGCCGCCGGTCTTGATGACGTCCTTGGCCCGGTCCGTGATCCTCATGAAGCCCAGGGCATCGAGGGTGGCGATGTCGCCGGTGTCGAACCAGCCGTCGGCGTCCGCGACATCCTCGTCCTTGCGGAAATAGCGCTGGATCGTCCAGGGCCCGCGAACCTTCAGGGCCCCCGAGGTCTCTCCATCACGTGGCGCGGTCTGGCCATCCTCGCCGACGATCTTCAGCTCGATCCCGAACTGCAGCCGGCCCTGGCGGGTCCAGATGACTTCGTCGACTTCCTCATCGCCCAGGGCCGCCAGGGCCGCGGTCGGGGTCGCCACCACGCCCAGTGGGCAGGTCTCGGTCATGCCCCAGATCTGCAGCACCTGAACGCCGTACCGGCGCTTGAAGGTCTCGGCCATGGCGCGTGGCACCGCGGAGCCGCCAATGATGATCCGCTTGAGGGTGGCCGGTGTCTGCCCGGTCTGGTCCAGATGGGCGAGATACATGGTCCAGATGGTCGGCACCCCGCCGGAGAAGGTGACGCCTTCGGATGTGATCAGCTCCTGAAGGCTGGCCCCATCCATCTTCTCTGCCGGAAGCACCAGCTTGCAGCCATTGATCGGACAGATGAACGGCAGGCCCCAGGCCGTGGCGTGGTACAGGCTGGAGCAGGGCATCACCACATCGAACGCCGACAGGCCAAAGGCGCTGGCCAGGCCCGCCGCCATGGCGTGGAGCACGACGGCGCGGTGGCTGTAGAGCACGCCCTTGGGATCGCCCGTCGTGCCCGAAGTATAGCAGAGGAAGGCGCCGGCATTCTCGTCGAGAACCGGCCAGTCCATCGGCTCGGCGGAATGGGCCCCGATCAAAGCCTCATAGTTCAGCGCGCCAACGGCTCCGGGGTCATGGCCGGCTTCGTCCGACATCAGGACAAAGGTGGTGACGGTCGACATGTCCGGCGCCAGGCGTTCCACCACGGCCTGGAAACTGCGATCATAGAACAGGATCCGGCTCTCGGCATGCTCCAGGACATAGAGGATCTGCTCGTCGAAGAGCCGTGGATTGATGGTATTGAGCACCGCGCCCAGTCCCGGCGCGGCATAGAAGAGCTCCAGGTGGCGATGGGTGTTCCAGGCCAGGGTGGCGACCCGGTCGCCGGACACCACCCCAAGCCCGCGCAAGGCGCGGGCGAGTTGGCGTGTTCGGGCGCCCAGGCCGGCATAGTCATACCTGTGGATACGGCCTTCAACCGTTCGGGATACAATCTCGACGCCAGGATGCGCGGTTTCGGCAAAGGTCAGGATCGAGGTGGTCAGCAGGGGCTGGGTCTGCATCAGGCCGGAAATCAAGGGGCGTTTTCCTCAACTGGTTTTGCGGCGCAGCATCGACGCCCGGACTGGACTCTGTCAACGGACCCGGTCCAGACTGGAGGATGGAGTGACGTGATTGAGAGCCCGGCGCCGGCCTTGGCAAGCCGGGAAGCATAGACTGTCATAGCCACCGGCGTGCAGATTAGACCGGACATCAACACCGGGCCCCCTCTACTGCTGCCGCCCAAACAATGAAGACCCACAGAGGTCTGCAGGAAACATTCGATGAACCAGATTGCGCGAAACCTGACCCTTGGCCGGCTTGAAGTGGCTCCTCTGACGCCGACCATTGGCGCGGAAGTCTCCGGTCTTGATCTGGCGCAGCCTCTGGAACCGGGGGAGGTGTCAGCGCTTCGACAGGCCCTTCTCGACTGGAAGGTACTGTTTTTCAGGGATCAGGAAATCGACACGGACCAGCATCTGGCCTTCGCCCGCAACTTCGGCGCCCTCGAGGTGCATCCATTTGCACCCCAGAAGGAAGGATATCCCGAAGTCCTTGCCATCACCCACAACCGCGAAAGCCGAGGCCGGGAAAACACATGGCACAGTGATGTGACCTGGCGGGTAGAGCCGTCCCTGGGCTCGATCCTCCGGGCGATCGAGATTCCGCCCGTCGGCGGCGACACCCTTTTTGCCGACATGTACGCAGCCTATGACGGCCTTTCAGACGAAGTGAAGTCAAAGGTGGACCATGCGGTGGCCGTCCACGACTTCGCCCATTTTCGGGTGGCCATGCGCAAACGCGGAATGACGCCCGAACAGATCGAGGCTTTCAACCAAACCTATCCAATGGTGGAGCATCCGGTAATCCGGACCCATCCCGAAACCGGACGGCGCGCCATCTATGTGAACGCCGCCTTCACGCAGCACATCGCCGGTCTGGAAAAATCGGAGAGCGACGCGCTGCTGGCCCATCTCTACGCTCAGGCTACAATTCCCGAATACCAATGCCGTTTTCGGTGGGAGCCGGGCTCAATTGCATTCTGGGACAATCGCGCCAGCCAGCACTACGCTGCGTCCGACTATTGGCCGGCTGTTCGACGCATGGAACGCGTGACCATCGTAGGCGATCGTCCGCGGTGACGAGGCTGGGCCGGGCACGCTTCTGGAAACAGGGCGTGGCCGCCAGGATCATGGCCGGGCTAGCCGGTTGAAACCGTGCTATTCTCGTCTCAGCGCTTCGATCGGATCCAGCTGAGCGGCGCGCCAGGCCGGATAGGCCCCGAACACAAGTCCGACCAGCATGGAAAATCCGAGGGCAACCGGCGCGGCCCAACTCGCAATGGCCATGGGCCAACCCGCCAGCGCAGCCATCAGAAACGCGCCGCCAACGCCCAGCAACAGCCCTATCACGCCGCCAGCGAAGGACAGAACTACCGCCTCCAGGGCAAATTGATAAAGGACCCAGGACCGCTGTGCGCCGACCGCCATTCTGAGGCCAATCTCGCGGGTCCGTTCGGTCACGGCGACCAGCATGATATTCATGATGCCGATGCCGCCCACAAGCAGCGAAACCGCCGCCACCGCCGCCAGGAGGCCGGTGAAGGTCTTTATCGAGGCGGTCATGGCCGCCATGATCGAGGCCATGTTCTGGACGTTGAAGTCGTCCTCGCCGCCAGGGCGGATGCGGTGACGTTCCCGCATCAGGTTGGTGACGTCTTCCTGCACGCGGTCGAGGTCGTCCGAGGTGGCCGCCTTTATGAAGATGGTCTGAACATTGTCGCCCCTGACCCTGCGGCCGACAATGCGGGACCGAACCGCCTGCAGCGGTCCCAGAACGATGTCATCCTGATCCTGACCAAAACCGCTCTGGCCCTTGGAAGCCAGTACGCCGACAATCTCGAAGGGGACCGTCCCGACCCGCAGGCGGCGACCGACCGGGTCGGCTTCGCCAAACAGCTCGGTCGCGACCGTCTTGCCGATCACCGCCACCTTGCGGCCTTGGCGCGCTTCCCGGTCGTCGAACATGCGGCCCGACTCGATCGTCAAGTCGCGGGCCAAAAGGTAGTCCGGCGTTACGCCTTCCACCCTGGAGTTCCAGTTCGCGCCATCTGCCGAGAGTTGTGCGCCCCCGCGGACCGTCGGAGCGACGGCGGCCACATTATCGATCTGGGCGCCGATCGCCGAGGCGTCATCGTCGCTCAGGCTCTGGCCGGTGCCGGCGCCTTGGCTGACAAAGCCGCCGCCCGGGCCGCGAGAGGCCCCCGGGGTGACGATCAGCAAGTTCGACCCCAGGCCCCCGATGGCGCTCGTGACCATCTGTTGGGCGCCCAGCCCGATCGAGGTCATCATCACCACGGCCGCGACGCCGATCACCACGCCAAGAGAGGTGAGGGCGCTCCGCATCGGATGGGCGGTGATGGCGCCAGCTGCGAAGCGAACCAGGTCGATCGGCTTCATGATGTTGACCCCTCATCAGAGACGATCAGGCCATCCCGAAAGCTCACCCTTCGCCGGGTCTCGGCTGCAACCTCCAGATCATGGGTGACGATGACCAGGGTCAGACCCTCGGCATTGAGCGACTTGAACAGGGTCAGAACATCATGTCCGGTCTGGCTATCGAGGGCGCCGGTGGGCTCGTCCGCCAGCAGGAGGTCTGGCCGGTTGGCCAGGGAGCGGGCAATAGCGACGCGTTGTTGTTGACCTCCGGACATCTGGGTCGGACGATGCCCCATCCGGTTTCCCAGCCCGACCCTCTCCAGCAGCACTTCGGCCCGATCTCGGCGCTCGTCCCTTGGAATCCCCGCATAGACCATTGGCAACTCGACATTCTCAAGGGCGCTCAGTCGGGGCAGCAGCTGAAAGGACTGGAAAACAAAGCCAATCCTCCGATTTCGGAAACTGGCCAGCTGATTGTCATCGAACCGGCTGACATCCTCGTCTTCGAACAGGTACCGGCCCGAGGTCGGCCGATCCAGCCCGCCCAAGATGTTCATGAGTGAGGACTTTCCGGAGCCTGACGGGCCAATTACGGCGACGCTTTCGCCCCGCTCGATGCGCAAGGACACGCCGGCAAGCGCCCGGACGGTTTCTTCGCCCATGACATAGGTCTTCTCCAGGTCCTTGAATTCGATCAATGTTCCGGCCCCTACATCCGGACCCGTGGTCCGGCTGACAGCGGGCTGCGTGCCTGGATCTTGGCCTTCGGGCCGCCGCCGGTGATCACCTCCGAGCCGGGTTTCAACCCGCCGGAGGGATCGACCAGCTCAGTGTTTAAGCCATCCGACGGCCCGACCATGACCGACACGGGCGTCGGCTTGCCGTCCTTGAGAACCCAGACAACCCCGGAGGTCATGCCCTGACCGTTTCGCCCGCCCCCCTGGACCATACGGGCCCGCAGCGCTGCCAACTGGGTTCGCTGGTCAGGACGCAGAATAGGCTCCAGCCGGGTGAAGGCGGCCTCCATGGCTGCGCGCATGGCCTTTCGACGGGCTTGCGGGTCTGCGGTGGAGGCAGCGGAAGCCTGCCCCTTCTGACGCGCCTCGGCGAAGAGCACTTCTGCCTTGGCCTTCTGTGAGGCATCCAGATTCAGTCTCTCCAGTATACGCGCGCCCATTGCCCGGCCCTCACCGGTAGAGCCGCCGGCGGGGCGATTGCTCGACCGTCCCGCGACTGGCGGCGCGACGGAAAACCCGCCGCCGGAAGACCGGCTGGCCCGGGCGTCAGGTGGCGTCCAACGCAGGGCTGATGCCGGGACCTTCAGTACATTGCGGCGCTCCTCGATCACGATGTCTGCATTGGCGGTCATGCCCGGGAGCAGTTTCCCGCCCGGATTTTCGGCCTGGGCGATGACGGTGTAGGCGACGACATTGGCCGAGGTTTCCGGCTGCTTGCGGATCTGAGTGACCACCCCGCTGAAACTGTCGTCCGGAAAGGCGTCGACCGTGAAGCGGACCAGCTGGCGAAGTTGAACCTGGCCGATATCGGCCTCATCGACACTGATCTTCACCTCAAGTTTCGAAAGGTCCTGGGCGATCTGGAAAAGGATGGGAGCAGACAGACTTGCGGCCACGGTCTGGCCGGGCTCGATCTGGCGATCCACGACAACGCCATCAATCGGCGCGACAATCGTTGTTCTGCCCAAATCGATCTCTGTAGCGGTCAGCGAGGCCCTTGATGAGGCCACGTTGGCCCGGCCTGCCACCACATTCGCCTGTGCGGCCTTCCAGTTGGCCAGTTCACTCTCCAGAGCAGCCTTGGCGACGATGCCCTGTTCAAAGAGCAGCCGCGTGCGCTCGTGGCGTGTTCGGGCAACCTCGGCCTGGGCCTGAAGTTGGGCGACGGAAGCCTGTCCGGCGGCGATCTGGGCCTGACCCTGCCGAAGGCGACTCTGGTAGGTCTGCGGATCCAGGATGGCCATCACCTGGCCCTTTCGAACGAAGTCGTTGAAGTCCACCAGAACGCGGGTGATCTGACCAGAGATCTGCGATCCGACCTGAACGGTGACCAAGGCCTGCAGACTCCCGGAGGCCGAGACTGACTTGGTGATATCCCCGCGAACCACAGCTTCGGTTCGATAGGGCTCCTTCGGGGGCTTTGGACGCATCATCCAAGCCGTCCCTGTTCCAAGGACAAGCAGGATGGCCACCCCCCAGGCGATGGGAGTCCAGGCGATGCGGCCCCGCTTGGCGGGCGTTTTTGGCTTTGGGCTCATGGGCTCAATCGTCTTGAGGCGACAGTCCGGATCACGAACCTAGCCGCTAAGGTTTGCAGTCGAATTGCAGGAGCGAACGGGTTGGCAACAGCAAGCCTTGAAAAACAAGGAAAGGGAAATCCAGTTGGCTTCCTGACTCAGAGAGGCATGCTCACACGCGCCATTGCGCCGCCACCCGGACGGTTCAAAAGTACCGCGTCCCCGCCATGTGCCCGCGCAACGGTACGCACGACCGCCAAGCCGAGGCCAATGCCCCCTGTGTCCCGGTTTCGGGATGGCTCGCCTCGGAAAAAGGGGTCGAACACTCGCTCCGCGTCAGACGATCTAACGCCGGGGCCGTCATCGTCAATCTCGATCACCGCATAGCCATCGAGCGCATACACCCGACCCCGCGCCGCTCCGCCATATTTAAGCGCGTTGTCGACAAGGTTGGCGATCATCCTGCGCAGAGCGACAGGGTCCCCTTCGATGATCAATCGATCGGTCCTTTCGATGGAAGCATTTTCGCCCATCTCAGCGGCCTCATCGAGGACACTCTCGACAAGAGACGCCAGTTCCATGCGGGTTCTGGCTGCGGGTCGGTTGGCTTCCGAAACGAACCCGAGTGTGGCCGCGATCATGGCCTCCATCTGGTCGATATCGCTGGCCATTTTTTCGCGGAGTGCTTCGGGGGCGGCCTCAATCCTGAACCTGAGCCGGGTCAGCGGAGTTCGCAGGTCGTGGGCGATTGCACCCACCATGGCGGTTCGATCCTCGACGTAGCGACGCAGTCTTTCCTGCATCTTGTTGAAGGCGCCTGCGGCGGCCTTTACCTCCGATGAGCCTGACATCTCCAGCGGCGGGGCGGCAGGGTCCCGGCCGAGACGGTCTGCCGCTTTCGCAAACGCGCCCATGGGCGCCGAGAGCCGCCGGGCAAAGAGCCAGGCAACGGGCGCGATGAGCAGAATCGAAAGCATGAGAGTCAGCATGACCCGTGTCGGCCAAGCGTCCCAACGAAACGATAGCTGAGGACGGGCGACAAGCCACCGGCCATCTCGCTGACGAACCGCTGTGGTGAAGGGAGCAAAGATCAAGCGTTCGTCGATGCGACGGGACAATCTCGGAAGATCTTGGCCCTCAAAGGGCGGCGTTCGCGGGGGAAGATGAAGTCTAATTTGCCGTTCCAACCGGCGCTCGATCAGAAACGGTCCCTGCCGGCGGCTCCCCAGCTTTACAACAACATTTTGGGGTTCCTGGCCCAGCGCTGTTGCAAGGCCGAAACGAAGTGAGTCGTGCCAGGGGCCTGTGGGGTAAGGGCCTTCAGGCGGCCGAGCCTGATATCTGACCACCAGTGGGCCGCCGTCGGCGACCTGGTACACACCGGGCTTTTCAAGGGCAGCCAGGATTTCGCTCAAGCGATACGCATCGGGTGATGGCGGCGGCAAACTGAACAGCATGATTCCGCTGGTAATTGGCGCGGCCAAGAGACTGAGCAACACGAGGCCCATGACCTGTGCGAACAAGGGTGCGCCCTGGAAACCCATCCTCATGCTGAGCGAGCGACCCGAGGCACGAACATGTAACCTTCGTTTCGAAGGGTCCGGATCAGTTCCGCATCCCCGGCGCTGTCGTCGAGTTTCTTGCGAAGTCTGCTGATCTGTACGTCGATCGCGCGGTCGTAGGCCTCGTTATCCCGGCCGCGCGCCATGTCCAGAAGTTGGTCGCGGGTCAGAATACGCTGAGGTCGCTCGACAAAGACCTTCAGCAACGAAAACTCTCCGCCGGACAGATTTACCATGATCCCCTGGGGGGACCGGAGCTCTCTTCTCACCAGATCAAGGCGCCAGCCTGCGAAATAGCAGATCGCCGAGGTTCCGGGCGCCTGGCTCGCCGCTGGCTCCCGTCTCCGTCTCAGGACAGCCTTGACCCTGGCGAGCAGTTCCCTGGGATTGCAGGGTTTTGGAAGGTAGTCGTCGGCGCCCAGCTCCAGACCCACGATCCTGTCTGTATCTTCGCCCATGGCCGATAGCATGATCACCGCTGGGGCATTCGGTTGGCCGGTCAGTCTTCGACAGACGGACAGGCCATCTTCGCCCGGCATCATCACATCCAGGACAACCAGGTCCACGGGACCCCGTGCCAGAACCGTCGCCATGGATCGAGCATCGGATGCTGTTTCGACTCGAAAACCATGCTGGGTCAGAAACTCGCTGACCAGGTCGCGAATTCCGGAATCGTCATCTACGAGCAAGACTGTTGCGGGATGCTCTCCCGACGGTGTCTCTTGAATCAGTGTCTTATCCATCGGACTAGGCTGAGCCTTCAAGGTAGCGGCCGGATTTCGCGGAGGACATAATTCTGCAAAGGGTCAACGCCAACGTCGGAACCCAACAAGGAGATGACCATGAAGCAGGTCGCGCTTGTCACCACGTTGATTTTTTCCGCCGTGTCCGGGACTGCCTTTGCTCAGCCACGACCCCTGTCATCGGATATGAACGGGGATGGCATTGTTACGCTTGCCGAACACGAGGAAGTCGCCGAGAGCCGGTTCTCCCGAATGGACGCCAACAGGGACGGCACGATTGACACTGCGGAGCAGAAACGGGTGTCTCAGTTTCTGGGCGGACGCAATCCGATTGGTCCGGCCGATCTGAACCGGGATGGAAGTGTTTCAAAGTCCGAGTTCAAGGCTGCTGTGTCATTCCTGTTCAGCCGGGCAGACCTGAACAAATACGGCCGCCTCAGCGCCTCGGAACAGCAAACTATGCGGTCCTCTCAGGCCCGGTAGGTCAGGCAGCATTCAGTCCGCCATGGATTCGATCGCGAGGTCCGAAACATAGGGGTTGGCCTTGCGTTCAAAACCAAAGGTGCTCATCGGACCATGACCCGGCACAAAGGCGACATCGTCGCCCAGCGGCCAGAGCCTGGTCGTAATGGCCGAGATCAGGTCTTGAAAATTGCCTTTGGGAAAATCGGTTCGTCCGATCGATCCCTTGAATAGGACATCCCCGACCTGGGCGAACCGCGCTTCGCGATGGAAAAAAATGACATGACCAGGCGTGTGCCCAGGGCAGTGATAGACCTCGAAATGCGTTTCGCCGAGCGTGACGACGTCCCCATTTTGAAGCCAGCGGTCCGGCGTGAAGCCACGTGCGTTAGGCATGCCGTACTGCTTGCCGCTGTCAGCGATCCGGTCAATCCAGAATTGGTCGTCTCGATGAGGACCCTCGATGGGACAGCCGGTGGAATCCTTGATCTCAGCCGTGGCGCCGGCGTGGTCCATATGTCCGTGTGTGATCCAGATTTTTTCGAGAGTGAGGCCGTGATCTGCCAGTGCTTTCAACAGGCGCGGCGCCTCTCCGCCCGGATCGATGATCGCCGCCTTCATGGTCCGAGTGCACCAGACTATGGTGCAGTTTTGCTGCAAGGGGGTTACCGGTGCGATCACGGCTCGGATCGGGGGCTCTTTCACCGGATCTCCTTCCTTTTGGTAACCGCCCGCTCTGGAAAACTCGGCAGAACGATGGCTGGGGCTAGTGACAAGCAAAAAACTTGGAATGGAGCCGACCCGGAATTTCTCCCGGGTCTAGTCCAGACCGCTGTGCTGAACATTGCCGGTCTCAGTTCCGGATATCATCCACGCCACGCCCCAGGGCCTCAGCAGGGGTGGGAAGACTGCTATCTTCGGTAATGTCGATACCCTTGGCCAGTTTTGAGTTCCAATAGCCGTAGGCGGCGTAAACAATTGCGCCGACCAGAGCGTAGACCCCCAGAATGGTCAAAGGAACCGGATCATCCGCCAAGGCGCGATCGATCATCGGCTTGAAATTCTGCCAGGCGAGGAACAGGCACGACAGAATGCCCAAGACGGCTGTCACGATGCCTCCCGGAACCCTGAAGGGGCGCGGAAGTTCGGGGTGCGTGACCCTCAGATAGATCACCGAAAGACAGACAATCGAGAAGGCGACGGCTGTGCCCAGAGACACCAGATCTCCGAGCAGGCTGATGGGCAGGAACGAAGCGCAAACCGCAATCACCACGCCCAGAAGGATGGTGCCCATCCATGGCGTGCGGAATTTGGGGTGAATCTCCGCGAAAACCTTCGGCAGAAGGCCGTCGCGCGCCATGGTGTAGAAGATGCGAGTCTGGCCGTAGCACAGCACCAGCATGACCGAGCTAAGCCCCGTGATGGCGCCGATCTTGATGAGGAAGGCGATCAGGTTCAGCTTGCCGCCCTCGGCCGTTGCCAGTGGCACATCCGCCCATTCCAGGCCCATGCGGTCGATGGCAACCGCAATCGGAGCCGGGCTGGCCAGTTCCTTATAGGGGACCACACCGGTCATGACGGCCGCGACAGCCATGTAGATGACAGTGCATATGATCAAGGCGCCGAGGATACCGATCGGGACGTCCTTGCTTGGGTTCTTGGCCTCGGCAGCTGCCGTGGAGACTGCTTCGAACCCGACATAGGCAAAGAAGATGATTGCAGCGCCGCGGAAGATGCCGCTCACGCCGAACTCCCCAGCCTTGCCGGTCGCTTCCGGGATGAAGGGGTGCCAGTTGGCCGGGTTGATATAGGTGACCCCCACGGCAATGAAGGTGATGAGCACGATCACCTTGATCATCACGATCACATTGTTGACATTGGCAGACTCGCTAACGCCCAGAACCAGAAGACCGCAAACCATGGCGATGCCGATGGCCGCAACCAGGTTCAGGGTCCCAGTCATCTGGAACACCAGATTGCCCGCGTCGTTGGGAATGGCCTGGATCAGCGGCGTCGCCCATTGAGGGGCTTCCTTGCCCGCCACCATCATCGTCGGAAAATTGACTCCGAAATCATGGAGCATGCTGACCACATAGCCAGACCAACCCACTGCGACTGTCGAGGCCGCGATGCCATATTCAAGCACCAGCAGCCAGCCCATGATCCAGGCAAAGATCTCGCCCATGGTGCCATAGGCGTAGGTATAGGCCGAGCCGGACACCGGCATTGTCGACGCCAGTTCCGCATAGCAAAGGCCGGCTAGAGCGCAGGCAATGCCTGCGACGACGAACGACAGCATGATGGCCGGACCCGCGTTTGCGGAAGCGACCTGGCCGGTCAGAACAAAAATTCCCGCACCGATAATGGCGCCCACGCCAAGGCTCATCAGATTGAGCGGGCCGAGGGAGCGCTTTAATTCGCTCTTGGCCGCCTCCTTCTGGATGTTGGCGATGGATTTTTTCAAGAAAAGGCGGTTGCCGGTTGGCGCGCCGTCTGCGGACATGCGTCTCGCTCCCCTAGAGCCGGCCAGTCGCCAGCGGTTATCCTGCGGGACGTTAGCAGCAAAGCTGTCGGGCGCAACGGCTTGCGGTGACGACGGGCGATTGGCGGACTAAACCGCTTCCCATGTTGCCCATCGAGGAAATACTGCCTGCCTTGAAGGCGGCGCTCGCGACTTCAGCCTGTGCGGTGCTTGTGGCGCCGCCTGGTGCGGGAAAGACGACAGGCGTTCCGCCGGCTTTGCTCGAGGAGTCGTGGGTCGGAGATGGAAAACTGATTCTGCTTGAGCCACGCCGGATGGCGGCGCGGGCTGCAGCTGCCCGGATGGCGCAAATGCTGGGTCAGTCGGTCGGCGAGCGCGTGGGATATCGGGTCAGAATGGATGCGCGCGTCTCGAGGGCGACGCGGATCGAGGTGGTGACCGAGGGGGTCTTCACCCGCATGATTCAGGACGACCCCGGCCTTGGCGGCGTGGCAGCGGTTTTGTTTGACGAGTTTCACGAGCGTAGCCTGGACGCCGACCTTGGATTGGCATTGGCGCTGAACTGTCAGCAACTTCTCCGAGACGATCTGCGACTGCTCGTTATGTCCGCAACCCTGGACGGAGCCGCAGTCGCCCGGCTGCTTGGTGACGCGCCAGTTCTGGAAAGTCGGGGGCGGGCCTTTTCGGTGGAGACCCGCTATCTGGGTCGAAATCCGGCGGATCGCCTCGAAGGTCAGGTCGCCAGGGCCATTCGGCGCATCCTGGCGGAAGAGTTCGGAAGTATTCTGGCCTTTCTTCCCGGCCAGGGTGAAATCCTGCGGACCCGGCGGCTGCTGCTTGAGCTCGGCGTGCCGGCAGATGTTGATGTTGCACCGCTGTATGGCGCTTTGGCTCCTGGCGACCAGGATTTGGCCATCAGGCCGGCCGCTAGCGGCCGCCGAAAAGTGGTGCTGGCCACCTCAATCGCCGAGACGAGCCTGACGATTCAGGGCGTCAGGGTTGTGGTCGATTGCGGCTTATCGAGAGTGCCCAGATTTGAGCCCTCAAGCGGTCTGACCCGCCTGGACACTGTCAGGGTGTCGCGAGCCGCCGCAGATCAGCGGCGGGGCCGAGCAGGGCGCACCGAGCCAGGGGTCTGTTATCGACTTTGGGAAGAAGCCGAAACTCGCGCCCTGGTCCCGTTTGGTCGCCCGGAAATTCTTGAGGCTGACCTGTCTGGGCTGGCTCTCGATCTGGCTCGATGGGGTGTCCGCTCCCCATCAGATCTCGCCTTTCTGGATCCGCCTCCCATTGGGGCGTTTGCCGAGGCCAGAAGCCTGCTGGCCAGACTTGGGGCGCTGGATAGCCAGGGGAACCTCACAGCCCATGGCGGGGCGCTATCCAACCTGCCGCTGCCGCCTCGGCTGGCGCACATGATTCTGTGTGGCGCCGCCAGCGGACAGGGGCCTTTGGCTGCTCAGATCGCGGCGCTTCTGTCAGAACGCGGTCTGGGTGGGCGCGAGGTTGATCTCCTTCACAGGCTGGAAGCCTTTGGCGCCGATCGCAGTCCAAGAGCCCGGGAAGCCCAAGCTCTCTGTCAGAGATGGGTGCGGCTGGCCGGGAAATCCGGGACACGCCCCCATCTGACTCCGGGTCTGCTACTGGCCGAAGCGTTTCCGGAGCGCATCGCCAAGGCCAAGGGAAAGCCTGGCGAGTTTCTGCTTGCGAATGGCAGAGGGGCGCACATGTCGCCGACCGAGGCTTTGGCGCGGGAGCCTTGGCTGGCCATCGGCGAATTGGGCGGAGGCGAAGAGCGGGATCGAATCCTGCTGGCGGCGCCGATCTCGCTGGACGGAATCCGGCAAGCCTTCGGGGATCGTCTGGTTCGCGAAGATCGTCTGGCGACCGAAGCGGACGGCAAGGTTCGAGCACGCCGCCTGACGAGACTGGATCGTCTGGTGATCGAAGACAGGCAGATCGACGTTCCAGAATCAGCCTTGATCATGGCGGCCTTGCTGGATCAGGTCCGGAGTCAAGGTTTTGGCGCCATCCTGTCGGGGGTCGCCTCCCGCTCGCTATTGGCAAGAGTCAATTATCTCAAGCGACAGCAGCCGGAACATTGGCCGGATTTCTCGGAGCCTGCTCTCTTGGCGCAGCTTGAATCTTGGCTCGCGCCTCTTTTGGCGGGACGACGGAGTCTGGCGGGACTGGCTGATGAAGACATCGCGGCGGCTTTGCTCTCGCTGATGCCCTGGGATCAGCGACGAGCTCTTGAACTGGCCGCGCCCCCGCGATGGACTGCCCCCACGGGAACCAGACTAGCCATAAACTATGAGGCAGAAGCCGGCCCAACTGTGTCCGTGCGGGTCCAGGAGCTCTACGGGCTGGATGAGCATCCTGGCGTAGCAAGCCAACCGCTGGTGCTGTCCCTGTTGTCGCCGGCGCATCGTCCACTGCAGGTCACTCGCAACCTGCCTGACTTCTGGCGCGGCTCGTGGAAGGATGTCCGCTCGGACATGCGCGGGCGTTACCCGCGACATCTCTGGCCGGAAGATCCCTGGACAGCGATTGCCACAACCCGGGCAAAACCCAGGGGAACCTGAGCCTGCGCGCGATGACCGCCAGCGCGTCAATCACAGGACTGGGTCCGGTTGCCATGGCCCGGAAAGGCTATGGGTGTAGTTGATTTGTGACCCCATAGATCATGATGCCAGTGGCAACGGACAGGTTGAGGCTATCGGCTCGCCCCCGCATGGGTATCTTGACGTTGACATCGCAAGCCTGCGCGAGTTGTGGCGGAAGTCCCTGTGCCTCGTTGCCCATCAGGATAAGGGTCGGAGATTCGTAGACTGCTTTCCGATAGTCGGTTGTTGCCGAGAGCAGTGTGCCGACGACAGAGCCCGGCCAGTTGACTCTCCAGGCCAGGAACTCCTCGACCGTGGCCTTGATCAGGGGGACCGCAAAAATGGATCCCATCGTGGCCCTGACGCCTTCAACGGAAAAAGGATCGCAGCAGTCGCCGATCAGGATGACCCCGCCGCCGCCCGCGGCATCGATCGTCCGCACGACAGTTCCGAGGTTTCCGGGGTCCCGGACCTGCTGAAGGCCGACCCAACAGCCATTGGACTCAGGTTCGATTTCATCCAGTGTCCGGAAGGACTGGCGAAAAATTGCCAAGGCGGGCTGGGCATTGTCGCGCCGCGCGATCTTTTCGAGAATTTCAGGCGTCACCTCAATCACTTCGCCACCAGAAGTCATCGTTGCTTCTGCAGCCCGGATCAACAGCGGATGGTTCGCAGCGGCCCGGCCGAACATCAGCACCCGGGGAACGACGCCCTGATCCACGGCTTCGGTGATGATCTTCAGGCCCTCGGCCAGAAACTCGCCGGACTCATCACGGGCCTTGCGCATATGGAGCGCCCTGGCAGCCTTGACCGTGTCATTCGTCAAGGAAGTTACCTGCCGCCAGTTCACGACAGCCAACGAGCAAAAAAGGAAAGTCCGATCCGCCGGTTGCCGCCTTCCTGCTCAAGGGCCAGTTCGCCCCAGTCAATTTCACCGGCGCGGTCCTTCAAGGTATCCGCCAGCAACCCGGATAGAGCCGCCCCCGAAATGCGGGCGGCATAGGCGTTCAAGAGCATGAATGAGGCGTCTTTGGTCAGAAGCTGGCCGCACAGCCGAACCATTTCGGGCAGGTCTTCGAACAGGCGCCATGTTTCTCCGGTCGGGCCGCGCCCGAACTTCGGGGGATCCAGGATGATTCCGTCATAGGTCACCCCGCGTCTCAGTTCGCGCTGAACATACTTCTTGGCGTCCTCAACTAGCCAACGGACTGGCTTTTCGTCGAGGCGGCTAAGGATTGCGTTTTCGCGGGCCCAGGCGACGGACTTCTTGGATGCGTCCACATGGGTCACCTGGGCGCCGGCTGCAGCACAGACGAGGCTGGCGACGCCGGTGTAACCAAACAGGTTCAAAATTCGCAAGGGGCGTCCGGCGGAACGGATTCTTGCGTCGATCCATGACCAGTTCGCCGCTTGCTCCGGAAAGAAGGCTAGGTGCCGGAAGTTCGTGAATCGGCCATGAAACCTAACATCACCCCATTGTAGCGGCCAGTTTTCAGGGGCGAGGCGGGCAAATCGCCAGCGCCCCTCCTCTTCCTCGTCAGTCGGATCAAAAACGGCGTCGGCCTTTTCCCAGTCACTGACCGGCAAGGCCGGCCCCCACAGACATTGGGGCTCTGGCCGAATAACTCGAAAAGGGCCGTAGCGCTCTAGCTTGCGACCATCTCCGCTATCGATCAGGGCATAGTCAGACCAGGAGCGGGTGGACAGCAGTGTTGGGGCGTCGGCGACGCGGGGGTATCGCGCAGTCATGCAGGGGGCTTACGCGGCGACGCAGGCTTCGTCCAGCGGCGCAGGGGCGGGAGGCCAGTTGAACATGCGCCGGCTGCGGCGATGCGAGGCTTGCTCGGGTCTGGTGATTGACGTTTAGTATCGTTCGGGGAACGCAGGGGGCTGATCAAAGTGACCGTGGCACTGAAGAAGCCTGTGCGCTCAGCGCGAAAGCCCAAAGGTGACGGTCACCTGCGAAGGGGCGAGATACTTGAGGCCGCCCAAAGGATATTTTTGGCAGAGGGATACCAGGGCGCGACCATCCGGAAGATCGCGGATGAGGTCGGGGTTTCGTCGACCGCGCTTTACATGCACTTTCGTGACAAGGACGAAATCCTGCTTGAAATCAGCGACACGGCAATCAATCGATTGCTGGCGCTCAACAGCGAGATTTCCGGCAGAAAAGAAGACCCACTCAGCAGGGTTCGTCTCATGCTTCAGGCCTATATGACTTTCGCGCTCGAGAACCCGAATGCCTACCAGCTGGTGTTCTGCGGACACGGCGGAATGTTGTCGGACGACAAGGTGGCAGCAACCCAGGAGCTGGGCGAGCGGTGCTTCCGGAAGTTCCTCGGCGTGGTCCAGGAAATTTCCGACGCCGGCAGACTCAAGCTCGGAACCGCTGAAAGCGCCGCCCAAGCGCTCTGGACCGCCTGTCACGGACTGGTATCGCTCTTGATCACCAAGCCAGATTTTGGTTGGGCGCCGACACAGGACCTTCGCACGGTCCTGCTGGAAAGTATGCTTTGTGGTCTGGTCACGGACTAAGTCAGATAGCAGCCGACGGTCTGGCCTTGAGGCTCGGCCAGTTTCGTGGCCATGGGTCCCGGATGATGCACCCCACCCTGGAAACTGGACTGGTCTTCCTTGTCGGAGTTCTGGCAGCCTGCACCCTCTTCAACGAAGCGGCGGCGGCCGCCCGGGTTGTGTCGCTTGACCAGTGCGCCGATCAATATGTGCTCGCGTTGGCGCCGCGTGAATCCATTGTGGGCTTGTCGCACCGAGCAGACGATGCCGATTCCAGGCTGCGCACGATGGCGAAAGGGCTGCCGACCATTCGAGTGACAGCTGAATCGCTTCTCGCCGCACGACCGGACACCGCTGTTCGTTATTGGGGAGGGGACGCGCGCCTTGAGAGGGCCCTTCAGGCCCACGGTGTTCGAGTCGTGCAGATCCGAGACGCCGAGGATTTTGCCGGCATCCGTCGCAACATCAGGGTCGTGGCAGGCGCCTTGGACGCCACACCACGGGGTGAGGCCTTGATCCGTCGAATGGATAGCCAACTGGCTTCCGCTAGCGGAGCTTGGGACGGACGATCAGCGCTATATCTGACGCCAAGCGGCTTCACCGCCGGTGATGGCACCCTGATCGGGGCCATGATGAGGGCCGCCGGGCTGAAAAATGCCGCCAGGCGTCCGGGCTATTCAGCCGCACCGCTCGAGTCCCTGGTGCTGTCCCCCCCGCGAGGTTACGTCCTTGGGTTCTTTGATCAACTATCCGCCGCCTTCGAGCGCTGGGGCATGGGCCGTCATGCGTCTCTGAAGCGCCAATTCCCGGGCCGGCAGATCGCCGCACTTCCCGGCTCGATTATGAGTTGTCCAGCCTGGTTTGCCGCAGACGGTGTGGAAATTCTGAGCAAGTTGGCAAGAAGATGAAATGGGCGAGGTTTTTCTCATTTCAGGCATGGCTTTGCCTCGTCCTGCTATTGCTAATAGTATGCAGTGTTTTGTTTGGTGCAACAGCGCTTACTCCTGACCAGTATTGGGAAGCTTTCCTGACTCCAACCTCGCCAGCGGGAGAAGTGCTCTGGACCATTCGGGCCCCCAGAGCCTTGATGGCGGGTCTCATCGGCGCAGGCCTGGGACTGGCCGGGGCAACACTCCAGGGCCTGCTTCGCAACCCTTTGGCCGATCCAGGCGTCCTGGGCGTTTCCGCCTTTGCAGGACTGGGTGCCGCCACGGCCATAGCCTTGGGTATGGCCGGCTTATCGGGCGCTGTGGAGGCTGGCGCCCTGGCGGGGGCTGCTCTGGCGGGTGCGATCGTCCTGGGGCTATCTGCCCGCTTCAAGGAACCGGAGGCGCTGATCTTGATGGGTATTTCCCTGTCGTCGCTCGGCGGAGCTCTAACGGCGCTGATCTTCAATTTCTCGCCTTCGCCTGTTGCGACGGCTGAGATCATGAACTGGCTGCTGGGCTCGGTAGAGAACCGCGACATCGGCGATATTCTGCGTGCACTCGCTCCCATGGTTCTGGGAGCCGGACTGTGTCTTTGGTCGGGGCGAGGCCTGACCATGCTCACCTTGGGAGAGGAAACAGCCTCATTGTCTGGACTACCGATGGCCCGGTTTCGAATGGCGGCGGTGGCGGGCGCGGCCTTGATCACGGGCGCCGCCGTGGCGGCTGCTGGGGTTGTGGGGTTCGTGGGTCTTGCCGCCCCCCATCTGGTTCGCAGCTTTGTGGGGGATGAGCCCGGCCGCGCCTTGGCGCCATCTGCCCTGGCAGGCGGGCTGCTGCTGGTCGCCTCCGATCTCTTCGCAAGGTTGGCGCCCTCGGAGCAGGAACTTAAGCTTGGAGTGGTTACTGCGCTGTTTGGCGCTCCGCTCTTTGCCTTGGTCGCCTTGAGATCGGCGCGGAGTTGGCGATCATGATTTCTGCCTGGGAGTTTCGGGGTGTCACTGCAGGACCCGGGGCTCGGGATGTTCTTAGCGGCCTTTCCCTCACCGTCCGCCCCGGCGAAGTGGTCGGCGTGATTGGGCCGAATGGGGCCGGCAAGACAACTCTGCTCCGGGCCGGACTGGGACTTCTGCCTCTGCGCAGCGGATCGGTTGTGTTGGGCGGTCGGCATTTGTCAGACCTTTCGTTGAGCGAGCGCGCCCGACTTTGCGGCTATCTTCCGCAGGAACGGCGAATTGGATGGAACCTTCTGGCGCATCGAATCGTCGAGCTCGGCGCGCCAGACCTCGACGCCGAAGCGGCGGGAAAACTGGCCATGACCTGCCTTTCCCGCGTCGGTATGGAGACCCTTGCTGAACGCGGGGTGCTCGATCTTTCCGGCGGCGAACGCGCAAAGGTGCTTCTGGCCCGGCTATTGGCTACCAGGGCCGCCCTTCTGGTTGCGGACGAGCCGGTGGCCGGTCTGGATCCTGATGCCCAGCTTCTCGCCATGGACGTCTTGAGGCAGGAGGCGAGGGCGGGAGTCGCCATTGTGGTGACGCTGCATGACTTGAATCTCGCTGCACGCAGTTGCGACCGTCTGATTGTGATTGAGCAGGGACGGATCCGGGCTGACGGGACAGTTCGATCCGTTTTGACCCAAGAGACCCTTGAGTACGTCTTCGGCCTTCACGGCGCACTGATCGACACGGACGTGGGCCCGACCCTCGCCGTCCGGCGTCGTCAGGTGGGAGGATCCTCCTAGCGGCCTGATCCGCCACGGCAGGATGACGCGATCGGACGGCGCCTTGCATACAGCGAGCCGGGCGTTCCAGAGACTGTTCGGTTATACTCGAACCGAGCAAAACGGAAAAAGCGCTCTAATTCAGAGTGGTAGAGCATGTTCCGAGCACCGCTCCATACTTATCGGAACATCCTCTAGTTGGCGCCGAGAACCGTGTAGCTGTAGCCGCCCCTTTTCAGGTCGCCGGCAAGGTCAAGTGGTGCGGCGCCGCCATTCAGCTTGGCCCTGTAGACCTGCATGGTTTCCAGGGTGCGCATGACGTAGTTCCTGGTTTCGGAAAACGGAATGCACTCGATGAAGTTCAATGGATCAGTCGTGGCGCCTCTGGGGTCTCCGCAAAGACTGATCCACTGTGCCGGCCTGCCAGGACCGGCGTTGTAGCCGGCGGCAGCCATGGCATAGGAACCATTGAACGTACTGGTCATGTCGCCCAGATAGCGCGCACCGAGCCGCATGTTGAAGCTGGCGTCGTAGAGCCTTTCCAGATCAAAAGGTTCGCCCAGAGATCTGGCCGTTGATCGCGCTGTGGCCGGCAGCAATTGCATCATGCCCCGGGCGTCTGCACCGGATCGGGCCCTGGGGTCGAAGTTGCTTTCCTGCCGCGTGATGCTCAAGACGAAGGCCGGCTCGGCGCCGCCAGGGACAACGGGCGTGGTCAGGACCGGATAGCCACGTTCCGGTAAGATGAAGCCACGCTGAGCTGCCGTCCGCACGGCTCGCATGCCCAGGTCCTGATCTCCTGAGGAACGTGCAAGATCCACCAGAAGTGCAGCTTCGGCTGCGGTCGGCAGGACATCATCAATGTGGAGCACAAAGGCGCGGAATTGATCCTTGGCTCCAATTCTGTTGAGGATTCGGGCCGCTCTCACCACTTCCCGGCCATCGAACCGGCTCCGATCTGCCGCCGTGATCACCGGGTCCTTGCCTAGATTGATCGATTTGATGCCCGCCTTCTGCGCAGCCAGTTGCCCATAGAAGACCGTTATGTGCTTGGCTCCCTGACTGTAGAACGATTGGGCCCCTGCTGGATCCCCGAGGGCTTCGGCTGCCCGACCTTGCCAGTACAGAGCCCTGCCCTGGGTGATTGGCGAAACGCCGGCGCCGGCCAACCTTGCAAAATGAGCGGCGGCCGCAGAGGGATCATTCAGCCGGGTTAGCGCTATCCAGCCGGCATAGAACTCTGCTTCCGCTGCGTCTGCACCAGTCGTGACGCCGGGGTCACGGGCAATCTGATAGGCTGCCGGGTTATTGCCCTCCTGAAGAGCGTTGACCAGCATTCGGCGCTTTTCTGGCCAGATCCTGGCGGCGACCTCTTCTGAAGGTGGCGCACGAAAGCCACCGGTCAGACTGTAGGCCATCCCCGTCATCCCGGCCTTGTGAAAGTAGAGGGATTGTTCAAAAATCAGGCCTGGGTTGCGTCGCTGCTCGGCATCCAACTGTGCTACCAGGTTGTTGGCATTGGATCGTCTGGCACGCAGCGCCATTCTGGCTTCGGCCAAGGCGCGATCAGGACCAACCAGACTATCGACCATTTCACGGGCAGCTGGCCCTTGGGGGCCGTAAAGCAGCATGTCAGTCCGGGCCAGATGGTCTTCCTCGGTCAGAAAATCGCCAAACCTGGCCCGCAACGACCGCTGCGGATCAACGTCAAATAGTCGGGTTCTCCACCAAGTGCGGATCAGGTTTGCCGCTTCCGGCCTGCGCCCTTGAACCCTGAGCGCGGAAGCCAAAGCCATGGCGCCTTCGACCGTCTGGGGCTCTGCTCCGCCAAACCAGTCGATGATCCGACCGGTATCGAGGCCGGAAGTTTCCAGCTTCCGTTCGGCGCTGGCCTGCCTGTTTGCGCCCCTGGGCCAGCCTGCCAGGTCGCGCCGCGCAGAATCGGCTTCGAAAAACGAGAGCGAATCGGCTGCCGCGTCTGCCAGCGCCCAGGTCGCAATCTTTCTGGCCAAGGGGTCCTGGAGGCTTGTGATGAGCACTCTAATGCGAGCTCCATCCCCCGATTTGGCGGCTGAGAACACCGCCAACAGAGTTTCACCGTCGGTCTCGCTTTGAATGGCATAGTCGGGAATGGGGGGGTGCGAGATTATGGCGGGTTGCTGGGTTGCCGCAGTTTCTGCGGCAAACGCGCCGCCCAGGCCCAGCGCCGTGCATCCGCCTGCAGTCAAAAACACCCGAATCTTCAACGCCACTCGCCATCCTCCAACACAATACGACACCCGCCCATTGCGAAGGCGGGGCAGGCGGACATATTGTCCGCCCCCATTCCATAGCCGCAAGCGAAAGCGGCGATCTCACGGCCTTTTGCAAGCCATGTTCCAATCTCCGTTCAAAGGCGTCATTCCGGCGCTTGTAACGCCCTTTCGTGACGGTGCGGTCGATGAGGCTGCGTTTGTTGCTCTGGTCGAAAGGCAGATCGCCGGAGGCGTTCACGGGCTGGTTCCTGTCGGTACGACCGGAGAGACGGCCACGCTCAGCCATGACGAGCACAGGCGAGTCGTAGAACTATGCGTCCAGACGGCCCGCGGGCGTGTTCCGGTAATCGCGGGCGCTGGGTCCAACGCCACAGCTGAAGCCATTGAGTTGGCCCGGCACGCCAAGGCCGTCGGGGCGGACGCAGCCCTGATCGTGTCGCCTTATTACAACCGGCCAAGTCAGGAAGGCATATTCCGGCATTTCGAAGCCATCAACGACGCCGTCCAACTGCCGGTGATCGTCTACAACGTGCCCTCCAGAACCGGCTCGGACATGGCCCATGAAACGCTGGAGCGACTGTCAGCCCTTCCGAATATCTTGGGGATCAAGGACGCCACTGGGGACCTGACCCGCATCAGCCTGCAGCGGATAACCTGTGGACCGGAATGGATCCTGCTGTCTGGAGATGATCCCACCGGTCTTGGCTACATGGCCCATGGCGGTCATGGATGCATTTCGGTGACGGCCAATGTTGCGCCGGAAGCCTGCTCCACTTTCTACAATGCCTGCATGTCTGGCGACTGGGAGACGGCGAAGTATTGGCAGGACCGCCTGATCCGCCTGCATAGGGCCCTGTTCGCCGACGCGTCGCCGGCGCCGACCAAGTTTGCGCTCGCGACACTGGGTCTCTGTTCTGAAGCCTGCCGGCTGCCCATCGTACCCTGCTCGGAAACCGCCCGTGTTCTAGTGCTGGATGCGATGCGGGACGCCGGCGTCCTCTGATGGCCAGCAACCTCATCGCCGAGAACCGGCGCGCCCGGTTCGACTATTTTCTGGATGAGACCATGGAGGCCGGGCTTGTCCTGACCGGCACGGAGGTCAAGAGCCTGCGCAACGGCCGCGCCAATATCGCCGAATCCTATGCATCGGTGGAGGGCAACGAGATTGTCCTGATCAATGCGGATATTCCGCCCTATGCGGGCGGCAATCGCTTCAACCACGAGCCCCGCCGGCCCCGAAAACTGCTGCTGAAGCGCAAGCAGATCAGCCGCCTGATTGGAGCCGTCCAGCGGGAAGGGCGGACAATCATTCCGACCAGGCTCTACTGGAGCGACAAGGGCATCGCCAAGCTTGAGATCAGCCTCGCCAAGGGCAAGAAGCTTCACGACAAGCGCGAGGCCGTCGCTGAACGCGATTGGCAAAGAGACAAGGCCAGGCTCATGCGGGACAGGGGCTAGGCGAACATCAGTCCTTGCCGGCGTTTTCGATCAGCAGGCGAGCCCGTTCAAACACCGCTTGGAACATCTCAGGCGTCAGCCGACCCGTGTTGGTATTCAGCCGTGAGCAGTGATAGCTGTTGATCACCCGGTAGCCGGCAGCATCGAATTCAGACGCGTGACCGGACAGTCCGGCGGTCGCTTTCAAGCCCAGAGCCCGCATCAGGCTGCGTCTTGAAACGTCGCCAAGCGTCACAATCACCTTCAATCGCGGCATGGCGGCGAGAGTGGCTGCGAAGAAGGGCCGGCAATTGTGTTCTTCGGCCGTTTCAGGTTTGTTCTGAGGCGGTGCGCAACGGACGGCGTTGGTGATCATGCAGTCGCGCAGTTGCAAGCCGTCGTCAGTCCTGGCGTCGTAGTCCCCAGTGGCGAACCCCGTTTTCAGCAATGTCCCGTAAAGAAGCAGACCCGCGTGATCTCCCGTAAAGGGTCGGCCGGTCCGATTGGCGCCCGTCCGCCCCGGCGCCAGGCCGGCGATCAGAAGCCGCCCGTTCCAGTCGCCGAACGATGGGGCAGGGCCGTTGAACCAGTCAGGATTCTGCCGTTGGTTTTCTCGCCGATAGGCCACCAATCTGGGACAGAGGGGGCAATCCCTCCCTGGCTCGGCAAGGAGGCGCTTGTCGCCTATGCCAGGTTCGGCTTGATCACGGGAGTTCATGGACGGTCAGAGCTCGTCCTCGGCTTCGATCTCTGCCCGGGTCCGGTGGCTGTCCTGGGAGTATCGCTGCGGCGGCGCCCGACCAGGCCTGCCAATGATGTCACCCAGATCGGCAAGATCAACGAAGTGGTCAGCCTGTCGGCGCAGATCGTCGCTGATCATCGGCGGCTGCGATTTCACGGTCGAAACAACCGTCACCCGCACACCCTTGCGCTGGATCGCCTCAACCACGGCCCGGAAATCTCCGTCGCCTGAAAACAGCACCAGATGGTCCGCAGCTTCGGCCATTTCCATCATGCCGACCGCGATCTCGATGTCCATGTCGCCGCGCCACCTGTCGCGCCCCTGCGAGTCGGTGAATTTTCGCGCTGACTTGGTGACGAGCGTAAATCCATTGTAGTCCAGCCAGTCGACAAGCGGGCGGATGGGGCTGTAGTCGTCACCTTCGACGATGGCTGTGTAGTAATAGGCGCGGATCAGAAGCCCGCGCTTGCGAAATTCGTCCAGTAGTTTGCGATAGTCGATGTCGATGCCCAGGGCCTTGGCCTGGGAATAGAAATTGGCGCCGTCAATGAACAACGCGAGTTTTTCGGTGGGATAAAACGTCATTGGTTTCAAATCCTTGATCAAAAATAGCAAGACTATCTGCGCCGGCGAGGTGCTGGTCGGCATCGGTAGCAATCTTCCCGGTCGCCACGGCCGATCCGAGGACCTGCTGGTCGCCGCCCTGGACCAGTTTTCCGGTCTTGGACTGACGATCGTCGCCCGGTCCGGATGGTGGCGGTCCGCTGCCTGGCCAGACCCCGCCATGCCTGCCTATACGAATGGCGTCGTGGTTGTCGAGACGGCATTCGGTCCCCTCGCGACGCTTGAAGCGCTGAACAAGATCGAAGAGGCCTTTGGACGGAAAAGGGGCCAACCCAATGCCGCCCGAACCCTGGACCTTGACCTCATCGCTCACGGCGAAACGATCCTGGCGGGACCTGATCTCGAGCTACCTCACCCCCGCGCTCATTTGCGAAGGTTCGTAATGGGCCCACTGGCGGAAATCCTTCCAACCTGGCGCCATCCAGTTTTACAGAGAACCGCAATTGACCTTCTTGCTGGCGCCACGGTCGGACTGGACGCCTATCGCCTCTAAATAATCCGCCCGCCCCCCCGGGTAGGGCAATGCAATCCCTTAGGCCGTGGAATCCGTGCGCAATGAATGTTCTTGCGGCGTTGCACAAAGCCCCGCAAAACTCTATGTAGCGCGGTTCCACCGGCATCGCTTGAGAGACTCCATGGCCCGCGTCACCGTCGAAGACTGCATTGAGAAGATCCCGAACCGTTTCGGTCTGGTCCTCATGGCGGCGCATCGGGCCCGTGCCATCTCGGCCGGTTCGGCCTTGCTGGTCGATCGTGACAATGACAAGAATCCGGTTGTCGCCCTTCGCGAGATTGCCGACGACGTGGTGGACAGCGCCGGCCTTCGTGAGAGCCTGATTGGCACATTGCAGAGGGTCGATGAGCGGACAGAGGCTGAGGAAGAAGCGGAAACCATCGCTCTGCTCTCGGATCCGACCCACATGCAGATGAGCGAGGCGGAATTGATCCGCGCGCTGCAGAGCGACCGTGATGGCGGTCAGGAGGAGCGGTACTGAGCCCCGAAGGCGCAGAACCTCTCGATCTTCAGGCGGCTACCCCCGCCGCCCTTCCCCTTGACCGCTCTTCAACCACGGCAACAGATTCGGCGAACAAGGCTGCCGGGCGTCAGAAGTTCATTCGCCAGTTCGAACTGATCGAGCGGGTCAAGGCTTATGAACCTGATGCGGATGAGGCCCTGCTCAACAGGGCCTATGTCTATGCTGTGCGCATGCATGGATCCCAGACCCGTGCTTCCGGTGATCCCTATTTTGCCCATCCCGTCGAGGTGGCCGGAATTCTTACCGAATACCGTTTGGACACGGCCACCATCGTGACAGCGTTGCTGCACGATGTGATCGAAGACACACAGGCGTCCCGCCAGGATATCGAGAGCCTTTTCGGCTCCGAAGTCGCCGAGCTGGTGGAGGGAGTCACCAAGCTATCCAAGCTGGAACTGACGGCCGAATATACCCGGCAGGCAGAGAACCTGCGGAAGTTCATCCTGGCTATCAGCAAGGATGTTCGGGTGCTTCTCGTCAAACTGGCGGACCGTCTGCACAACATGCGGACGCTAAGCTTCATCAAGAAGCCGGCCAAGCGTGAACGGATCGCCCGCGAAACTCTGGACATCTATGCGCCCCTTGCGCGGAACATCGGATGTCATCGGATCTGTACGGAACTTGAAGAACTGGCGTTCGAGCATCTGAACCCGGTCGCCCGTCATGCCATCCAAAGGCGCTTGGAAGCCCTGCGTACAGAGCAGGGGCGATCTGTAAGCGTTGTCAGCGGAGAGGTCACCAGAATCCTGGACAGGGAATCGATCTCGTGCCGCGTTTCCGGACGGGAAAAGCACCCCTTTTCCATCTGGAGGAAACTGCAGCGCAAGGCGATTGGCTTTTCCCAGTTGTCGGACATCTACGCCTTTCGCGTGATCGTCGATTCCGAAGACGCCTGCTATCGGGCCTTGGGTATCATCCACCGAGCCTGGCCCTGCGTCCCCGAGCGATTCAAGGACTACATATCCACGCCCAAACGGAACAATTACCGCTCCCTGCACACGACGGTCATCGGTCCCAAGGGCATGCGTATCGAGATGCAGATTCGTACCGAGGCCATGGACCGTGTGGCGGAGGACGGCGTGGCCGCCCACTGGCGTTACAAGAACAAGGCCTACGGGTTCGACGCCGAGCATATGGAGGCTGAAGGCGGCCGCGACCCTCTCGCCAACCTGCGTCAACTGGTTCAGGTGCTGGAACACGGCGGCGACGCCGAAGACCTGGTTGAGCACGCCAAGCTCGAAATGTTTCTGGACCAGACTTTCGCCTTCACGCCCAAGGGCAGATTGGTCAGCCTGCCCCGGGGAGCCATGCCCCTCGATTTTGCCTATGCCGTTCACACCTCGGTCGGTGACACCACGATCGGCGCCAAGATCAATGGCGAACTCAAGCCGCTTCGGACTCCGCTGATCAATGGCGATGTCGTCGAGATCATCCGGGGCGACAAGCCCTCCGTTCCGCCGGACTGGAGAAGCCTGACAGTCACCGGTCGGGCGCGCTCGGCCATTCGTCGCCATATTCGCCAGACGGAGAAGGAGGAATTCCTCCGGCTGGGCAAGGCTGCTCTGGAACAGGCCTTTGAACGCGCAGGCAAGAGTCGTTCAGGAGTTTCCCTTCGGCCGGCCCTGGAGCGGGTCGCGGCGGCGACGGAAGACGACCTCTATGATGCCATCGGCCGCGGCAGGGTATCGCCTGTCGAGGTTCTGGAAGTCGTGTTTCCCGGCCTGAAGGAGAGCGAGCGCGCGGCCGTGTCGGCCCGGCGGCGGATCGAAGACGGAAAAAGCGCGCGAATCTTTGTGCGGGGCGGGGGGCTGACCCCAGGCATCAGCCTGCATTTCGCACCCTGCTGTACCCCCGTTCCCGGTGATCGAATTGTGGGCATTGTCCAGCCGGACCAGGGTTTGGTTGTTCACACGATCGATTGTCCCAAACTCGC
>CAMAVA010000019.1 GCA_945861515.1 Brevundimonas vancanneytii | reverse complement strand
TTGACCACGCCCCCAATGCCGGAGCCGCCATAGGCCAGGGTTGAAGGGCCCCGCAGGACTTCGATTCGGGAGGCTTCGCCAGGCTCGGAGGCTACGGCGTGGTCGGGAGACAGGGCGCTGGCGTCCACCAGTCCGACACCATTCTGCAGGACCAGCACCCTGGGGCCTGCCAGGCCCCGGATGACGGGACGGCTGGCGCCCGGGCCATAGGCCGTGGATCTCAAGCCTGGCTGGCCGCTCAGGAGTTCACCAAGTCCGGCGGGGGGCGCCACGTCCAGATCCTCGCGGGTGACGATGCTCAAACTGGTCGTTACCGTGTCAAGGGAGACGGCATAGGGCGCGCCCGTGACGACCAGCTCCTCAACCTCGGCGTCGTCCTTTGGCGCAGCGGCAAGAGCCGGCGCTGAGACCATCAGAACGAGCAGGCTGGCGCCCATCAGGCTCGAGCAACAACGCATGTTCAAAAACTCCCCGGCACGAGCAATAAGCGTTATGATATAACATTGCTACTGGTCAAGGGCTTTCGTCCCTTGACCTTGGGCGCATGCCGTTCACATTCGGAGCTGATGACGCGGGAGGGGCGAATGATTGATTTTGTGCCAATAAGGGATGGGCGTCGGGCCTTGAGCCTGGCTGTTTTCATCGTTGGCGCTGGCGTAGCGCTTTCGGCGGCCGCTCAGATGGTCGGGGCGCTTCCTGCTTCCCGCCCGACTGGGTATCTTGCTGCCGGTCAACTCCCTGACAGCCTGTTGGTGGTGCCGCCGCCGCCCGCAGCGGGATCAGCCCAGGACCGCGCCGATCATGAGGCGTTTGACGCCAGCCGCGCTCTTGAAGGCTCGCCACGCTGGCGCCAGGCCAGGGCGGATGTCGAGCTTTTCGGTCCCCTGGCCCATCGCAGTTTTGCCTGCGCGATCGGCAAGTCCATCACGCCGCAGGCCACGCCGACCCTGTCCAGACTGCTGGACCGGGTGGTCATTGACGCCGGGCGTAGTACGGCGGCCGCCAAGGATCACTACAACCGGGTCCGGCCGGCTGTGGGCAATGACAAGCCGATCTGCGTCGCCAGGGAAGACTGGTTGAAGACCAACGGCTCCTATCCATCGGGTCATGCTGCAGCCGGCTGGGCCTGGGGGCTGGTCCTGGCCGAGATCGCGCCCGAAAAGGCCAGCGCGGTTACCTTGCGGGCCCGCGAATTCGGCGACAGCCGGTTCGTCTGTGGCGTCCACTTTCCAACGGATGTAGAGGCTGGACGGACCATGGGCGCAGCGACCGTGGCCCGGCTGCATGCCGACGCCGCCTTTGTCGCCGACCTGGCAGCGGCAAAGGCCGAGCTGGCCAAGGCCCCGGCGCCGACGGACTGCGCCGCCCCCTAAGGTTTGAGAGCTTCCCAGACCAGATGGCGGCTCAGGCGATGGCCGGCCGGAAGGGCCGGGTGGTCGAAATCGAGATCTTCCCGACGTGTCATGCCCAGTCGCGTCATGACCGCCTGGGACGGCAGGTTCTGGCGGGCCGTGAAGGCGACGATCCGTTCCAGGCCAAGTCGTTCAAATCCATCGGCCATGGCCGCGGCGGCGGCCTCCGTGGCATAGCCCTGCCCCCAGGCTTGGCTGGCCAGTCGCCAGCCGGCTTCGACGGCGGGGGCGAGCGGATTGGCGTCGGACAGGCCCTTCAAGCCCACAAACCCCAGAAACTCGCCATCCGACCTGCGTTCGACGGCCCAGAGGCCAAAGCCGTGCTGGTCGATATAATCACGGTTGCCGGCCGCCATGGCGTCGCTTTCCGGGCGGGTATGGACCGCTGGAAAGTGGCGCATCACCTCAGGGTCGGCGTTCAGCGACGCCCAGGGATCCAGGTCTGAGTCGCGCCATTGCCGAAGGATCAGGCGGTCGGTGGTGATCATGGATCTGCTGCTGACCTAGGCCGGTCGTGGACCGGCCAGGGCGCCGTAAAGGTCAGGCCGGCGATCCCGGAAAAAGCCCCAGGCGGCGCGATGACGATCAAGGAAGTCCAGATCGAAGGTCGCCGTGGTAACCCCTTCGTCATCCGGACCAAGATCGCCGACCAGATCGCCGCGATGATCGGCAATGAAGGAAGAGCCATAGAACCTCTGACCGCCGCCCGGATAGCGTTCCCAGGGCTCGAAACCCGTTCGATTGGCGCCCACCACGGGGATGATGTTGCTGACGGCGTGGCCCTGCATGGCGCGCCGCCAGGGCAGGGCTGTGTCCAGGCTGGGGTCGTGGGGTTCGGAGCCGATGGCGGTGGGGTAGAGCAGGACATCGGCGCCCATCAGGGCCATGGCCCGCGCCGCTTCCGGATACCACTGATCCCAGCAGATGCCGACGCCGATCCGGCCAAAGCGCGTGTCCCAGACCCGAAAGCCGGTGTCGCCGGGGCGGAAATAGTATTTTTCCTGATAGCCCGGCCCGTCCGGAATATGGCTCTTGCGATAGACCCCCATCAGGGCCCCATCGGCGTCGATCATGACCAGACTGTTGAAGTAGTGGGGGCCCTCCCGCTCGAAGATCGAGAGGGGCAGGACCACGCCCAATTCGGCCGCCAGGGGCGCCAGGGCCTGGACACAGGGATGGGTCCGCCATGGATGGGCGGTGGCGAACCAGCGTTCCTCCTGGGAAATGCAGAAATAGGGCCCCTGGAACAGTTCGGACGGCAGGATAACCTGGGCGCCCACCGCAGCGGCCTGGCGGATCAGATCGCCGGTGCGGGCAATGTTGTCCGCCATGTCCAGGCCATACTGGGTCTGCAGGGCGGCGACCGACAACAGGCGGGACATCAGACGGGCTCCTGCTGGGTAATGCAGTGGAATGAGCCGCCGCCGGTCAGTATCGCCTTTGACGGCAAGCCGATCACCTGTCGCTCCGGGAACAGACTGGACAGGGCGTCCATGGCAAAGGCCCCTGCCCGCTCGTCATAGAGGGGGCAGATCACGGCGCGGTTGGCGATCACGAAATTCATGTGGCTGGCCGGAACCATTTCGCCCTCGTCATTGGCGGTCCAGCCCGGCGAAGGCATCCGCATGACCTGCAGGGCTGCGCCCCGGGCGTCTGTCATGGTCGACAGCAGGCGTGCGGTTTCATCATAGAGATCTGCATTGGGATCGGCCCGACCCCAGGCGACCGGACAGGCCACAACGCCAGGAGCAACAAAGCGGGCCAGGTTGTCGACATGGCCATCCGTATGGTCGTTCTTCAGTCCATCGCCCAGCCAGAGCACCTTCCGGGCGCCAAGCGCGCCGGCGAGCGCCGCCTCTGCCGTTTCCTGGGTCCAGCCGGGGTTGCGATTGGGATTGAGCAGGCACTGGCGCGTGGTCAGCACCGTGCCATGGCCGTCATGATCCAGCGCTCCGCCTTCCAGGACAAAATCATGGTCGACCAACGGGGCGCCGGCGGCCGAGGCGATCTGGGCGGCGACGGTGTCATCCCCCTCCAGCTGATACTTGCCGCCCCAGCCATTGAAGGCAAAGGCCAGGGCGCGTCCGTCGCTGGCGAAGAGAGGGCCGGTGTCACGCAGCCAGATGTCTCCGAAGTCTCCACGAACCAGTTCGATGCCGGAGAGGCCATCCAGCCGCGCCTGGGCATCCCGCTCGGCCTCGTCGCCGCAGAGCAACAAGCGCACGCGCTCTTCGCCAGGTCCCGCCAGGGCGCGGGCCAGGGCGGCCACCTCGTCGCGGGCGGGAGCAAGATTGTCCTGCCAGAGTTCGCCATGGCTGGGATAACCCAACCAGAGGGCGCGGTGGGGAGACCATTCGGCGGGGATGAGAAACGACGTGCTCATGGGGGGGGCAAGTGGTCCTGAAAGATGCGGTCGTCAAGTTCTGCGCTCCCCATCCAGCAGAAAGGGAGCGTCCAATGAAAAAGGGCGGCCCCGGAGGACCGCCCTTTCTGTCTGCTTCAGGCGACTGCCGGACTAGAAGTCGGTCCGGAAGGTCAGCTGCACCGTGCGGGGGGCGCCGATCGAATAGGTCGGGGCCGATCCAGCCCGGGTGATGACGCCAGGGCCCAGGTCAACGTCAACAGTCTTGGCGTTGTTCCGGCTGCTGATGCTGCCCAGGTATTCTTCGTCGAACAGGTTGATCACGTTCAGCTGAACATAGGCGTTCTTTTCCGCGAAGAAGGGCAGATTATAGCGCATGTCGAGATTGAACAGATCGTAGGAAGGGGTCTGCTCGTCATTGACATCCGTCGAGAAACGGTTGTCGACATGCTTGCCCTGCAGGCCAACCTGGAAGTCTTCGCTAACGTCCCAGGAAACCCGGAAGCCGTACTGATATTCAGGCGTTTCGGCCAAGGCCTTGCCCTTGGTGGGCAGGGCGGTGGTGGCGCCCACGGCGATGTTATCCTGCAGTTCGCTGTTGGTGTAGGAGCCGAAGCCATAGAGGGTCACGGCCTCGGTCATTTCCCAGGCGATCTGGCTGTCGATGCCCCAGAGATCCACCGAACCGACGTTGCGATCGACGAAGATGCCGGTCACGTCGTCAAAGGACGAGACGATGTAGTTCTCGAACTTGGTCGACCACAGGGCGGCTTGCGCCACGACGGTCGGGCCCTGGTAGCGATAACCCAGGTCGAAGGTCTTGGTGGTTTCCGGCTCAGCGGCCGGAAGAGCGATCTTGCCGCTGGGCAAACGCAGGGGGGTGTAGAGGTTATCGGTCCGGGGAGCCGACAGGCCTTCTGCGTAGCTGGCATAGATGTACTGATCGGAAGCGAAGTTCCAGCTGGCGCCCAGGTTCGGCAGAACGTCTTCGTATTCACGGGTCGTGGAATAGGCCGGGATATACTGGGTGGCGCTGACGCCGAAGGTCACATTGCCATTGGCCAGGGCCGGGTTCGGGGTCTGGGTCGTGCAGAGCACCGTGCTGGTGCCGTTGGACGAGTAGCAGTACTGGTTCAGCTCGCGCTTGAAGAAGGGCGCCCGGACGCCGATGGTGACCAGCAGGCTGTCGTCGAGGAATTCACCGCGATACTCAAGGGCGATCTGGTTGAGGATCGCCAGGGAGAAGCGGTCACGGCCGCGCAGGCCAGCACCATCGATGGCTTCGATCCGGCGCCCGTAGCCGTCCTTGCCGCCGAAGACGTCCTGGGGGGCGCCCGACTGGGTGATGTAGCCGGCGTCGCCGGTCTGACGGTGACGCCCGTAGTCATAGGTATAGGCCACGCGGACGCGGTTGTCGTCGTTGATGTCCCAGATCAGCGAGCCGGTGACGCCATAGCGACGGGTATTGGTGGTGTTCGGGGTGTAGAGGGCGACGGTGTCGAGAGTGTCGCCGTCACCGTTCAGGTCGACCCCGACCAGGCCGCCCAGATCCAGACGATCATCGCGCTCGGAGATGTTCGAGAAACCGCCACCATTGGCCAGGACATACTGGAAGTTGGGATCAACCGTCAGGGTCAGGTTGTCGGTCAGGCTGAACTTGGACTGGATCCGGATGTTGCCGGTGTTGGACGGGTTGTTCCGCAGCTCATAGTAGTTGGTGCAGCTGGTGCCGGTGACCGTGTTGCCGAGGTAATCGACAATGGTCGAGCCCGTGGCCGAGCTCTGGATGGTGCCGTTGCCGGGGGCCGGCAGGCTGCAGGAGCGGTCGTTTTCCAGCTCCGGCGTGGCCTTGTACTGGGCCATGGTCAGGTTGCGATAAAAGGCGTTGCGGTTTTCGTTGTAGTGGAAAGCCACGCTGACGAAATCGCCGTTGTCGCCGATGGGCTGATAGATGCGGCCGTTATACTGCTGCTTTTCCAGTTCGCCGGGGCCCTTGAACTTGTCGTACTTCTGGTAGGAAGCGGCGACATAGGCCTTGGTGCCCCAGGGGCCGATTTCGCCGCTGTCCAGCAGGCCGAAGACGCGGCCGTAGTTGGATTCACCGATCGAGCCGGTGAAGATGCCGCCGAAGTCGGAGGCGGGCTTGCGGGTGATATAGTTGATGGTGCCGCCGGTGGCCGAGGCGGTGGGGCTGTCGACGTCGGTCGTGCCCATGTTCACCGTGGCGCGCTCGATCAGTTCGCTGTCGAGCTGCTGGTTGGTGTAGATGGCGTAGTTGCCCGTGTCGTTCAGCGGGATGCCGTCGAAGGTCAGCGACACGCGGGCGCCGTCAAAGGCGCGCAGACGCAGGTTACCGCCGGACGAGCCGTAGGCGTCGGTGTTGGTGAAGTTCAGGCCGGGCGTCAGGTTCAGGCTGTCGATGATGGTCGCGCCGGACGCCTGGGTGGCGATGTATTCCTGATTGATGGAGGCCTTGGACTTGGGCGCGGTTTCAGCGGCGATGATGCCTTCGACCGTCGAGCCGCCCGTCGAGGCGACGACTTCGACGGCTTCAACTTCGTTGGTGCCGGTGGATTGCGCGAAGGCGCCGGTGGCGGCCAGCAGGCTGCCGACCAAGGCGGTGGTCGCCACATAGGCGAGCTTTTTCGTGAACATGGATATCCCCTGTCAGTCGGATAGCGAGCCAACCCTGGCCCTTTGGTGTCCGGATTAGGGCGCTGACTAATGCTGCAGTGCGAAGCTTTAGTGACCGAATCCCGATCCGGAGGTCTCAATTCGCCGATGTCACTCAGGCGCCACAGGTGACAAGCCTGGCGCCAATCCATAGAGGCGGAAACTGAAAGACTTTGGACCAGCGGCGCAGTTTCGACCTGTCAGCGCCGCAGGTATGGCAGTCTCGAGGCGAAGCAGCGATCGCCAGGGTCAGGCCGGGAGTAAAGGGTGTCAGCGACCGAGAGTGATATCCGCCATAGCCGCGCCTGGCGCCTGGCCCTGTCGGCGACGATGTTGCTGACGGGACTGCGCCTGTTTGTCCTGTTCGCCTCGCCGCTCGATCTGTATCCGGACGAGGCTCAATACTGGCTGTGGTCGCGAACCCTTGATCTGGGCTATTATTCCAAGCCGCCGATGATCGCCTGGATCATCCATCTGACGACCCTTCTGGGCAATGCAGAGCCCTTTGTCCGGCTGGCGGCGCCCTTGCTCCATGCCGGGACGGGCCTGGCGTTGTTCGCCGTCGGGCGGCGGCTCTATGGCGCCTGGGCCGGACTGTTTGCCCTGCTGATCTACCATCTGATGCCGGGCGTGGTGGTGTCGAGCGGCATCATTTCCACCGACGCGCCGCTGCTGTTCTTCCTGAGCCTGGCCCTGCTGGCCTATGTGGACCTGCCCCGGGCCAGGCGCCCCATGGCCACCGTCGCTGCCCTGGGCGCCGCCCTGGGACTGGCCATGCTGTCAAAGTATGCGGCCCTCTATGCCGTCATCGCCATCGTCATTCACCTGGTCCTGGACCGTGAGGCGCGCCGGTCATGGACCCCGGGGACCGCCCTGACGGCGATCGGCGTCTTTGTCCTGATGCTGGCGCCCAACCTGGTCTGGAACGCCATGAACGGCTTCGAGACCATCGAGCATACCGCCTCCAACGCCGATGTCGGCTCGGGCCTGCGGTTTGATCTGGTGGAAATGGCCCGGCTGGTCATTGAACAGTTCGGGGTCTTCGGCCTGTTTTTCGCGGTCCTGCTGGCGGCAGCCGTGCTGGCCTTCCAGCGCCGCCTGCAGCGGGCCGACCTGCTGCTGCTCTGCTGGACCGCGCCGCCCATCCTGGCCGTCACGGTTCAGGCGTTCCTGACCCGGGCCAATGCCAACTGGACCGCCGCCGCCTATGTCGCCGGAGCGGTGCTGGCGGCCGGCCTGATGGTGCGCTGGAAGGCGAAATGGCCTCTGATCGGTGGTCTGGCCCTGCAGGCGGGATTTGCCGGCCTGTTCATGGTCTGGGTCGTTGCGCCGCGCACCGCCGAAGCCATGGGCGCCGCCAACAGCTTCAAGCGGGTCAAGGGCTGGGAAGTGATGAGCGAAGCCGTGGTCCGGCGGGCCGAAATCGAAATGGCCGACCGGGACCTGAGCGCCATCGCCGTCGACGACCGGTTCCTGTTCAATTCACTGGCCTATTACGGCCGGAACTTCTTCAGGCGGCCCGGCGCCCCGCCGTTGAAGATCTGGCTGCGACGCAATCATGCGGGCAACCAGGCCGAGGCCCGATCGCCGCTCACCCCGGAACAGGGAGAACGGGTCCTGGTGGTCACGGCCGCGGAACTGAAAGACGACCAGGACGGCGGTCGCAGGATGCAGCCGAGGATCGACCTGATCTCAGCCGATTTCGCCGCCAGCAAGACCCTGGAAGTCAGCCGGGCTAGGCTTGACGCCAAGCGAGTGCGGCGGACCGTGCTGATCCTGGGTGAAAGCTACCAGCCGCGCCAGAAGGACTAGCTTTCGCCAGGCCGCCTATCGGCCCCAGACCTCGCGGACCCGGCCATCGCGGCCGCAGCTGGTGCGGTAGATGTTGTAGCGGACCGGGTTCTTCTCGGCATAGTCCTGATGGTAGCCCTCTGCCGGCCAGAAGCTGACAAAGTCCAGCACCGGCGTGACCACCCTGCCCCGCGATCCCAGAACCGACTGCGCGGCTGTCTTTGACGCAAGAGCCGCCTGCTTCTGGGCAGGCGATCCGGTCCAGATGGCGGTGGTGTATTCCCGGCCCCGGTCGCAGAACTGGCCGCCGGCGTCGGTCGGGTCGATCTTGCGGAAGAACTGGTCGGTCAGGGCGCGGTAGCTGATCCGCGAAGGGTCAAAGACCACCTTCACCGCCTCGATATGGCCGGTGTGGTTTTCATAGGTCGGGTTGCGCAGCGTCCCTCCGGCATAGCCGGACACCACATCGATGACGCCGGGGACCTTGGCCAGGTCATGCTCGACGCACCAGAAGCAGCCGCCGGCGAAATAGGCCGTTTCCCGCCGGGGGGTCTGGGCCTGGGCGTCGCCGCCCATCTGGGAGAAGGCCAGGACGGCGAGGCTGGCGAAGGCGAGGACGGCGATGAGGAGACGTTTCATGCCGGGGAAGGTGGGACATTCCGCGAGGGGTGCAAGACACGGCCGCGCACGAGGCGGTGAGGACCGGGTGATCGATCCTGATCAGGCCGGACGCCGGGCCCGCATGGCCTGGGCGATGGTGCCGTCGTCCAGCCAGTCCAGGTCGCCGCCCACCGGCACGCCCCGGGCCAGCATGGTGACCGCGACCTCGAGATTGGAGAGGCGTTCGGCGATGTAGTGGGCAGTGGTCTGGCCATCGACCGTGGCCGGCAGGGCCAGGATCACCTCGCGGATTTCGCCTTCCGTGACCCGGGCGGTCAGTTCGTTGATCCGCAGGGCGTCGGGGCCTAGGCCGTCCAGGGCTGACAACAGGCCGCCCAGCACGTGATAGCGGCCGCGGAAGGCGCCGGCCCGTTCCATGGCCCAGACCGACCCCACCTCCTCGACCACGCAGATCAGGGTGCGGTCGCGGGCCCGGTCGGCGCAGAGGCTGCAGGGATCGCAGGTATCAAGGGAGCCGCAGACGCTGCAGGTCTTCACATGGGCCTGGGCCTCGGCCAGGGCCTGGGCGAGGGGACCCAGGAGCTGGTCCCGCCGCTTGAGCAGGGTCAGGGCGGCCCGGCGCGCAGACCGGGGTCCCAGCCCTGGCAGCTTGGCCAGAAGGCTGATCAGGCGTTCGATCTCGGGGCCGGCGACGGATGCCATGGGAACCCGTTACCGGGAATCATGGCGAGGGCCGAAGGGGTCACGGCGGGTCAGAAGGGCATCCCCGGAATCTTCAATCCGGCCAGGGGGCCGGCGGCCGCCTTCATCAGGTCTGCGGTCTGGGCCTCCAGCTTCTGACGGGCCACGGCATGGGCCGCGACCAGCAGGTCGGACAGGACATCGCCCTCGCCGGGAACCATCAGGCTGTCGTCCATCTCGACCAGCTTGAGCTCGCCCGAGCCTTTCAGCACCACCCGCACCATGCCGCCGCCGCTGGTCCCCTCGATTTCCAGGGCCGCGACCGATTCCTGCGCCTCGGCCAGCTTCTGCTGCATGGCCTGGGCCTGTTTCATCAGGCTGCCGATATCCTTCATGGTGTTTCACTTCCCTGGCTGAAGAGGCCGCCGGCGGCCAGCATGCCGTCCCGGATCTGTTCGGGATGCTGGGTGACAACCAGATCATAGGCCTCGAGTTCCGCCGGCACATACCAGTGGATCTTGTCGCTGTGATAGGCGGCCCAGACGGCTTTTGCCACCTCGACCGGCGGGATCAGGCGCCACATGCCCTCGGCCGGGGCGTTGGCCTTGGCCGCGTCCGGCAGGATGGGGGTGTCGATCAGGCCCGGCAGGGTGTCGGCGACCCGCACGCCATAGGGTTTCAGCTCCACAGACAGGGCCTCGGTCAGGCCCTTCACCGCATGTTTGGTCGCCGAATAGACGGCGATGTTGGGGATGCCGAAGATGGCCGAGGAGGAAGATGTGCTGAAACAGAGGGACCCCGGCGTAGCCTTCAAGAGTGGCGCGGCCAGGTGGATGCCGCTGAGCACAGCCACCAGATTGACATTGACCACGGCCATGACGTCGTCCCAGGCCATGTCGACAAAGGGCCCGCCCCGGCCGATGCCGGCATTGTTGAACAGGACGTCCAGGGTCCCGCCCGTCGCGTCGCCAAAAGCAGCGATGGCGGCGCGATAGGCCTCGCGATCGGTGACATCCAGCACCGACAGCAGGCAGTTGTCGGCCCCCAGCTCGGCCCGCAGGGCCTCCAGCCCGGCGGCGTTGACGTCATGGCCGCCGACAAACCAGCCTTGCGCGGCGAACAGCCGGGCGGTTTCCAGCCCCATGCCGGAAGCGGCGCCGGTGATGAAGATGGCCTTGCAGCCCCTGGCGGTGGTCATCTGTTTTCCTCTCCTTTTCTTTTTTCCCTTCTCCCGCTTGTCGGGAGAAGGTGGCGTCCGAAGGCCGACGGATGAGGGCTGCGCGGGAGGTCGGTCGTTGGCCTCGTCACAGTCGTCACAGTCCGGCGCTGCCCTCATCCGACCCGCTTCGCGGGCCACCTTCTCCCGACAGGCGGGAGAAGGATCTAGTCGTCGTCTTCAGCCTCTATGGGGGCATCGTTGGCAGCTTCTCCCTGCGGAATGGCAAGCTGCTTGACGCCCAGGATTTCAGCGCCGGGGAAGGCGTCCAGGACGGACCGGACGAAGGGGTCGGCCTCGATCTCCGATCGGGCTTCCCGGGCCTCGCGTTTCTGGCGTTCCCAGGCGGTTTCGGCGCCGCCGCCGCCGTCGGTGGCCACCAGCCAGGGCTGGCCGGTCCATTCCTTGAGCCGGGAGACCAGCCGGCCGGACAGGTTGGTCGGGGCGCCGGGGGCCGGTTCGAAGACAATGGCGCCGGGCCGGAAACTGACCAACCGCAGATAGCGGTCGACGTCCATCTTCAGGGCGATCTCGCGCCTGGCGTCGATCAGTTTCAGGACGTCTTCGAAACTGGCCAGGGTGGCCTGCGGAGTCGCGGCAGCCTGGGGCGCCGGCTGGACCATCCGGGCCTGGGCCGAGGCGGCGCCAGAGGGCCCACCCGTCCCGCCCGGCGCGGCGGGCGCACGCGGGGCGCCGCCGCCGCCAGTCGGGGCGCCGGGGGTCTCGCCGCTGCGCAGGGCCTTCAGCGCTTCTTCCGGCCCAGGCAGGTCGGCGGCATAGCAGAACCGGATCAGGGCCATCTCGACGGCGGCAGAGGGGTCCGGCGCCCGGCGCACCTCGTCATGGCCCTTGAGCAGCATCTGCCAGAGCCGCGACAGGCTGCCGGCCGAGGCCTGGGCCCCGACGGCGGCGATCCGCTGGGCCTGTTCCCTGGGCATGGCCAAGGCGTCCGGCCCCAGGGCCTTGCTGACCGCTGCCGAATGGCTGTGCTCCAGCAGGTCCAGCATCACCTGGACCGGATCGGCGCCGAAGCCCCAGAGGGTGCGGTAGGTGGTGATGGCCGGCCCCGCCTCGCCGCGCATCACCTGTTCGAACAACTGGATGGTCTGGGACCGGTCGGCCAGGCCCAGCATGTCCTGGACGATCTTTGCCGGCACCACCTGGCCAGGGTCGGTCTGGACAATGGCCTGGTCCAGCAAGGACAGGCCGTCCCGCACCGAGCCCTCGGCGGCGCGGGAAATCAGGGCCAGGCCCTCGGCCTCGACCTTGGCCCCTTCCTTTTCGCAGATCCGCTCCAGATGGGCGGCCAGGACCGGCGGCTCGACCCGCCGCAGGTCGAAACGCTGGCAGCGGGACAGGATGGTCACCGGCACCTTGCGGATCTCGGTGGTGGCGAAGATGAACTTGGCGTGGGGCGGCGGCTCTTCCAGGGTCTTGAGCAGCGCATTGAAGGCCGCCGTCGACAGCATGTGCACTTCGTCGATGACATAGACCTTGTAGCGGGCCTCGGTCGGGGAATAGCGCACCCCGTCCAGCAGCTCTCGCATCTCGTCGACCTTGGTGCGGCTGGCGGCGTCCAGTTCCAGGACGTCCATATGCCGGCCCTCGACGATGGCGGCGCAGTGGCGGCCCTCATGGCCCAGGTCCATGGAGGGCTGGTGGACCGTATCGCTCTCGAAGTTCAGGGCCCGGGCCAGCAGCCGGGCGGTGGTGGTCTTGCCCACCCCCCGCACCCCGGTCAGCATGAAGGCATGGGCGATCCGGCCGGTGCTGAAGGCATTGGTCAGGGTCCGGACCATGGCCTCCTGGCCAATCAGGTCCTCGAAGGTGCGGGGCCGGTACTTGCGGGCCAGCACGGTATAGGCCGGCCCGTCGGCGGTGGGCGGGCCCGGCAGGGGCTGCAGCGCCGGGCTGGGCGAGGCCGCAGGAGCCATCGTCTCCCGGGGTGGAGGCGCCGGGTCGCCAAAGATGTCGGCCGTCAGGGTGTCGCGTTCCGGAACCTCGGGCTCCGGCGCATCTTCATCCCAGGGCGGCGCAGAATCGGACATCGGGGCCTTGCTGAAGCGTAGGTGCGTCCTTCGACACGGCCGCTGCGCGGCCTGCTCAGGATGACGAACAGGGGTGGAGTCGCTTGGGTCTTCCCAGTCTATGTCATCCGGCGCGGTCGCTGAAAGGACAATGCGCCGGCGCCGGACGCCATGGATGGGGGATGAGGTGGAGACCGGACAACGACCCGGAGCAAATCTCGTTGTGGCTGCTGCCTTCCGGCCCTGACCAGGTTGGCGAGCACTCCGCCCATCGCCGATCTCCGAGGCCTATATCGCGATTTGAACCGGCGAGCGCAAGACTTGGTCTGTCCCAGGCGTCTTCCGGCTTCCGGGCGGCGGCGACAGGGTCCTTCACGTGTGCTCGCGTTGTCGCTGTTGGCCGTCCGGATCGGGCAGAAAAAGCTGCGCTGAAAATTTCGCAGGGCGACGAGGGGTGGGACGGCCTGAAGGAAGAGACCGGAGATCGTAAGAGAAGGTTCCGCAACAGGTTGTATTCATGGCGTTTTGAGCTCTTTCAAGACTGCCCGGTCGAGGGTGGTTGGCCTTCCCGCCGGCGTCTGCCCCGTCAGAAACTTCGGTTTTCAGACTGGTTTCTCGCAGGGTTTTGTCAGGTTCCGGTCCGGTTTCTGTCGGGTTCTGCAAGGTTTTTCCCCCGGTGAGGCAGGGGCGGCGCATGGCGTTTCCGGGGTCATTCGAAGCGGTGGCCCCATTATAGCGGTTGAGCGCCGTCAATGCCTTCGCCCCGGCGCAGGCGGCGGCTTCCTGGCAAGGTCGTCGCCGGTTTCGGTAACGGGGAAGTCCCGGTGGTCACAGGTTTCGGTAACGACGGAACCGGCGCCGTGTCGGGTTTTGCGGCGGGTGCTGCAGGACGGGACAGGGCGCCTCCCGAACGCGGTCGAAGCGGGATGCGAGATTATCGCATGGGACCGGGCAGGGTTCAGTGTGGTGTACCCGGAACGCTCGGAATCCTTCTCCCTGCAGGGAGAAGGTGTCGGCGAAACGGGCGGATGAGGGGCCGTGCCGGCCTGCATCCTTGATCATGAAAAAGACTGCCGGCAGCGGCCGCGCGGAACGAACCCCTCAACCGTCAGCCTTCGGCTGCCACCTTCTCCCTCAAGGGGAGAAAGAGTATAATGCCCCTATAACACGAAATCCGCTGGGGTGGCGAGCCCGACGGGTCGACCTGCCCTGGCCGGTTCCCCGTCGAATCGGGCAAGGCCCCTCTGGCGCCGGTCCCGGTTCCGGTGGCAAAAGGCGGCATGTCCATTTCGCAAATCGCCAACATGTTCACCGGCAATCCGCTCGACCGCGCCAGCGATCGGCGGTCCAATCCTGCATGGCTGGCGGAAAAGCTGGCCGAGCCGGGGGCCCTGGCCCTGCCGCTGTGGAACGGCCAGCCCTTTACCGAGACGAAGGATGGCAAGCTGCAGCTGGCCTATCTGTCGGCGGCCATGGCCCAGGACCTGTCGGCGGGCTGGGAGCGGTTGCTGTTCCTGGGGCTGTGGAAGGAGACGGCGGTCTTTGCCCTGGACCTGGAGGGCGGGGCCGACCCGGCCGACGGGCCACTTCAGGGGCTGGGGCGGTTCCAGGACCTGCGGGCCATCGCCATGGCCCTGCCGGGGTCGGAATCGGCCATCGCCGCCACGGCCAAGGGCATGTTCGAATGGCGGCGCAAGCATCGCCACTGCGCCAGCTGCGGCGAGGCCAGCCAGGTGGCCGAGGGCGGCTGGAAGCGGGTCTGCACCGCCTGCAAGGCCGAGCATTTCCCGCGCACCGACCCGGTCTCGATCATGCTGGCCACCCATGAGGGCCGCTGCCTGATGGGTCGCCAGGCCATGTGGCCCAAGGGCATGTTTTCCGCCCTGGCCGGGTTCCTGGAGCCCGGCGAAAGCATCGAGGAATGCTGCGCCCGGGAGCTGATGGAAGAGGCGGGCCTGAGGGCGACCAAGGTGCGGTACCACTCCACCCAGCCCTGGCCCTATCCGTCCTCCCTGATGATCGGCCTGATCGCAGAGGTCGACAGCGATGAGGCGACGCCCGACCAGACCGAGCTGGAGGCCGTGCGCTGGTTCACCAAGACCGAGGCCCGGGCCCTGCTGGCCGGGGAACTTCCCGGCCTGTTCTGCCCCCCGCCCCTGGCCATCGCCCACCAGCTGCTGAAGAGCTGGGCCGAGGAAGAGTGACCCGAAAGATCTAAGCCATCACGTCCAGCACCACGCAGCCGGCCCAGACCATCAGGACCAGGGTGGACAGGGAAAAGACCAGGAACCGGACCGGCACGAGATTGACCGTGATCTGGATCAGGCTGTGGACCACCCGCAGGGCGACATAGGCCCAGGCCAGGCCGGCGGTGAAGCTGCTCTGCTGGCCCAGCAGATAGGTCAGGAAGGCCAGGGCGTAGAACAGGGTCGGCTGTTCCATCAGGTGGTTGTAGTTGTTGGCCACCTGCCGGACGCCGTCGGGCAGGGTATCGAGGCTGCCGGGGAACCGGGCGGCCTGGGGCGGGATCTTCGCCTTGCTGATGGCCGGCAGGCGGGTGGCGTACATCCAGACCCAGACCACCAGGGTCCAGAGGATGAGGGCCATGGCCGCAGCCAGCACCGATCCAAACAGCGGCAGTCCCTGGAATGTCATGCGTCGCCCTCCCCTGGCGGCTTTGAAGAGGCGCAGGCTAGAGGGGAAGGCCGCCCGGTCAAAGGGCTATTGCCGCGCCATTTCCGCCGCCGCCACGCCCTCGCCGTCCAGGGCCTGGTCCTCGTCCATGACGACGGTCACCTTGCGGAGCAGGCCGCTGAACTGGAACGGCGCCGGATAGTCGGCCACCGGGCTGCCCCGGTCGAGGCCGATATCCAGGCCCGACCAGGAGATGAAATTGTGGAAGGCCAGGGGCGTCGAGACGGTTCCAGCCGGGGCGCCGTCGATCAGCAGGGTCAGGCGTCGCTGGCCGGACTCGGACCGGACCGCCACCCCCAGCCGTCGCCAGCCCGGTTCGACAGGCCGGTCGGACTGCAGCCGGACAGGCGTCCCGCCGATGTTCATCACATGCTCGAGCCGGTCCCCGCGCAGGAACAGGCTGTAGCCGCTGGTGGCGTCGCCATGGGCGATCAGCACGCCCTGGTCCCCGGCGGAAACCCGGACATCGGCCTCTATGCGATAGGACCGGCTGCGGACGTCCGGCGCCACATCGGTGGGGACATGGCCCATGCCCCTGTGGAAGACGAACCGCTTGCGGGCGCCATGGACCCGGGCGGCGTTTTCGGCAAACCGGGCGGCGAACCGGTCGTCCAGGGGCAGGACCTTGAACCGCTCGGCCTCGGCCCACCAGAGATCGATCATCCGGGCCAGACGGTCGGGATGGACCTCTGCCAGGTCCTCTGATTCCGAGAAGTCCTCGGCCAGGTGATAGAGTTCCCAGACGTCGCGGTCGAAGGGCCGGCCGGGCGGGTGATAGGCCACGGCCTTCCAGCCGTCCCGCCAGAGGCCGCGATGGCCGAACATCTCGAAATGCTGGGCGGTCGGCTTTGCGGGGGCATCCGGGTCGGTCAGGGACGGGGCGAAGCTGGTCCCCTCCAGCGGCGACTGCTCGATGCCGGCGACCTGGGCTGGCGGCTCCAGGCCCAGAAGCGCCAGCAGGGTCGGGGCCACATCGGCGGCATGGGTGAACTGGTGGCGGATCTCGCCCCGGGCCGGCAGGCCTTTTGGCCAGCTGATCACCAGGGGGTCGCGGATGCCGCCGCCATGGGTGTTCTGCTTGTAGCGCCGCAGGGGCGTGTTGGAGGCCATGGCCCAGCCCAGGGGGAAGTTGGAATGGGTGTCCGGACCGCCGATGTCATCGATCCGGGCGAGCTTTTCCTCCATAGGCTCGGGCTTCATGTTGAAGGGGCCCATGGCGTTGACCATGCCAAGCGGTCCGCCCTCCTGGCTGGCGCCATTGTCGGACAGGACCAGGACCAGGGTGTCCTCGCTGAGGCCCGCCTCATCAAGGAAGGCCATCAGCCGGGCCAGGTGCTGGTCGGCATGGTCCAGCATGGCGGCGAAGGCGCCCTGGAGCCTGGCAAACAGCTTCTGCTCCTCGGGCGGATGCTCGTCCCAGGCCCGGACATGGTCGTTGCGTGGCGGCAGGCGGGTGTCTGCGGGGATCAGGCCCATGGCCTTCTGGCGGGCGAACCGCGCCTCCCGTTCCTGGTCCCAGCCCTGCGAAAACAGGGCGTCGTATTTCAGGATCAGGTCCCGGGGCGCCTGGTGCGGGGCATGGCAGGCGCCGAAGGCCAGCCAGGTCAGCCAGGGGGTCTCCGGGGCGGCGGCGGTATGGTCGGCGATGAAGCGGATGGTCTGGTCCACCAGGTCGGCGGTCAGGTGGTAGCCGGACTCGTAGGTCCCGGGGATGTCGATGGGGGTGTTGTCCCGCACCAGCTCCGGGGCGTACTGGTCGGTCTCGGCGTCCATGAAGCCATAGAAGCGGTCAAAGCCCCGGCCCAGGGGCCAGCCGTCGAAGGGGCCGGTGGCGCCGGTCTCGCTGAGCGGCGTGACATGCCATTTGCCGACCATGTAGCTGCGATAGCCATGGGGGCGGAGCATCTCGGGCAGGGTCGAGGCCTCCCGGGCGATCTTGCCGCGATAGCCGGGAAAGCCGCTGTCGAAATTGGCCAGGCAGCCGACCCCCACCGAGTGATGGTTGCGGCCAGTCAGCAGGGCGGCGCGGGTGGTGGAGCACATGGCGGTGGTGTGGAAGCCGCTGTAGCGCAGGCCCCGGCCGGCGATGGCGTCAATGGTCGGGGTGGCGATGGGCGAGCCGTAACAGCCGAAATCGCTGAAGCCGACATCGTCGAACAGCACCACCAGGATGTTGGGCGCTCCCTTCGGCGGGGTTGCCGGGGCCGGCCAGTGGGGCGTGGATTCGGCCACGGTGCGTCCGATGTGAGCCCTGTCGGTCATGGTCTTCTTCCCCGCCTGCGAGCCGCATCGTCAAGGCGAGCGACTCCGTTTGGCCGGAAGCTATATGAGCAATCTGTTAGTCGCCATCCGGCAATGACCGGCCTATCCCTTGCGTGAAACAGCCTGACGGAGACCTGTGATGAGTGGCCTTCTGACCCGCCGGACCGCCCTGACAGGCCTGGGCGGCGGCCTGGCCCTTGGCGGCATGATGTCCGGCGCGGCCCGGGCCCAGGGTCAGCCGGACCTGGGTCAGGTGGAAAGCCTGGTCGCCGCGACCATGGCCGCCTTCGAACAGCCCGGCCTGGGACTGGCCATCGTCCGGGACGGCCAGCCCCTGCTGGCGAAAGGCTATGGCGTCCGGCGCCTGGGCAGCCCCGCCCTTGTCGATGAGGCGACCCTGTTTTCCATAGCCTCCAACTCCAAGGCCTATGCGGCCGCCAGCCTGGCCCTGCTGGTCGAGGAGGGCAGGGTCGGCTGGGACGAGCCGGTGGTGAAATACCTGCCCGAGTTCGCCATGCACGATCCCTATGTCACGGCCAACATGACGGTGCGCGACCTGCTGGTGCATCGCAGCGGCCTGGCCCTGGGCCAGGGCGACCTGATGATCTGGCCCAACACCACCCACAGCCGGGCCGAGCTGATCCATGGCCTGAGATACCTCAAGCCGGCCCGGGGATTCCGGTCGGGCTATGCCTATGACAACGTCCTCTATGTGGTGGCCGGCGAACTGGTCAGCCGGGTCGCCGGCATGCCCTGGGAAGACCTGGTCGAGCGCCGCATCTTCGCGCCCCTGGGCATGAAGGACAGTGTCGCCAGCTTCGGCCGGCTGAAGGGGCGTGACAATGTCGCCTCGGCCCATGCCCGGGTCCTCGGCGCCGTGCGCGGCGCCGGCCCCATGACGCCGATCAGATCAGACGATTTCGACAATGCAGCCCCGGCCGGGGGCCTGCAGATGAGCGCCCGGGACGCCGTCCGCTGGCTGCAGGTCCAGCTGGGCCTGGGCGCGATCCCTGGCGGCGGGCGGCTGTGGTCCGAGGCCACGGCCCGGGAGATGTGGAAGGGCCAGACCATCACCAGCGATGGACCCGGCGCCACGGCGGACAATCCTGTGCGGCCGATGTTCGGGCTCTATGCCCTGGGCTGGCAGGTCGAGGACTATCGCGGCCGCAAGCTGGTCTGGCATTCCGGCGCGGTCAACGGCCAGACCAGTTTCACCGCCATGCTGCCGGGCCAGCAGTTCGGGGTCTGCGTCTGGACCAATGCCGAGGAGGGCGGCGTGCTGCGCACCCTGCGCAATGGCATCCTGGACTGGGCCCTGGGGGATACCAGCCATGACTGGCTGACGGACAACAAGGCGCGGTTCGGACGGCAGGTCTTCGTAAACGCTTCGAATCTGCCGGTCCGGCCGGCAAAGCCGGCCAAACCCGCCCTGCCGCTGAAGGCCTATGCCGGGGTCTATCGGGACCCCTGGTACGGGACCATCACCATCGCCGACGCCAAGGGCGGCCTGACCATCCGGTTCGACAAATCGCCCAGCATGACCGGAGCCCTGGAGCCCTGGGACGGGGAGGTGTTCAAGACCCGCTTCACCGACCGCAATATCGAGGACGCCTTCGTGACCTTCGAGACCAAGGACGGCAAGGTCAGCCGGATCACCATGAAGGCCTTCTCGCCCTCGGCGGACTTTTCCTACGACTATCATGACCTGGAGTTCCGGCCGGCGTAACGGTCGCCGGCCGGCCAGTCCTACCGGATCACGAAATCATCCGGATCGGGCGCCCGGGTGGCTTCCCAGTATTCCACCAGTGGGAAGGGCCAGTTCTGGCTGACCCGGCCCTTGGCGTTCTTGTACCAGCTGGACACCCCCTCGCAGCCCCAGGCCATCTTTGAATTGGCGGCGTCCACCCGGGCGTTGAAGTCGTCATGCACCTTGGGCTTCACCTCCAGGACACTGGCGCCCTTGTCGACCATCAGCCGCAAGGCTTCGACGACATAGCGGACCGAGGCCTCCGAGAAGAAGATGATCGAGCCATTGACCACGATGTTGGTGTTGGGGCCGTAGAGCATGAAGAAGTTGGGGAAGCCCGGCGCCGTCATGCCCAGATAGGCCCGGGCGTCGCCGTCCCAGACATCATGCAGCGCCTGGCCGTCCCGGCCGACGACCTTCATGGGGGTGAGGAAGCTGCTAGCCTTGAAGCCGGTGCCATAGATCAGCACGTCGCAGCCATGTTCCTCCCCGTCCGCCGTGACCACACCGCCGGCGGTGACCGCTGACACCGGCTGGGTCACCAGCCTGACGTTCGGCCGCTTGAGGGCCTCGATCCAGACGCCGTTGTCGCGCAGGGACCGCTTGCCGCCGAAGGGATAGCGGGGCGTGACGGCGTCCAGCAGGGCGGTGTTGTCGCCGGTCTGTTCGCCCATCTTGGAGACCAGCAGCTCGCGCAGCATGGCGTTGGCCTCGCCGATCGTGCCGTCGGGACCCTGCCAGCCATCATCGGCCTTGACCGCTTCATAGACGCCGTCGGTCATGGTCCAGAAGAGATAGAAACGGTACCATTTGTCATAGAAGGGGATGTGCTCGAGCAGCCACTTTTTCCCCTCTTCCACCGTCTGGTGATAATCCTCGGTCGGGGCCAGCCAGGGCGGCGAGCGCTGGAACACCACCACCTCTCCGGCGGTCTTCGCGATCTCCGGCACGAACTGGAAGGCGCTGGCCCCGGTGCCGATCACCGCCACCCGCTTGCCGGTCAGGTCCACGTCGTGGCGCCAGCGGGCGGAATGGAAGCTGGGGCCGACATACAGGTCCTGACCCGGAATATCGGGGAAGTTGGGCTGGTTCAGCTGTCCCACGGCGCTGATCACGGCATTGGCCGACAGGGACTCGGGGCCGTTGGGTCCGGTGAGCCTGACCGTCCAGCGACCGCTGGCCTCGTCATAGACCGCCTCGTCGACCCTTGTGTTGAAACGGATGTGGGGCCGCAGGCCGTACTTGTCGGCCACCCGCTGGAAATAGCGCAGCAGCACGTCCTGGGTGGAATAGCGCTGGGGCCAGTCGTGATTGGGCTCGAAGCTGAGGGAATAGAGGTGGTTGGGGGTGTCGACCCGGCAGCCGGGATAGGTGTTTTCCAGCCAGGTGCCGCCGACATCCGGGTTCTTGTCGACCAGGGTGAAGGCGAGGCCGGCCTGTTGCAGGCGAATGGCGGTCAGGAGGCCGGACATGCCGGCCCCGATCACCACCACATGGAGCCCGGCGGCCGCCGCCTTTTCCTCTGGCTTCCAGGCGGGGCGGTCGGGATCGATCCCGTCCAGGCAGAGGGCCTCGGTCAGGAAGGGGGCATAGCGCTCGGGAATTTCGGCCCCGGCGACAAAATCCATCATGAAACGGACCTGGTCGGGACTCGGCTGCGGCGGCAGGGGCTTGCCGGCCGCCAGGTCCAGCAGGGCGGCCTTTGCCAGATCGCGTATGGCCTGGACGTCTTCCGGCTTCAGTCCGCCCTGCCCGTCGCCCAGCACCTCGTAAAGGGGCCGGCGCGCCTCGGTCAGGTGGTCTGTGTTTCCGGTCAGGTGAACCAGGGCCACCATGAGGGACGGCACATGGGCCTCGGCCAGGACCGCGTCCAGATCGACGCTGTCCAGCGCAAGTCCAGGCCGCATCATCGCATCTCCATCCATCGTTTCCTCCGGGATATCGTCGTTGATTTTCTTGTTGGCCCGCAGTCTAGGCCGGTTGCGCCGGATAGGAAGGGCGTGACGCGGGGGCATGCGCAAATCTGTGATCGGTCGCCATCCGGCTTTCCAGCGTTCGCGTTCACGGGTCTATTGAGCCCATGTCCAGGATCATCGCCCTGCTGCGCGCCGTGAATGTCGGGGGGACCGGCAAGGTGGCCATGGCCGATCTCAGGGCCATGATGACCGGCCTGGGGTTTGCCGATGTCGCCAGCCATATCGCCAGCGGCAATCTGGTCTTCACGGACGATGGTCGCACGACCGAAGCGCTGGAACCCTGGCTGGAAGCGAAGGCCACGCGAAGCCTGGGTCTGGCCAATGACTGGATCCTGCGAACCCCGGAAGACTGGCGGGCCCTGATCGAGGCCAATCCGTTCCCGGAGTTTGCCAGGGACAACCCCAGCCGTCTGCTGGTCACAGTCTTCAAGGCCGCCATCGACCCGGCCGGGCTTGGCGCCCTTCAGGCCATGGCAAGGTCGGGTGAGCAGATGGCGCTGGGCGACCGGGCGCTCTACATCTGTTTTCCCGAGGGGGCCGGGGCGTCGAAACTGGCCAATGGCGCCATCGAAAAGCGCCTGGGCAGTCGCGGGACCGCCCGCAACTGGAACACCCTGCTCAAGCTGGCCCAGATGGCGGGAGCCTGAACCACTCCAGACTGTGGCAGCGGTGATCCGCCGTCAGTAGGGTACGTCGGAGGGCGGGGGCGCGCGGGTGGTCATGCCCGTAGCGGCCGCGTCATCCGCGATCTGATCGTCCGTCACCGGATCGATGCCCGGATCGACCGGCCGTGACGGCGCCCTGGCGACGGGCGGCGCTTCCGGCTCGGGGGCTGCCGGGGCCAGGGCGGGGTCTGTGGGCGCCTGGGCCTCGACCGCGGCCTCGTCGGCGGCCGTCAGGGGATCGCCGTAGTCCCGGCCGGGTTCCCGGCTGAGATAGGCCAGCAGGGCGAGGGTTGCCGCCACCCCGACCAGGAATCCGACCAGGCCCCAGAAAAATCCGCCGCCGCCGCTCTTCTTGGACGCCATGTCTTTCTTGCCCCTCAGGTTCCCTGCCAGGTCCGGACCCGGCCGATATCCACATGCACGAAGCCGCTGTCGGGATAGTATCCGACACCGCCGCCCTGCAGCGCCAGGGCCGCCTGACGCAGGCCGGTCAGGGCCACGTCATTGAGCCGGACGTCCATGGCCTTGCCCTCCATATGGAGGCTCTTCTTCGCCACTTCCGACTTGCCATTGGCCTGGGCGCTCTGGTTCGCGAGCGCGGTGTTGGTTTCGGACGACCGGAAGGCGGAGATGATGCGGTACGGCTCGGTCGATCCGGTCTGGGCCTGGAGCGTGCACAGGATATCCAGCAGCCGGACGTCAATGGGATGGGCCTCGCCCGAGCGGAAATCCCGCAGCAGGGTCTTGATGCCCATCAGGGCGTCCCAGACATAGCCGCCGTCCCGCCAATAGATGACGTCCAGGTCTTCGGCCGTGTGGAGATGATGAAACGCCAGACGCCGGGGCCCCGGCGGCGGCGGCACCAGGGGTGTCGGCGCCAGCTGCAGGTCATCGGCCGTGGCGCCGGGCTCGCCGATGTCCTGGGCCCGGGCGGCGCCGCTGCTCAGGCGAGCCCCGAGCAGCAGTCCGGCGGCTGTCCCGCCGCCGACCGTCAGAAGCCGGCGGCGATCAAGCCCTGGCCGGCGGATTGGATGGGGGCCGCTCATGCCGCAACACCCTGCGCCGCGATCCGCTGCATCAGCAGGCTGTCCCAGCCATAGGGATCAGCGCGGAAATTCATTGCCCCGTCCGGGGTCATGTAGCCGGTCCAGTAGAGCAGGAAGACATCGATCGGACGGGCAAGGTCTGCCCGGACGGTCTTGCCCTCGGCGATCACCGCATCGATCTGTTCAGGTGTCCAGTAGGCGTCGCCGGCCATGACATGGCGGGCCAGGGCCAGGGGCTTTTCCAGGCGGACGCAGCCATGGCTGGCCAGGCGGGAATAGCTGGCGAACCGGCCCTTGCTGGGGGTGTCATGCAGATAGACAGCATACGGATTGTCGAAGTCGAACTTGATCAGGCCCAGGGCGCTGTCCGGCCCCGGCGCCTGCTGCAGGCGAGAGCCGCCCCCTTCGGTCGGGATGATCCGGAAGCCTGCGCTGGCCAGATAGGCCCGGCCCTTGGGCCAGAGCTCGGCGGCGGCGATACCGCTGGGCACGTTCCAGGGCGGGTTGAGCACGATGGAATGGATGCTGGACTGCAGCATCGGGGTTTCATGCCCGGGCCGGCCGGTCACGGCGCGCATGGTCAGGGTCGGGGCGTCATTCTCGAAGACCGCCAGCACGGCCGCGGCGATATTGACCTGGATGCGGTGGGCGGGAAGCGTCTGGGGCAGCCAGCGCCAGCGTTCCATATTGGCCAGGATCTGTTCGATCCGGCGCTCCACGGGAACATTGAGAGCGGTGCGGGTCGCCAGGTTCAGGCCGCCAGTCGGTTGCAGGCCATAGCGGCGCTGGGCGCGCTTGACCGCCTCGGCCAGGGCCTCGTCATAGAGGGCCGTCCCGGCCGGCAGGGCGCCAGCGACAGGCGGCGTGCCGGGGAGCGGCGGTGGAACGACCGCCAGGGGCGGTGTCCGCGGGTCCTCCAGAACCAGCCGGGCGCGCAGGGCGGCGACCAGGGGGCCTGAGGCGCCGACCGCCAGGTCCACAGCCGGAAGGGGCCGCCAGCCGCCCTCGGCCTGGGTCTGGCGATACTGTTGCAGTCCGCGCTGCAGGGCCTGATAGCCCGGATAGGGGGGCGCCAGGCTGTCCAGCCAGGCCTTGACCGAGTTGCTGGCCACGGCCCGGGCCAGTTCCGGCGCCGGGTCATAGGGGGCGGGACGCAGCCCCCAGTCCTTCAGAAACCCGGCAGGCTTGAGCCGGCCGGCGCGGACAGCCCGGGCATAGCGGAGCGTCGCGGCCACCAGGGCTGCATTGTCGTTTGAAGCAACACGGTATTCGGCAGCCGGCAGACCATGGACCTCGGCGTTGTCCAGGGCCTGACGAATGTCCTGAGCCTGTTGGGCGGACAGGACGATCGGGAGGGGTTGTGGCAGGGCCGCCGACTGGGGCCGCGACTGGGGCTCCGACTGGGGCCGGACATAGGGAACCGGCTGGGCCTGGGCCGGAGCCCACAGTCCGGTTGCGAGCACCATGCCGATCACGGCCAGAAACGCCCAACGCCCCGATTCCATCGACACTGAAAGACCTTCCTCCACAGCCTACGTCAAGGTTAACGCAGCCGGCCGGGAAACGCGCCATGCAGTCTCCTGTTGCGCGAGCCGTCCGGTCAAATCATGGCCATAGCGAGGCGTTCGGGCAACGCTGCAGGGATCAGGGGCGCGATCAGAAACTCTTGGGCAGGTCCAGGACATGGGTCGCCACATGGCTGAGGATCAGATTGGTGCTGATCGGGGCCACCTGATAGAGGCGTGTCTCGCGGAACTTCCGCTCGATATCGTACTCCTCGGCGAACCCGAACCCGCCATGGGTCTGGATACACATGTCGGCGGCGTACCAGCTGGCCTCGGAGGCCAGCATCTTGGACATGTTGGCCTCGGCGCCGCAGGGCAGGCCGGAGTCGAACATGGCCGCGGCCTTGTCGACCATCAGGGAGGCCGCCGTCAGCTGGACATGGGCCCGGGCGATGGGAAACTGGATACCCTGGTTCTGGCCGATCGGCCGCCCGAACACTTCCCGGTCGCGGGCATAGGCGGCCGCGCGCTCGATGAAGAACCGGCCGTCGCCGATGCATTCGGCGGCGATCAGGATGCGCTCGGCGTTCATGCCGTCGAGGATGTACTTGAAGCCCTTGCCCTCGGCGCCGATCAGGTTCTCCACCGGCACCTCGAGATTGTCGAAGAACAGCTCGGTGGTGGCGTGATTCAGCATGGTGCGGATCGGCCGGATGGTCAGGCCATTACCCACCGCTGTCCGCATGTCGACCAGCAGCACGCTCATGCCGTCCGACGGCTTGGCGGCGTCTTCCCGGGCCGTGGTGCGGCAGAGCAGGACCATCAGGTCGCTGTGTTCAGCCCTCGAGATCCAGATCTTCTGACCATTGACGATGTATTTGTCGCCTTCCCGCCGGGCGAAGGTGCGCAGCCTTGTGGTGTCGGTGCCGCTGGTCGGCTCGGTGACGCCAAAGGCCTGAAGGCGCAGCGCGCCGCTGGCGATGGCCGGCAGGTAGCGGGCCTTCTGGTCGGGCGTGCCATGCCGAAGGATGGTGCCCATGGTGTACATCTGGGCATGGGCCGCGCCGCCGTTGCAGCCCGACCGGTGGATCTCTTCCAGAACAGCGGTGGCGGCCGACAGGCCAAGGCCCGAACCGCCATATTCTTCCGGGATCAGGACTGACAGGTAACCCGCCTCTGTCAGGGCGGTGACGAACTCGGTCGGATAGGTGCGGTCCCGGTCCAGGGCGCGCCAGTATTCGCCGGGAAAGCCGGCGCAGAGGCGGGCGACGGACTCGCGGATTTCAGGATGGGAAAGCAAAGGGCTGACGGTCATGCAGTTCCGTTAGCCCCACCGTCGCAGCGCGCCAAGTCCTGACGCAACGGGAGGCGGCGTCGAAACGCCGCCTCCGCATTTTCGTGTCATTCCGTTCCGGATCAGAACAGGTTGACCTTGACCTCGACGCCAACGGTCCGGGGATCGTTGATGAAGCCGGTCAGGTTGTTGAAGTCGATGACGCCTTCCAGCGAGGTGTCGTCGGTGATGTTGCGGCCGAAGACCGCCGCTTCCCAGCGACCGCCGGCGGCGACATAGCCGACCCGCAGACCGCCCTCGACCAGCTTGTCATCGCTGTATTCGGCCGATTCATAGAGCAGGAAGTTGATCTTCGAGCGCCAGGCCCAGTCGGTGAAGACATAGATCTCGCCGTCGCCGACGGGGATGCCGTAGCGGGCCGTCATGTTGCCAACCCATTTGGGTGCGTTGGGCAGGCTGTTGCCGTCGATGGAGACGGTGCCCGGCAGGGCGCCGGCCGGATCCTGGACCGTGCAGCCGGACCCGCAGGGGGCGACCGCCAGGTTCGGGTCATCCAGGACGGTGTGGTTGTAGCTGAGGCCCGCCGTGACCAGCAGGTGGTCGATCGGCTTGGCTTCGATATCCAGTTCAAAGCCGTATCCATTGGCCTTGTCGGCATTGAGAAGCCGGTTGAAGTTGGCGCCGCCGCCGACCGCCGTCAGCTGGATGTCGGTGACGCTGTAGCGGAAGAGACCGAAGTTCACCCGCGCCTTGCGGTCGAACAGATAGGCCTTCACCCCGCCTTCCCAGGACAGGACAGTCTCTTCGTCGGCGACGGAGAGGCTGGAGCCGAACAGCAGACGGCCCTGGATGCTGGGGGCGCGATAGCCGGTGGCGACCCGGGTGTAGAGGTTGATGTCTTCCGAAGCCTCCAGGGTGGCGCTGACGTTCCAGCTGAGATTGTCGCTGGACGGGCTGACCTTCAGCTTGCCGGTCGGCGGGGCGCCGATGGGCGAGATGGTCTGCTCTGCGACGAAGTCCTTTTCGTCTTCCGAATAGCGCAGGCCGGCCGACAGGGTCAGGGCGTCGGATGCCTGCCAGTCGACATTGCCGAACAGGGCCCAGGCCGTGGTCTGCTGGTTCTGCTGGGCGTAGCCGTTCACCACGCCGCCGCCGAGGGTGTTGTAGTTGAAGCTGTCGATGGTGACGTCTTCATCGAAGTAGAAGACGCCGGCCTGGTACTTGAAGGCGCCGGACGTGCCGGAGATGCGCAGCTCTTCGCTGATCTGGCGATGCTCGGGAACGCCGTCGCCGCTTTCAGCCGGGAAGGGAATGAAGCCGGGGCCGAAGGGCGGGGCGAAGCTGGCGCCGAATCCGCCGTCGATATCGCCGCGCGAGAAGGCCTCGACGCTTTCATAGGCGGTGATCGAGGTGATTTCTGCGTCGCCCAGATCGTATACCAGGCGCAGGCTGGCGCCGAAGGACTCGACTTCCTGCTTGGCGCGGATCTCGGCGTCCTGGGCGATCTTTTCCGGATCGAACCCGGAAACCAGCTCATTGGCGCCCGGCTTGATGATGTTGGCGCGGAACAGGCGCGGAGTGCCGTCGAGGTTGTTGTAATGCAGGTTCAAGAGGCCGCTGAAGGACTCGTTGGGCGTATAGAGCAGCTGACCGCGGAAGGCGTACTGGTCATAGCCTTCGGCGACATCGTCCTTGCCGGTAGCAACGTTGTCGACCCAGTCGTCGCGGTGCTGGTACAGACCCGAGATCCGGCCGGACAGAACGCCGTCGACGATCGGGCCGCCCACGGCGCCCTCGGCATTGATCGTGCCATAGGTGGCGTAGGAGACGCTGGCGAAGCCGCTGGGGGTCTGGCCGGGCTTCACGGAGTCGAACTTCAGGACGCCGGCCGGGGTGTTACGGCCAAACAGGGTGCCCTGGGGCCCGCGCAGGGCCTCGACCCGCTCGATGTCGAACAACGGAAAGCCCTTCAGGGCCGGGTTTTCAAGCACCACCTCGTCATAGACGAAGGACACGGGCTGGGAGGCGTTGAGGTCGAAATCGGTGTTGCCCAGGCCCCGGATATAGGGACGGGGGAAGGTCCGGCCGAAGCTGGATTCCAGGGTGACGCTGGGAATACGGGAGGACAGGACGCGGATGTCGCCGCCGCTCGACCGGATCACGTCCAGCTTTTCACCGCTGATGGCGGTGACGGACATGGGGACATCCTGGATGTCCTGGGAAACCCGCTGGGCCGTCACGATGACGGTATCGACCTCGTTGGAGTCGGCGGTCTGGGCGCTGGCGGCCCCCGCCAGGCTCAGGGCCAGTATGGAAGCGCTGCAGAATGCGCCAATGAGTCTGGAATGCGATGTCATGCGTTGCCCCGCCTGCCGCTGAGTGAGTGAGTCGAAAAAACTGTAACGGGGCTGTTTTGGGTTCTTCACAAAACCTTTCAAGAGGCCGGCGCTCAACCAGACGCAAATGGGCCCCCAACCGTGCGAGTCTTGGGCGAAGGGCGCCCGGAAAGTCACAGACTCGCCCCAGACCGGGCACAATCAGCGCGGCCCATGGGTCGGCTTGACCCATTGGACAGGTTTGCGCGAGATGATGGCCACTATCCGGAGCCTGCCATGACCCAAAGCCTCGACGGCCTGATCACCGCCCTGCCCAAGGCCGAACTGCATCTGCATATCGAGGGCAGCCTGGAGCCCGAACTGATGTTCGCCCTGGCCCGGCGCAACCGCGTCGCCCTGCCCTTTCCCACCGTGGAAGCCGTGCGGGCGGCCTACAGTTTTTCCAACCTGCAGGACTTCCTGGACATCTATTACCAGGGCGCCGGGGTGCTGCAGACCGAGGAGGACTTCAGCGACCTGGCCCTGGCCTATTTCGCGCGGCTGGCCGCCGATGGCGGGCGCCATGCCGAGATCTTCTTCGACCCCCAGACCCATACCGACCGGGGCCTGCCGTTTTCGGTGGCGATCGACGGGCTGCTGGCCGGCATGAAACAGGCCGAGGCCCGTTATGGCATCACCTCCAAGCTGATCCTGTGCTTCCTGCGTCATCTGGACGAAGAGGCGGCCTTCGCCACCCTGCAGGCGGCCGAGCCCTGGCTGGACCGCATCATCGGGGTTGGCCTGGATTCGTCCGAGGTCGGCCATCCGCCGGCCAAGTTCGAAAAGGTCTTCAAGGCGGCGGGCGAACGGGGCCTGCTGCGGGTCGCCCATGCCGGTGAGGAGGGTCCGCCAGCCTATGTCTGGGAAGCGCTGGACCTGTTGAAGGTCAACCGGATCGACCATGGGAACCGGTCCCTGGAAGACGCCGCCCTGACCGCCCGGCTGGCGGCCATGGAGATGACCCTGACGGTCTGCCCCCTGTCCAACCTCAAGCTCTGTGTCGTCGATGACATGGCCAGCCACCCGCTGAAGCGGATGCTGGACCTGGGCCTGAAGGCGACGGTCAACAGCGACGATCCGGCCTATTTCGGCGGCTATCTGGCCGCCAACTACCGCGCTGTTTCGGCGGCGCTCGGGCTGGAGGCCGGGGATATCGTGACCCTGGCGAGGAACAGCTTCACCGGGTCGTTCCTCGACGAAGAACGCGTGGCAGGACATCTGCAGGAGATTGACGCGGCCGCCGCCCGCTGGGCCGCCGGCACCTGAACAAAAAAGGGGCGTCCCGAAGGACGCCCCGATCTTCTCGTCTATCCGGTGTTACCCGGTGATGCGGTAGCGACCGCGACGGTCCGGGCAGACCCGGACATAGCGGTAATCGCTGCGGCCACCCCATTCGGTCGGGGCGACAGCCAGACGGCAACGGTTGTTCGAATACCACTTGCGGGAATAACGCCCGCTGCGCTGGCCCGGAGCATAGACCGGCTCGCGATAGGCCGAGGTCTGGCCATAGCTGTAATAGTAGCCGGTTTCGTCGCAGGCCGCCGAACGCTCGCCGATGTTGGCGCCGATGACGCCGCCGACGACAGCGCCCAGGACGGTGCCTTCGGTGGTGGACTGGTTGCTGGACAGGTTGGAACCGAGCGCTGCCCCGGCCAGGGCGCCGATCAGGCCACCGGCCAGCTGACCGCGGTCTTCACGCTGCTCACAGGCGCTGTTCCGATAGCTCGCATAGTA
>CAMAVA010000018.1 GCA_945861515.1 Brevundimonas vancanneytii | reverse complement strand
GCTCCAGTCGCCCCGATCCACTCCCCAAAGGAATGAACCATGCGTTTCCTGCTGATTGTGAAGGCCACGCCCGAATCCGAGCGCGGCGAGATGCCGGCGGATGTCGAGCGGCTGATTGCCGACATGGGACGCTTCAATGAAGAGATGATTGCCGCTGGCGTGATGGTCGACGGGGGCGGCCTGCAGCCCAGCGCCGCCGCCAAGCGCATCCGGTTCGAGGGGCTGGGCAAACCGGTCGTCACCGACGGCCCCTTCGACAACATCACCGACCTGGCCTCGGGCTACTGGATCCTGGACTGCAAGTCCCCCGACGAGGCCCTGGACTGGGCCAAACGGGTCCCCTTCTCGAGCGGTGGTGTGGAGCTTCGCCCCCTGATGTCCGAAGAGGCCTTTGACGAGCTGACCGCAGACGTCCCGAAGTCATAGGCCGTTCCAAACCCTTCCGGTCATCCCGGCCGAAGCGCAGCGAGGAGCCCGGACCCAGGGGTTGCAGGAGCGCAGATCACGCAGCTGCCGTAGCTTTGCTCCGTCCCTTCGGGATCCCGGGTCGTCCCTTCGAGTCGCCCGGGATGACGATGCAAAGCCCCCTGCATGACAAAACCTTAATCCACGACCGCTCGGCCGCCGCGCTATCTCTGAACAAACGCACCATTCCGGGAAACATCCATGTCATTGACCAAGCGCTTGCTGGCCGCCACGGCGGTCGCCCTGATCCTGTCCTCCCCGGCCATGGCCCAGACCAAGGCCGCGAAGGCGCCGGCGACAGCGGCGGCCGAAGCCGCCCTGCCCAGCATCGACATTCCCTATACCAAGTTCACCCTGGCCAACGGCCTGACGGTCATCGTCCATGAGGACCACAAGGCGCCCATCGTGGCGGTCAATATCTGGTACCATGTCGGCTCCAAGAACGAGCCGGCCGGCAAGACCGGCTTTGCCCACCTGTTCGAACACCTGATGTTCAACGGCTCGGAAAACGCCAATACCGACTGGTTCAAGGCGCTGGAAAAGCTGGGCGCCACCGACATGAACGGCACCACCAACAACGACCGCACCAACTACTTCCAGAATGTGCCGACCGCCGCCCTTGACCAGGTCCTGTGGCTGGAAAGCGACCGGATGGGCTGGCTGACCGGGGCCATCGACCAGGCCAAGCTCGATGAGCAGCGCGGCGTGGTCCAGAACGAAAAGCGTCAGGGCGACAACCAGCCCTATGCCGTGGCCCGGGACGTGATCATCGAGAGCACCTATGACCGCGACCATCCCTATGGCCATTCGGTGATCGGCTCCCTGGCCGACCTGGACGCGGCCAGCCTCGATGATGTGAAGTCCTGGTTCAAGACCTATTACGGCCCCTCCAACGCCACCCTGGTCCTTGCCGGCGACATCACCCCGGCCGAGGCAAAAGCGAAGGTCGAGAAGTATTTCGGTCCCATCCCGTCCGGCCCGCCCCTGGCCCGCCAGAAGGCCTGGGTCGCCAAGCGCAGCGGCTCCCAGCGCGCCGCCGTCCAGGACCGGGTCGCCCAGGCCCGCTTCTACCGGGTCTGGAACGCCCCCCAGGCCGGAACCGAGGACGCCGATCTGCTGTCCCTGCTGAGCGACGTCCTGGCCTCGGACAAGACCGCCCGGCTCTACAAGCGCATGGTCTATGAGGACCAGATCGCCACCGACATCAACGCCTACCTCGCTGAAAACGAGATCGGCTCGACCTTCCAGGTCCAGATCACGGCCAAGCCCGGGGTCAGCCTTGAAAAGATCGAGCAGGTCTTCGAGGAAGAATTCAACCGTCTCCTGGCCGAGGGCCCGACGGCCGCCGAACTGGGCAAGATCCGCGTCGACCGCCTGGCCGGGTTTGTCCGCGGCGCCGAGCGGATCGGCGGCTTTGGCGGCAAGTCCGACATCCTGGCAGAAAGCCAAGTCTATCTGGGCTCGCCCGATGGCTACAAGGCGACCCTGGAACGCTGGAAGACCGCCACCCCCGCCCAGCTCAAGGCCGCCGCCGGCCGCTGGCTGACCGATGGCGACTTCACCCTTGAACTGACCCCCTTCACCCCGCAGGAAGCCGCCCTGCCGGAAGGCAAGCGTGAAGGCCCGCCCGCAGTTGGCCAGATTGCCGCCCCCAGCTTTGACAAGTACGAGACAGCCACCCTGTCGAACGGCGTCAAGGTGGTGCTGGCCCGGCGCTCCGCAGTGCCGATCCTGAACCTCAGCATGATCTTCCCGGGCGGTTATGCCGACCTTCCCCCCGGCGATCGCTCCGTGGCGGGTCTCACCCTGTCGATGATGGACGAGGGCGCAGGTGCGAGGGACAGCCTGACCATCAGCCGCCAGCTGTCGGAACTGGGCGCCGGTCTCGACACCTCCGGCGGGGTCCTGTTCTCGGCCGTGTCCATGTCGGCCCTGACCGCCAAGCTGGACCCGTCCCTGGACCTGATGGCCGATGTGGTGCTGCGTCCGACCTTCCCCGAGGCGGAACTGGACCGGCTCAAGAGGCTCGAGATCGCCGGCCTGCAACGGGCCCGGCAACAGCCCCAGAATATTGCCCTGCGGGTCTTCCCCGGCAAGATCTATGGCGCCGAACACCCCTATGGCCGGATCGTCACCGAAGAGACCATCAACAGCGTCAGCCGCGATGACCTCAAGGCCTTCCACCGAAACCGCCTGCGTCCCCAGGGCGCGGTGATCGTGGCGGTGGGCGACATCAGCCTGGCCGAACTCACGGCAAAGCTGGAGGCGCGCTTCGGGTCCTGGAAGCCCGGCCCGTCCGCCGCCCGCTCTGACCTTCCGGCGCCCGCCCCGGCCCAGAAGGCGATCTATCTGATCGACAAGCCCGGCGCCCAGCAGAGCGTCATTGTCGCCGCCATCCCCGCCCCGGTTCGGGACGAAAAGGACGAGCGGGCGGTCGAGCTGCTCAACAACGTGTTTGGCGGCGCCTTTGTCTCCCGTCTCAACATGAACCTGCGGGAAGACAAGCACTGGTCCTATGGCGCCCGCAGCTTCTTCTCCGGCGCCATCGGCCCCCGGGCCTTTGTCTCCCTGGCCGGGGTCCAGACCGACAAGACCAAGGAGTCCATGATCGAGTTCCGCAAGGAGCTGGAAGGCGTAGCCGGGACCCGGCCGGTCACCGCCGAGGAACTGGCCAAGGCCCAGTCCGACATGATCCAGTCCCTGCCCGGTCAATGGGAAACCGGCGATGCGGTGCTGGACTCCCTGGCCGGCCTCTACACCCTGAACCTGCCCGCCAACTTCTGGGACAGCTATGCGCCGGGTCTGAAGGCGGTCGATACAGCAGCCGTCAATGCGGCGGCCCGCAAGATCGTCAAGGCGGACCGGGTCACATGGGTCGTGGTCGGCGATCGGGCGAAGATCGAAAAGGACCTGGCGGGCCTGGGCCTTGGCCCGGTCATCGTCGTCGACGCCGACGGCAAGCCCGTCAGGTAGTGTGGCAAGGCCCCCTCCCGGCAACGGGAAGGGGCCGACTTCCGGTTCAGCTCCGGCCGTCCACCAGACGGGACATGGCCTTCAGATACTGGGAAAACGCGGTCCTGCCCGGTTCGGTCAGACTGACCCGGGTCAGGGGCTTGCGGTCGACGAAGCTCTTGTCGACGGCGATGTATCCGGCATCCTCCAGCTTGCGAATATGGGCCGACAGGTTGCCGTCGGTCAGCTGCAACCGCGACTTCAGCCCGTTGAAATCGGCCGAGCCTGCGCCGGACAGGAAGGCCATGATCCCCAGCCTGACCCGTCCGTGAATGACGTCGTCGATCTTCTCGATGTCAAAATCGTCCATGGTCATGCCCTCCTAGATGGTGTCGGAGGGTTCCTGGCAAAGCAGGATCACGCCGGGGACAAAGGCCAGCAGGATCAGGGCTGCGGCATAGGCCAGCATCTGCATGGGGTGACCAGCCATCAGGCCCATTCCCACCGCTGCGGCGAAGGACGCCAGGGCCACGCCGCGGATCCAGAGCTGGTGAGACATGTCAGCCGCCACCGTCCAGGCCGCGCCGTACAGGGCCAGGATCATCACAGGAAACACATAGAAGACCGCGTCGCTCTTGGTCATGTAGGCGACTGCAGTGATGCTGAGGAAGGTTGCGAAGATCGCGAACCCCACGGCCGACCAGGCAGAGCTGGTGGCCTTGTTGACCGGAGAGGTCGCCCCCGGCATCTGGTTGGAGCGGCGGATCAGGAGGGTGCAGATGATCCCGAAGATCACCCCGGCGGAAACCCAGTTGACCATGAAGAACCAGGGCGAAACCCGCAGGATTTCCGACTGGATCATCCAGTGCACCACAGAGGCCCCGCCGAAGATCAGTCCGGCCAGGGCCATGATCCCGCCACCCAGCAAGGGCGTCTGGGTTCCCTCCTCGGCGAGGGCGCGCATGAAGGCGATATCGTCTCGGACAGACTGCATTTGATCCTGGGTCACAGAGGGGCTCCTTGGCTGAAGGTCGATGACGGAGAGATAGAGCCGTCACTTTGTTTTGTAAAGTGCTTTTCTATAGACGTCCCTGAGGGCGCCCTGTTTGCCTGCCAGCCTCAGATTCAGACCCCGCGCCAGGACCCCGAAAATGACCGAAACCCCGATCCTGCATCACTTTGACTCCTCGCCCTTTTCGGAAAAGGTCCGGGTGGTCTTTGGCATCAAGGGCCTGACCTGGGGCTCGGTCGATATCCCCTCGCTGATGCCAAAGCCGCTCTACACGCCCCTGACCGGCGGCTATCGCCGCACGCCCTCGATGCAGATCGGCGCCGATGTCTATTGCGACAGCCAGGTCATCCTGGCCGAGCTGGAAAGGCGCTTTCCGACCCCCGCGATCGTCCGGGGCGGTCTGGACTGGGCCACCAACTGGTGGGCCGACCGCCTGTTCTTCCAGACCACTGTGCCGGTGATCTTCGGCGAACTGGGCGATCATGTGCCGGCCGACTTCATCAAGGACCGCGAGGCCCTGTCGGGACGTCCCTTCGACGTGAAGGCCATGAAGGCTGCCTCGGCGCCCCTGACCGGCCAGTGGCGGTCCCAGGCCGCCTGGATCGACAGCCAGCTGTCTGGCTCGGCATGGCTTTCGGGCGACGCGCCCGGCCTGGCCGACGCCGCCGCCTACATGAACGTCTGGTTCCTGGGACGCAATCTACCCGGCCTGATGGCGAGCCTGACGACCGGCCTGACCCGCCTGACTGATTGGCAGGCCAGGATGGCGGCGCTCGGCCATGGAACACCGCAGAAGATGTCCGGAGAGGACGCCCTGGCCATGGCCTTGAGCAGCGAGCCCGCGCCTGCACCGGCCCATGACAACCACGACCCGCAGGGCCTGAAAGCCGGCATGGCGGCGACAGTCATGGCCGATGACTATGGCCGCGACCCCGTCTCAGGAACCCTGGTCGCCGCCAATCCCGACCGGGTGGTCATTGCCCGCACCGACCCGGCGGTCGGCAAGGTCCATGTCCACTTCCCGCGGACCGGCTACTTCGTCATTCCGGGCTGACAGGGCTCTACAGCTTGAAGCCGCCGGCCCGTATCTTGTCGAAGCCGGCCTTGGTCACCTTGACGAAGGCCTTCTTCACCGGGCTGCGGAAATAGATCGGATCCTTGGTCCGGGTGGGGTCGAACCCCTCCTCGACCAGGTCCACCTTGCGATACTTGAAGGTGCCAGTTGTCTCGATCTGGCGCTGCAGCCGCACGAACAGGGGCTGGGCATAGGCCGGCAGGTCCTGCTCACAGCGGCTGTAAAGGGCGTTGATGTCGAAACTGTCGTCGACCACCAGGGACGCCATCCCCGCCCGGCCGTCATAGCCCGGGATCTCGACGCCATAGACATTGGCCTCCAGCACCCCCTCGGCCTGGGCCAGCTGTTCGGCCACCTCGCTGGTCGAGACATTCTCGCCTTTCCAGCGGAAGGTGTCGCCGATCCGGTCGACGAAATAGATGTAGCCTTCCTCGTCACGCCGCATCAGGTCGCCGGTCCGGAACCAGGCGTCGCCTTTTTCGAAGACGTCGTGCAGCACCTTCTTTTCCGTGGCGGTCTTGTCGGCATAGCCCGAGAAGCTGGTCCGCACGTCGGCCGAATCGATCTTGCCCAGGCATTCCCCGACCTGGCCGGGTCCGCATTCCATACAGAGACCCTGGGCATTGCGGATGGGGGTTTCGGTCTCGATGTCGAACTGCACGATGCGGGAATTGACCCGCTTGCGCATGTAGCCGGGAATGCGGCCGATCGCCCCGACCTTGGAGTCGAAGTTGAAGGTCGAGACGTTACCCTCTGTCGCGCCATAGAATTCCAGCACGTCGGGAATGGCGAACCGGGCCACCATGTCCGCCCAGACATCACCGCGCAGGCCGTTGCCGAAGGCCAGGCGAAGCTTGTGGGAGCGCTCCATCGCGCTTTCCGGGGCATTGACCAGATAGCGGCACAGCTCGCCGATATAGACAAACATGGTGCAGGATTCGGCGCACACTTCTTCCCAGAATTGGCTCGCCGAGAACTTGCGCCGCAGGACGATCGATCCCCCGGTCAGCAGGCCGGCGCCCATGGCGCAGAGCCCGCCCGTCGCATGATAGAGCGGCAGGACCTGATAGATCCGGTCGGCCTTCGTCGCCCCCGTCGCCCCGGCGAACCCGCGCATATAGAGCTGGGCCCGCATGTGATTGATCCGGGCCGCCTTGGGCAGGCCGGTCGTGCCGCTGGTATAGATGTAGAGCGCCGTATCCTTGGCCCGTAGGTCGCCACGGGCCGACTGGCGATCCGGCCGCAGCTGGCTGCAGCTCTTCAGGGCCGTGACCAGGTCGCGCCGTTCCGCAGCGACCGGACCTAGGGTCCATTGATGCATGGGCCGGGCCAGCTGTCCGCGGATGGCTTCAAAGGCCGGGCTGGTGTCGCCGTCCGCCAGGCAGTGCATGGCGCCCGAGATGTTCAGGCAGTGAACCAGGGCCGGGCCGGTCAGATTGTTGTTGATCAGGGCGGTCGCGACGCCGACCTTGCTAAGGCCGTACCAGATGGCCAGATATTCCAGCCGGTTGGGCATGAACAGGGCCACAGTCTGGCCCCGCATGACCCCTTGCGCCTTGGCCCAGTGGGCATAGCGGTTGGCGATCTGGTCGAACTCGCCATAGGTGACAGTCCGGCCTTCGAAGGTGATGGCCGGCCGGTCATGATGATCGTCCACCGCCTTTTCCAGGTCGTCGCAGATCAGATTGGGGGACTCAGGCTCAATGGACTTGACCCACTTCAGGGTGCGCGTCGCCCCCCTGAAGAACTTCCATTCTCTCGCCAGCCGCGCCTGCAGCTTCATGGCCAAGCCTCTCCGCCTCAAGTCTCCCGCAGCCATGCCCGGCGCCGGCCAACAGGGTCAAGGCCACCTTGACCCGCAAGCCTTGAGGGGCGGTGAACGTGGCGCAAACGCCTCACCTGTCAGGCGAGCCATCTGCGCGCGCCGGGAGAGTCCGTAGCTGCGGGGTCAGCCTATGGCGCCAAAGCACCAGGCCAGGATGGACTTCTGGGCGTGGATACGGTTTTCCGCCTCGGTCCAGACCAGGGACCGGGGACCGTCGATCACCTCATCGGTGACCTCCTCGCCGCGATGGGCCGGAAGACAGTGCAGGAACACCGCATCCCCCCGCGCCTGGTCCATCAGGTCCTCGTCCACCTGGAAGGGTTCAAAGGCATCGAGACGGGCCTCGCCGTCCTTGTCGCCCATGGAAACCCAGGTGTCGGTGATCACACAATGGGCGTCGCGAACCGCCTTGCGCGGATCGTCGGTCATCTCTACCCGGCCCTGCTGTTCGGCGGCCCTGGCAAGATCGATCAGGTCCGGATGATAGACAGGCGGGCAGGCGATGTTCAGCTTGAAACCGAACTTGGCGGCGGCATGGATGAAGCTGGCGCAGACATTGTTGCCATCGCCGATCCAGGCGATCGTCTTGCCGGCGACGGGGCCCTGCGCCTCCTCGAAGGTCTGGAGGTCGGCCAGGATCTGGCAGGGATGACTGCGGTCAGTCAGGCCATTGATCACCGGAACCATGCTGTTCTGCGCAAACAGTTCGACATCCGCATGCCGGTTGGCGCGGATCATCACCGCGTCCACCATTCGGGACAGGACCCGGGCCGTATCCTCGACCGTCTCGCCCCGACCCAGCTGCATGTCGCCGGCGTTGGAAATGATCGAGGCCCCGCCCAGCTGGCGGATGGCGGCGTCGAACGAGAACCGCGTCCTTGTGGAGTGTTTCTCGAAGATCATCGCCAGGGTGCGATCCTTCGCGGGCGCGTCCGCATCGACCGCGCCACGGGGCCAGCCCTGACGGGCCGCCTTGCGGACATGGGCATCATCCAGAATGGCCCGCAGGTCCGCAGACTCCATGCGCCACAGGTCGATGAAGTGCCGGGGCGGCGCCATCAGGCAGCCGCCTTGGCCCGGGCCGCTTCACAGGCCTTTTCCAGACGCTCGACGGCTTCGCGGGCCTCTTCCTGGGTGATCAGCAGCGAGGGCAGCAGCCGCACCAGGTTGTCGCCGCCGCCTGCCACCAGCAGATGCTGGTCCCGCGCCAGGGCCATGAACTCGCGATTGTTGGGGATCAGCTTGATGCCGATCAGCAGGCCCTTGCCGCGGATTTCCGAGATCACGTCAGGAAACCGGTCCTTCAGGCCCGACAGCTGCTGGACGAAATAGCCGGCCACATCCCGGACATGCTGCAGGGTCTCGGGCCTGGCGATCTCGTTGAAGGCCGCAATCCCCACTGCCATGGCCAGCGGATTGCCGCCGAAGGTCGAGCCATGCACCCCGACCGTCATGCCCTTGGCGGCTTCCGCCGAGGCCAGGCAGGCGCCGACGGGGAATCCTCCGCCCAGCGCCTTGGCCACGCACATGATGTCCGGGGCCGCGTCTTCCGCCCAGTCGTGCGCGAACAGCCTGCCGGTCCGGCCCATGCCGCATTGGACCTCGTCAAAGATCACCAGGACCCCGTGCTCGCGGGTCATCTGGCGAAGACCGCTCAGGCAGTGCTCCGGCATGGCCCGGGCGCCGCCTTCGCCCTGCACGGGCTCGACGATGATGGCGGCAGTGGTCGGATCGGCGATGGCGGCCTTCAGGGCGTCGTGGTCGCCCCATTTCAGCTGCTCATAGTTGGGAATCCGCGGACCGAATCCCTCGACATAGCCCGGATTGCCCGCAGCGTTGATGGCGGCGTAGGAGCGGCCATGGAAGCTGCCGTCAAAGCCATAGATGACTACGCGCTCGGGATTGCCATTGGCGGTGTGATACTTGCGGGCTGTCTTCAGGGCGCATTCGATCGCCTCGGTGCCACTGTTGGTGAAGAACACCACATCGGCGAAGGTTTCTTCGCACAGCCGGCCAGCCAGTTCCTCCTGACCAGGGATGCGGAAGATGTTGGACACGTGCCACAGCTTGTCGGCCTGGGCCTTCAGGGCCTCGACCAGGACCGGATTGCAATGTCCCAGGCCGTTGGTGGCGATGCCGGCCACGCAGTCGAGATAGGCCTCGCCATTGACGTCCCAAAGGCGCACGCCCTCGCCTCGCGCCACAGCCAGCGGCGCACGGTTGTAGACGCCCATGATGTGATCAGACAGGGGATTGGCGGTCGCGGCGGTGGTCAAGTTGGCCTCCCAGAACGGTCAAGGCCCGGGCGGTTTTCGCGCCGGGCCGGAAGGCTTGGCGTTGTCGCGGGGTAACGCCACAATGTCAATGATTTGGGGCCTGCGGGCCTGAAAACGCCGCCCCGATGGCGCCGTTCTCAGGTCTTCAGTCGCCATCCCGCCCGGAAGAGCAGCCAGCAGGTGATCGCCAGGGCCACCACGATTAGGCTGGTCATGGCGATGCCGATCCCCAGATTGCCGTCTGCATGGCCAATGAACCCGTAGCGGAACCCGTCGATCAGATAGAAGAAGGGATTGAAATGGCTGGCCGTGCGGAACGGCTCGGGCAGGCGGTCGACCAGATAGAAGGTGCCTGACAGGAAGGTCATGGGCATGATCAGGAAGTTGGTGATCGCCGCCAGGTGATCGAACTTCTCCGACCAGAGCCCGGTCAGTATGCCGACAAAGCCCATGATCAAGGCCGCCCCGACCCCGAAGAACAGGATGGCCAGGGGTGCAGCCACGGTGATCTGCGAATTGGGCAGCAAGGCCACGACCAGGGCTGTAACGGCCCCGACAAAGACACCGCGCGTTGCGGCCCCCAGGGCAAAGGCGGACACCTGCTCCAGCGGCGACAGGGGCGGCGTCAGGAAATCGGAGGTCAGCCCCATCATCTTGGCCTGCAGCAGGCTGGAGGAGCTGTTGGCAAAGGCGTTGTTGATGATGGCCATCATGATCAGGCCCGGCGCCACGAAGGTTGCGAAAGCCACGCCGCTGATCGGCGGCGCAGCCCCTTTGACCGCCACGACGAAGACCATCATGTAGAGCAGCGATGTCACCACCGGCGCCGCAACGGTCTGCATCCCGACCTTCCAGAAGCGTCGGACCTCTTTCAGATAGAGGGTGGCGAAGCCAGTCCAGTTGAACCCGGAATAGTCACGGGGCTGGGGCGGAACGGGTGCGGCGGCCATGTCCTTCATGCCCCCTAGGTGCGCGCGAATGCGTTGCTTCGCAAGACGCCAGGACAAACCCCCGGACAGGGAGACCAGAATCAATATCTGGTTTCTGTGGACGAATGGTCGGGCGCCTATTGTGCGTCTTAACAAAAACTTTACGATATCTGGTAGCGAGGCCGTTCAAACGAGGGGCCGGACACAAGATGTAGGGCCGGCACTGGGGACGTCGCCGGATTGGCCAAATCGCAAGGGGTTGGATCATGGGTTGGACCGACGAACGAGTCGACGTGCTGAAGAAGCTCTGGCTGGATGGTCTATCGGCGAGCCAGATTGCCAAGCAACTGGGCGGCGTGACCCGCAACGCAGTCATTGGCAAGGTTCACCGCCTCGGCCTGTCTGGCCGGGCAGCGCCGTCCCAGCCGGCGAGACCGGTCTTCAAGGCGCCCCGTCCCGCCCGCCCGGTCACCACCACGCCATCGGCCCCGCGCAGGCTGGCGGAACCGGTCGCCGCAGCAGCGGAGGCCAGTCCCGCGCCCGCCTTGCCAGTGCCGGTCCTGCGGCCGGAAGAGCCCGGCTCGGCCACGGTCCTGACCCTCGGCGCCCATATGTGCAAATGGCCGATCGGCGATCCCTCCACGGATGCCTTCACCTTCTGCGGCCGCCGCGCCAGCGATGGACCCTATTGCGGGGAACATGCGCGGGTCGCCTATCAGCCGGTCCAGTCCGGCAAGAAGAAGACCGGCCCGACCGAACTGGCCCGGTCCCTGCGTCGGTACATCTAGTCCGCAAGACTACCTCGAACCGCTGAAGCGGCCCTTGCGACCTGCGGCGTCCACAGCGCCGCTGATTGTCCCGTCCTTGAGGGTCCCGACATAGAGCACCTTGAACGGCTGGCCCATGAAGCTGGACTGATAGGTCCAGCGGACCTGCGAGCCGGTCACGCTTCCCGAGGTGAGGGGATGCGGCCGGTTGGTCCCCCCGTCAAAACAGGTTCCGGACAGGGCCTCTCCGCTTCTGGTGAATCGGCAGGTCAGGGTGAAGCTGAAAGACTGCACCTCGCCCCGGATGCGCCAGGCGCCGGCCACGGGATCCTCTGCGGCGCCCCCCGGTCCGGCAGCGCCCAGACCAAGGGCGGCCGCGACCGTCAGGCCCGTGAGCGCCCGGCGGAAGGTCAAGGCAGGCCAGCGGTCCATCCCGGGAAAACCCCTCTTCATGGCTCTTCATCTAGGTCGGCGGACTTACGGGTCGACCCCGTTTCTTGCGACTCATCGATGAGGCTATGGTGACCCCGTGACCGACGCCCCAGACACCGCCAGCCCAGACAGCTCCACTTCGGGCGCCCCCGTCTCGAACGCGCAGGCCTACAGCGTCTCGGAGCTGGCCTTTGCCCTCAAGCGAACGCTCGAGGACGCCTATGGCTTTGTCCGCCTGCGCGGCGAGCTGTCCAAGGTGACCCACCATGCCAGCGGCCATGTCTATCTGACCCTCAAGGACGAAAAGGCGGCGATCGACGGCGTGGTCTGGAAGGGCCAGGTGCGCGGCCTGTCGGTCCGCCCGGAACAGGGCCTGGAAGTCATCGTCACCGGCCGGATCACCACCTTTCCGGCAGGGTCACGCTACCAGATCGTCATCGACTCCATGGAGGCCGCCGGGATCGGCGCCCTGCTGGCGCAACTGGAACGGTTGAAGGCCCGACTGGCTGCCGAAGGCCTGTTTGACGCAGGCCGAAAACAGGCCCTGCCCTCCATGCCTGCCGTCGTGGGGGTGATCACCAGCCCGACCGGCGCGGTGATCCGCGACATCCTGCACCGGATCCGGGACCGCTGGCCCTGCCGGGTCATCGTCTGGCCAGTCGTTGTCCAGGGCGATGCGGCGGCCGCTCAGGTGGCTGCCGCCATCCGCGGTTTCAATGCGCTGGAATCCGGAGGCGCCCTGCCCCGGCCTGACGTGCTCATCGTCGCCCGCGGCGGCGGATCGGTCGAGGACCTCTGGCCGTTCAATGACGAGACCCTGGCCCGCACCGTGGCGCAGAGCCGGATCCCGCTGATCAGCGCCGTGGGCCATGAGACAGACAACACCCTGATCGATTTCGTCTCCGATCGCCGGGCCCCCACCCCGACAGCGGCGGCGGAAATGGCGACACCTGTCCTGGCCGAACTGCGGATCGCCCTTTCAGGCCTGGACCAGCGGCTGGTGCGCACCGGCCACAGGCTGATCGAGGACCGGCGGACCCGTCTTGCCGCCAGCGCCAGGGGCCTGCCCCGGCCAGGCGACCTGACCGCCGGCGCCAGCCAGCGGCTCGATCTGGCGGCCAGCCGCCTGACCGGCGCGCTGCGCCGAAACCTGGATCTGCAATCCCATCGTCTGGCCCGGAGCGCCTCGCCGCTCAGGCCGGGATTGCTCAGCCGACAGACCGTTGTGGCAGGCCAGGCGCTCCAGGGGCTGTCCCGCCGCCTGGATGCCGCCATCCTCCGCAGCGCAGACGCCGATGCAAAGGCTCGGGCCTTGACCGGCACCGGTGAGCGGCTGCATCGGGCCTGGAAGCGTCTGGTCGAAGACCGGCAGGGCCAGGTGACGTCTGTCGACAAACTGCGCCTGTCGCTGGATCCCAGGCGTCCCCTGCGCAACGGCTTTGCCATGGTCACCCGCTCCGACGGCGCCCTGGTTCGGACAGGCGCCGGCCTTGCCCCCGGCCAGGCCGTGACCCTGACCTTCGAGGACCTGAGCCGCGAGGCTGTGATCAGCGGTTCTGACAGCGATCCGGTTTCCCCGGTTCCGGCTCGCCCGGCGGCATCGACCCGGAAGGTGCAAGGTCAGGCGCCCGACCCGTCTTCCAGGCAGGGTGATCTTTTCTGAAGTCCGGCAGGACGGTTGGCCAAAGGCCCCAGGTTCGCTAGGTTGAGGCCATGAACGCCTTTGATCGCGAAATCGGCAGCGACATTGCCAAGCTGCATTATGGTGACGGCGACTTCGCCGTTCTGAAGCCCGGCCGCTTTGTCATTTGCGCCGTGACCGGGGTGAAAATCCCCCTCGAAGCCCTGAAATACTGGAGTCCGGACCATCAGGAAGCCTATGCTGGCCCGGCCGAGGCCCTGACCCGCTGGCGGGAGCGCAAACCCTGAACAGGCGCGGCGCAATTCTGGGGCTGGGGCTTGGGCTGGGCGGCGGCGCCCTGGCCGGCCAGGCCTTCGCCGCCCCGCCGCCCCTGCGCCTGTCCGGCAGGTTTCAGCAGGGCGGATTTGCGTTTGGCCTCACCGCGCCTTTCGCCGAGATCACCCTGGATGACGAAGTCGTCGGGCGCGCTTCGGCGCGAGGCTATTTCGTCATAGGCTTCGACCGCGACGCCGCCCTGACGGCCAACCTTGGCGTCACCACCGCGAACGGGACAGCCCGCCATCGGTTTTCCGTGGCGCCCGGCGACTTCGACATCCAGCGGATCGACGGTCTGCCCGCAGATTTGGTCAGCCCCTCCGACCCTGCCCTGCTGGACCTCATCAGGAAGCAGAATGCTCTCAAACAGGCCGGACTGGCCAGCCGGGTCGACATCGATGATTTTCGAACAGGCTTTGTCATGCCCCTGAAGGCGACCCGGGTTTCCGGTCGGTTCGGCGGACAGAGGATTCTCAATGGCGAAACCAAGCGGCCTCACTATGGCGCGGACCTTGCGGCCGCCAAGGGAACGCCCATCCTGGCGCCGGCCGGGGGCATCGTCAGCCTGGCGGAAACCGGCATGCATTTCGAGGGCGGACTGGTCATGCTGGATCACGGCCAGGGCCTGGTATCCATGTATCTTCACCAGTCCCGTGTCGCTGTCAGGGCAGGGCAGCGCCTGGCGCAGGGCGACCTGATCGGCGAGGTTGGCAAGACCGGCCGCACCACCGGGCCGCATCTGTGCTGGCGCATGAAGTGGCGCGGGCGGAACATGGACCCGACCCTGATGGTCAGGATCGCGGCGCCGGCGCCCAGTTCCTGACAATTCCGGCCTCAAGCCCGGACCGTAAAGAGCTCGGTAACGTTTCGCTCACTACCTCAAAGCCACGATAAACTCGCTCGGATCTGATTTGGACGTCAGACCCGAAGCGATGGCTGCGCCGGGGAAGCTTGAGACGATGAATGTAGGCTTGGAAGCCCTCCGCGTCCTTTTGATCGACGACAATCACCATATGAGGACGATCGTCGGATCCATCCTGAAGGGCCTGGGCGTGCGCCAGCTTCGTGAGGCCGCCGATGGCGCCGATGGACTCCAGGTGCTCAGGGACTGGCCGGCCGATCTGGCAATCGTCGATTTTCGGATGGAGCCGCTGGATGGCGCAACCTTCACCCGCATGGTCCGCAACGCCAAGGACAGCAAGAACCCCTATCTCCCGATCATCATGATGACCGGTTTCGCCGACCGCAGCCGGGTCTTCGAGGCCCGGGATGCCGGGGTGACTGAAATCGTCGCCAAGCCGCTCACGGCCCGGGCGATCATTGACCGAATCGAAACCGTCATCTTGCGGCCCCGCCCATTTGTCCGAACGGATGACTATTTCGGGCCCCTGCGCCGCGGCATTGACGATATCGCCCAGGCCCAAAAGCAGCCGGTGTCCCTGGGGATCTAGACCTCGCGAAAGACGGACCCTTTGGTGATGCACGCTCTCTTCTGGAGCATGTTCCGACAAGTGTGCAGCGGCTACCGGATCGAAACATGTTCTAAAGCTCTGAATTAGAACCTGTTTTTCCATTGTGATGGGTTCGATCGGAACGGAACAGGCTCTGGCCGGCCCTCGACTAAAGCTCTGCGTCACCCGGCCCATTGAGGCCCCGGGCCGCCAACTCCTGATAGGCCTCCTTGGGCCAGCGCCTGTGGACCCAGAACCATTCCTCGGGCCGTTCCCGCACCTGGCTCTCCACAAAGCGCGTCACGGCGGCGACGCCGGCGGCGATATCGGCAGTCTTGTCGCCCGTGCTCGGCACGGCGATCGGCGGATGCACCACGGCCCGAAAGCGCGCACCCTTCAGTCGCTGGACTGACATGGGCTGCAGGACCGTCCCGAACCGCAGGGCCAGCCGGGTCGGACCCGGCGCGGCCATGACGGGACGCCCGAAAAATGGCGCCGCCACACCGCCGCGATTGAACTTCTGGTCGTTCATCAGGGCCACCGACTCGCCCTTCTTCATGGCCTCCAGCAGTTCGCGTGCGCCATCCCCCCCCTTGGGCGCGAACAGCCGGACGCCGTAGCGAAAGCGGCTGTCCTTGATGCGCTGGTCCACATAGGGATTGTTGGCCGCCCGATAGGTCATCTGACAGACCACGCCACTGTCGACGATCGCGGCCGGCATCACTTCCCAGTTGGAGAAATGCCCAGAGACGAACACCACCGGCAGGCCCGACTCCGCGATGGCCTTCAGACGCTCCCCGCCCACCAGTTCCACCCGGCCGGTGGAGGGCAGGATGCGGTCCATCTGGGGAAACTCGAAGGCAGTCCGCCCGTTGCTCTCCCATTGGTCGCCGAGAAGCTGTGTGCGCCAGGCCTCGTCGCGATCGGGAAAAGCCAGCACCAGGTTCTGCCATGCCAGCCGATGGGTGCGGGTCAGCGGACCCAGCCAGCGGAAAAGGGCGCCGCCCAGATCCGAGGCAAGGTCGACCGGGACCAGCCTCATCAGGCCCGTGAAGAGGTCAAAGGCCAGGGCCTCGAGCCGCCAGGCAAAATCCTGAGTCCATGAGACACGACTGTCACGCATGCTGAGTAACTACCGTCACACGCCCGGCGCGCGCAATCATCTCGCCCCGTTATCGCTTGGCGCGCGACTTGCGGATGCCCTGTCGAACCGTTTCGAAATGGGACGGCCACAGCTTTTCACCAAGGATGGGGGCAAAAGGCTCATGGGCAACGACATCGACGTACATCTGGGCAAGCGCCTCCGCCGTCGGCGGCGGCTTCTGGGCCTGACCCAGCAACAGCTGGCCGGTTCGGTCGGGGTGCGGTTTCAGCAGATCCAGAAATACGAATGCGGCGCTAACCGCATCTCCGCCGCCCGACTCTGGCAGCTGTCAGAGGCCCTGGAGGTGCCGGTCGGCTACTTCTATGATGGTCTCTCCGCGACGGATCGGCCTCAGGCAGCCGCCAATGACGGCGACGGCGGCGGCGAGATGTTCGCCCGCAAGGAGACGCTCGATCTGATCCGCGCCTACTACCAGCTGGGCGAACGGCCCCGGCGCCGGCTGCTCGATCTGGCCAAGTCGTTGAACGGCGACGTCGAGGTCGCCTGACCCCCTGTCGTCCGAAGACGGGTTCCAAAGCTTGACGGATTCGGCGCTGCGCCTCACAACGCCGCCGACTTCGAACGGGCGTTTTAGCCCGCACAGCCAAGAGGAACTACGCACATGGCCGACATCCGGTTCGACGGGAAAGTCGCGATCGTAACAGGCGCCGGCGGCGGACTGGGTCGCCAGCACGCCCTGGAACTGGCCCGTCGCGGCGCCAAGGTCCTGGTCAACGACCTGGGCGGCTCCATGGACGGCTCGGGCGGATCGTCGGCGGCGGCCCAGGCCGTGGTCGAGGAAATCACCGCCATGGGCGGTGAAGCCATCGCCAATGGCAGCTCGGTCACGGACGACGCAGGCGTCGCCCTGATGGTCCAGCAGGCCATGGACGCCTGGGGCCGGATCGACATCCTGATCGCCAATGCCGGCGTTCTGCGGGACCGGTCCTTCTCCAAGATGGACATCGCCGACTTCGAGTTCGTGCTGAACGTCCACCTGCTGGGCACCGTCAAGCCGGCCAAGGCCGTCTGGGAAATCATGAAGACCCAGAACTACGGCCGGATCGTCGTCACCACTTCGTCCTCGGGCCTCTATGGCAACTTCGGCCAGGCCAACTACGGCGCCGCCAAGCTCGGCATCATCGGCTTCATGAACACCATCAAGCTGGAAGGCCAGAAGAACAACATCCACATCAACGCCATCAGCCCGGTGGCCGCGACCCGCATGACCGAAGGCCTGATGCCGCCCGAAGTGCTGGAAAAGCTGAAGCCCGAATATGTCACCCCGGGCGTGGTCTTCCTGGCCTCGGACGAAGCCCCCACCGGCGCCATCCTGACGGCCGGCGCAGGCGTCTTCGCCATCTCGCGCATCTATGAAACCGAAGGCGTTTTCCTCGGCGAAGGCGGTCTTTCCGTCGAGGAAGTCCGCGACAACTGGAGCAAGATCAGCGACGAAACCGGCCAGAAGCCCTATTTCGCCGGCGGCGAGCAGGGCCAGAAGTTCTTCCGCAAGATGGCCGGGGGCTAAGCCCTGGCCCCTTTCGGGAACTAGCCAAGCAAGGCTTGCGCCGCCGCCTGGAAAGCCCGGGCGGCGGCGCTGTCATGTCCAGATACGGTCAGCGGCCGGCCGTCATCGCCGGACTGTCGCACCGCCATCTCGATCGGAATTTCCGCCAGCAGGGGAACGCCCAGGGTTGCCGCCTCGGCCCGGGCGCCGCCAGTCCCGAAGATGGGGATCGGCGCCCCCGTCGATGGATCTGCAAAAAAAGCCATGTTCTCGATCACGCCCAGGATCGGGGTCGAGGTCTTGGCATACATGGCCGCCGCCCGCCGGGCGTCGATCAGGGCGATTTCCTGCGGTGTCGAGACGATGACGACGCCATCGACCGCCAGCTTCTGAACCATGGTCAGGTGGATATCCCCGGTGCCGGGCGGCAGATCGACCACCAGGATATCCAGCGGCTCTTCAGCGCTGCCCCAGGCCACGTCCTGGACCATCTGGCGCACGGCGGACGACGCCATGGGCCCGCGCCAGATCATCGGCGAGCCCTCCTCCACCATGAACCCTATGGACATGACCTTGACCCCATAGGCCATCAGCGGCTGCAGCTTGCCGTCGACAAAGGCCGGCTCCTCGTCGATGCCCATCATCCGGGGGGCCGAGGGACCATAGACATCGGCATCCAGCAGCCCGACCCTCAGGCCCATCCCCGCGAAGGCGCAGGCCAGGTTGACCGAGATGGTGGATTTGCCGACCCCGCCCTTGCCGCTGGCCACGGCGATCACCCGCTTCACATGGGCCGGCTTTACGGCCTCGTTGACCTTGGGCTCAGCCGCCGGATCGGTGCTGAGCCTGGCGCCCTTGCGGGACCGGACGGCGCCGGCCGGCGCCTGGGCTGTCAGCACGACCTGCGCCTTGCTCACCCCCGGCAAACCGGACAGCAAGGCCTCGGCCTCCTGCCGAACGGCGCCATAGCGCCCGACGTCCGCCACAGGGACCTCCAGCATGAATCCTGCCGCCCCGTCCCGCAGCACCAGACCCTGGACCAGACCGGCGGCAGCGATCCCCTTGCCTGAAACGGGGTCGATCAGACTGTCTAGCGCCGCCAAAATCGTCTCTCGATCCAACAGTTGTGCGGATGTCATGGGCTGTTCAGCTTGCTTTGAGGACTTGGGCGTCACATATCCGGCTACCCGCGCCGGTTTGCAACAAGCCAGCCAGCCCACAGCTGACGGAACGACGCCAACTTCATGCCCTGGAATGACAATGCCAACCCCGGACCCTGGGGTTCGCCGCCGCCGGAGAGCGGCAAGCCGAATGGCCCCGCAGAAGAGCCCAAACGCCCCCAGCGTCCCCAGGGCGGCGGCCCCCGTCGCCCTCCGCCAGAAGGCGTTGACCTGAACGAATTGCTGGAACGCTGGGCAGCCCGCCTGAGGGGCGTGCTGCAGAATGGCGGGTCCGGCGGACCAGGCCCCGAACTTTCAATCAAGCGATACCTTCCCGCCCTGGCGGGTGGCCTGGTCGTCGTCTACCTGCTGGCCGGCGTGATCGTGGTCGGCGCCCGGGAAAAGGCCGTCGTGACGACCTTCGGCGCCTGGACGCGGTCCTACGGACCCGGCATCGGCTATCACCTGCCGCTCGTCGAACGGTCCTTCAAGGTCGACATCACCTCGATCAATGAAACCATCGTCGGCGGCGCCAAGGCTGACACCCTGCCCCAGGAAAGCCTGATGCTGACCGGCGACGAGAATATCGTCGACCTGACCTTTGCGGTGAACTGGCGGGTTTCCGATCCCGGCAAATACCTGTTCAACGTCAGCGACCCCCGTGGAACGGTCAAGGCCGTGGCCGAAAGCGCCATGCGCGAAGTGGTCGGCCGCAGCAAGCTGGACCCGATCATCTCGACCGGCCGGGGCCAGCTCCAGGCGCAGGCGGCTGACCTGATGCAGCGCATCCTCGATGGTTATGACTCCGGCGTGATCATCGACAGTATCCAGATCCGGGACGCCCAACCGCCCAAGCCGGTCGTGGCCGCCTTCCAGGACGTCGCGACCGCCGGACAGAACTTCCAGGCCAAGGTCAACGCCGCCGGTGGTGAAGCCTCCCGGGTCAAGCAGGCCGCCCTCGGCTACAAGGCCCAGGTGGTCAACGAAGCGGTCGGTGAAGCCCAGCGCTTCAACCAGATCTACGAGCAGTACCGCCTTGCGCCCGGCGTGACCCGCGAACGCCTCTATATCGAAACCATGGAACGGGTTCTGTCCCGCTCCAACAAGGTGATCATCGACGGCAAGGGCGTGACCGCTCCGATCGTCCTGTCGCCCGACACCTTCCGCAGCCGCAGCCCGGCCTCAACGGCCTCGGCCGCGCCGGCTGCCTCACCCAGCCAGGGAGCGGCCCAATGAACCGCAACAGACTGACCCTCCTGGCCATAATCGGCGGCGGCCTTCTGATCCTCGCCAGCCAGACCTTCTATGTGCTGGACCAGACCCAGCAGGCCGTGATCATCCAGATCGGTAAGGTCGTCCGGGTCGTCAACGCGCCTGGCAACGACGACGGCCCGGGCCTCAAGGCCAAATGGCCCTTCGTCGAGAGCCATCTGGTCTTCGACAAGCGCAACCAGATGCTGGAAGCGACCCAGGAGGAAATCATCGCCGGCAACCAGGAGCGCCTAGTGGTCGACGCCTTCATCCGCTACCGGATCCGCGATCCCTATCGTTTCTACACGGCGCTTGGCGATGCCGGCACCGCCAACAACCGCCTGGAGCAGCGGCTCAACGCCGCCCTGCGCCAGGCCCTCGGCACAGCCAATTCGGAGGACATCATTTCCTCCAAGCGCTCCGCCCTGATGAACGTCATCCGCGACAACCTGATCCGCCAGGCCCGCAGCTCCAGGCTCGGCATCGAGATCATCGACGTGCGGATCAAGCGCGCCGACCTGCCCGCCGCCAACCAGACTGCCGTCTATGAGCGCATGCGCACCGCCCGCGAACAGGAAGCCACCCGCATCCGGGCGGAAGGCGACCAGAAACAGCGGGAAATCATCGCCACCGCCACCGGCGAGGCCGAGCGGATCCGCGGTGAAGGCGACGCCGAACGCGCCCGGCTCTTTGCCGAGAGCTTTGGCCGCGATCCGGGCTTTGCCGCCTTCTATCGGTCCATGAAGGCCTATGACGCCTCCATGGCCCAGGGCGACGCGACCCTGGTCCTGTCCCCGGACAGCGACTTCTTCAAGTACTTCGGGCGCGGAGCCTCGGCCCAATAGCCTGACCATTCCTCGCCAGTCCTGATTCCAGGGACTGGCGGGGGATCAGTTCCCGGCAAAATCCTCGATGCGATAGCCCTGGAAATACAGCAGGGCCGTCAGTTCAGCATGGTCGATCCTGGCCGCGGCCCTGGCCGCCACCAGCGGCTTGGCCCGATAGGCAATGCCCAGGCCGGCCGCCTCGATCATCGCCAGGTCATTGGCGCCGTCTCCGATGGCCACTGACTCCGACAGGTCCAGGCCGAGGCGCTGCGATTCTTCGGCAAGGGCCGAAAGCTTGGCTTCCCGGCCCAGGATCGGGTCCGCCACAGCGCCGGTCAGGGCCCCGCCCGCCTCGATCAGACGATTGGCGCGATCTTCGTGAAAGCCGGCCGCCGCGGCGACCCGGCTGGTGAAATAGGTAAAGCCGCCGGACACCAGCAGACACCGCGCGCCATGGGCCGCCATGGTGGTGACCAGGGTCCTGGCCCCCGGATTGAGCCGCACCCGTTGTTCGTAACAGGCCTTCAGCGCCGACAGATCCAGACCGGCCAGCATGGCCACCCGCTCGCGCAGGGCGCCCTCGAACTCAAGCTCCCCCCGCATGGCCCGCTCGGTGATCTCCGAAACCGCCGCCTTGACCCCGGCAAATTCTGCCAGTTCGTCCAGGCACTCGCAGCCGATGATGGTCGAGTCCATGTCCGCGATCAGAAGCCGCTTGCGACGTCCGGCCAAGGGTTGAACGCAGTGGTCGACCGTCAGACCTGCCAGAGCCTGATTGGCCGCCAGGCGCACGGAAGTCAGATCGCCTTCTGCGGTGAAATCCAGGGCGCCGGGGCCCAGGGCCTGCGGCCCCGAAAGCGCCAGGACTTGGCCAAGGATGCGGACGGCGCCTGCAAGGTCTTGCGGATCAGGGGAGACAAGGGTGATGGATAGGGTCATGGAGCCTCGCATCTGGCTGATCGCCGGACCCACCGCAAGCGGCAAGTCCGCCCTCGCCCTCAGACTGGCGAAGGAGACCGGCGCGGAGATCATCAATGCCGACGCCCTGCAGCTCTATGAGGACCTTGAGGTCCTGAGCGCTCGCCCCTCGTCCAACGAGATGGCGCAGGTTCCGCACCATCTTTTTGGCCTGGCCGACGGCGCCGACGGCTGGAGCGTGGGCCGATGGCTGCGCACCGCGCTATCGGTCCTGGAGGACCTGCGGGATCGGGAGCGGCCTGCCGTGATTGTCGGGGGAACCGGCCTCTATTTCCAGGCCCTGACCCAGGGCCTGGCCGAGATTCCGCCGATACCGCCCTCCGTGCGCCAGGCTGTCCAGGACCGCTATGACGCCGAGGGCGAAACGGTCCTCCGCGCTGGGTTGGCCCTGTCCGACCCATCGGCCGCCGCCCGTATCGCACCGGGCGATCGCATGCGACTGATCCGCGCGCTGGAAGTACTGGAAGCCACGGGCCGGCCGATCACGGCCTGGCAGGCCCATACCCGCCCGGCCCTCGACCCCGGCCGATGGAAGGGCCTGATTCTGGAGCCGGAGCGGGATGCGCTCTATGCCCGGTGTGACCTGCGCTTCGCCCGGATGATGACCCAGGGCGCCGGCGAAGAGGTCGCCCGCCTGATGCGCCGTAACCTCGACCCCGACCTGCCGGTGATGAAGGCGGTGGGCGTCCGGGAACTGTCTGCCTGGCTGGAAGGCAGGACCACGCTCCCGACCGCCTCCGAACTGGCCTGTCGGGAGACCCGGCGCTACGCCAAGCGACAGCTGACCTGGCTGCGAAATCAGTCCGCCGACTGGCCCAGGACGCCAGCTCTGGACCCGGAAACACAGTTTCAGGCCCTCATCAGATGAGGTTGTTTGTTGCGCCCAGACCCGCCTTGACCCCCGCCCGACGGCGTGGCATGGATGAAAACGTGAATTTGGAGCAAACTTTGTGCGCCCTTTAGGCAAGGTACTTATCTAGCGGCCGACCGTGACACGCCCTCTGGCGTGTTGCGCGGCCGCGTGCGCCAAGGCCCCTCGCGGGCCTTTTTTATTGCCTGAACGCCCCCCTGGAACCCCGAAGATGACCGACCAGAAAACCGCAGCATCGATCTCGACCGCCGCCACCTCCCAGGCCCAGACCCTCTCGGGCGCCGAAATGGTCATCCAGGCGCTCGTGGACCAGGGCGTAGAGGTGATGTTCGGCTATCCGGGCGGCGCGGTGCTGCCGATCTATGATGCCCTGTTCCAGGACAATGAGGCCCATGGTCCGCGCCTGCGTCACATCCTGGTCCGCCATGAACAGGGCGCCGCCCATGCGGCAGAAGGCTATGCCCGCTCCACCGGAAAGCCGGGCGTGGTACTGGTGACCAGCGGCCCCGGCGCCACCAACACGGTGACCGGAATTGTCGACGCCCTGATGGACTCGATTCCGCTGGTGGTCCTTACGGGGCAGGTCCCGACCCACCTGATCGGCACGGACGCCTTCCAGGAAGCCGACACCGTCGGGATCACCCGCTCCTGCACCAAGCAAAACTACCTGGTCAAAAACATCCGGGACCTGCCGCGCATCCTGCATGAGGCCTTCCATATCGCCACCACCGGCCGGCCCGGTCCGGTGCTGATCGACATTCCCAAGGACGTGCAGTTCGCCCAGGGTCATTACCAGGGACCCGATGAGGTCACTTTCGGCCATGGCTACAACCCGCGGACAAAAGGTGACGCAGCCCGGGTGGCCGAGGCCGCCCGGCTGATCGCCGGCGCCCGCCGCCCGATCTTCTATACCGGCGGCGGAGTCATCAACTCAGGTCCCGAAGCCAGCGCCCTGTTGCGCAGGCTGGCCGCCATGACCGGTGCGCCGGTCACCTCGACCCTCATGGGACTGGGCGCTTTCCCGGCTGCAGACCCGGCCTGGCTGGGGATGCTGGGCATGCATGGCACCTTCGAGGCCAACAACGCCATGCACGACTGCGATGTCATGGTCTGTGTCGGCGCCAGGTTTGACGACCGGGTGACCGGCCGCCTCGACGCCTTCTCGCCAGGCTCCAAGAAGATCCATATCGACATCGACGCCTCCTCCATCAACAAGAACGTCCGCGTCGATGTCGGCATCGTCGGCGACGCCGGCAGCGTTCTGGCTGACCTGATCGAGGCCTGGAAGGCCGGCGGGTATCAGCCCAACCGCCAGGCCCTGGATGACTGGTGGCGGCAGATCGACAACTGGCGGGCCCGCCAGTGCCTCAGCTATCGGACCGGTGACAAGGTCATCAAGCCGCAGCAGGCCATCGAGCGTCTCTATGCCCTGACCAAGGACCGCGACACCTACATCACGACGGAGGTCGGCCAGCACCAGATGTGGGCGGCCCAGTTCTATCGTTTCCAGGAGCCCAATCGCTGGATGACCTCCGGTGGCCTCGGCACCATGGGCTATGGCCTTCCAGCGGCCGTCGGCGTGCAGCTGGCCCACCCCGGCAGTCTGGTCATCGACATCGCCGGCGAGGCCAGCATCCAGATGATGACCCAGGAGATCTCGACCGCCGTTCAGTACAATCTGCCGGTCAAGGTCTTCATCCTCAACAACGAATGGATGGGCATGGTGCGTCAGTGGCAGGCCCTGCTGCATGGCGAGCGCTACAGCCACAGCTATTCTGAAAGTCTGCCCGACTTCGTGAAGCTGGCCGAGGCCTATGGGGCGGTTGGCATCCGCTGCAGCGATCCCGCCGAGCTTGACGCGAAGATCCTGGAGATGATCGACAGCCCCCGGCCGGTGATCTTTGACTGCCGGGTCGAGAAGAACGAGAACTGCCTGCCCATGATCCCGTCCGGAAAGGCCCATAACGAGATGATCCTGCCCGACGACACCCAGGACATCGGCAGCGTCATCGGCGAGAGCGGCCGGGGGCTCGTCTGATGCCTCAATCGACACCGCCTGCCTCCGCCTATGACCTCGCCCACGAGTCCGAGGTCGAGTCCCTCGCCACCTTCGCCCTGCTGGTCGACAACGAGGCGGGCGTTCTGCACCGGGTCGTCGGTCTGTTCGCCGCCCGGGGATACAATATCGAGAGCCTGACCGTCGCTGAAACGGACCGCCGGGCCCATACCAGCCGCATCACCGTGGTCACCCGCGGCGCGCCCCATGTGCTGGACCAGATCGAGGCCCAGCTTCAGAAGGTGGTCAGCGTCCGGCGTGTCCAGGACGTCACCCGCGACCCCAATGGCGTCGAGCGCGAACTGGCCCTGGTCAAGGTCCGCGGCACGGGCGGTGACCGGGTCGAGGCCCTCAGGGTCAGCGACATCTTCCGGGCCAAGGTCATCGACACCACCTCGGAAAGCTTCGTCTTCGAGATCACCGGGGCGCCGAGCAAGATCGATAGCTTTGTCGAACTGATGAGGCCCCTGGGACTGGTCGAACTGTCCCGCACCGGTGTCCTGTCGATAGAGCGCGGTCCCGAGGCGATGTAGGCCATCGCCTGTTCCGCCCTGATCGAACCGACCAGACCGGAACAGGCTCTGAGTCATCAAGTCAGACCGTGGTCCAACTCAGGCCTTCAGAAGCTTGAGCCGGAAGGCAAGGCCGCCGATCAACGCGCCGATGGCCGGCGCCAAGATGAACAGCCAGAGCTGCGACAGGGCTTCGCCCCCGACCAGGATGGCCGGACCAAAGCTGCGCGCCGGGTTGACCGAAACGCCCGTCACCTGGATGCCGACGATGTGAATCACCGCCAGGGTGATGCCGATCGCCAGGCCAGCAAACCCCGGGGAAGATCCTGCGCCGGTGGATCCCAGGATGACGATCACGAACAGGGCGGTCATCACGATCTCGAAGACCAGGGCGGCCTGCAGGGAATATTCACCCAGGTAGCCGGGCCCCCAGCCATTGCGGCCAAGACCGCTGTCCACGCCGGTCTTGGCCAGCACCATCAGGATGGCCGCCCCGGCGAGGGCGCCGGCAAACTGCGCCGCCCAATAGAGCAGCATGTCGCGGACGTTCATCCGTCCGGCCACGAAGGCCGCCAGGCTGACGGCCGGATTGACGTGGCATCCAGAGATGGGCCCGATGCCATAGGCCATGGCGACAATGGCGAAACCGAAGGCCAGGGCAATGCCCAGCTGTCCGACATTCTCGCCGCCCAGCACCGCCGCGCCGCACCCGAACAGCACCAGGGTGAAGGTGCCGACAAACTCGGCCAGAAATTTGCTCATGGTGTTTCCCCTAAAGGCTCCCCCCGAACAGGAGCACCGGGGTATCCTGCCCAAGGAAGGCCCGCCCCGGAACCCCCTTGCGTCATGCCCGGAGGCAAACAACCCTGAAACGCCCGGCGCCTGAAGCCATTGATCCCTTCAGAAAGCCGGTCATTTCAGCCGGGTCATTCCAATCGCCCCCGATAGCGCCTATATTGGCTTCGTCCGGGCTTGCCCGGTCTATGGAGATAAACGCGCTCGTAATAAGCGGACTGGACCCGGGTGCGATTCCCGGCGGCTCCACCAATAATCTTCCGGGTTATCGCCGGGAAGTGCGGGGCCGATCAGCATCGACAGACGTGTAAAGGTGTTGCTTTCTCTCGGCTTGACCCACCGTTTCGGGTCTTAATCTAAATGCGAACGATAACTTCGCTGAAGAGTACGCTGTCGCCGCGTAATGCAGCGCCGGAGCACTCGCTCTAAAGCCCTGCGGGTTTAGCACCTTCAGGCGGGGCCCGGGGGGCGCCTGGCAACAGAAGCCCCCCACCCAATTCCAGTCGCCGGCGCCCGGCAACCGCTTTCCCTCCCTTGTGATCATCCTCCAGCCAACATGGGTTTGGGCGAGTCGCTCTGTCCTGTAGAAGGGCGGCGCGCGGACGGATGCCGCCGCGCCAGGAAGATCACATGCCCGGTCGTCATCACATCCTTCGCCGCAGACGCGCAAAAATCGTCGCGACCCTGGGACCCGCGACCTCGACCCCGGAGATGATCGAGGCCGTGCTCAAGGGCGGCGCCGATGTCTTTCGCCTGAACTTCAGCCACGGCGACCATGCTGATCACGCCGAACGCCTGGCGATCATCCGCAGTCTGGAGCGCAAGACCGGCCGCCCCATCGGTGTGCTGGCCGATGTCCAGGGTCCCAAGCTGCGCATTGGCAGATTCAGCAATGGCCACGTCATCCTTCAGAAGGGGCAGGCCTTCCGACTGGACCTGTCCCCGATCCCTGGCGACGTCAGCCGCGTCCAGCTTCCGCATCCGGAAATCATCGGGGCCGCCACCCCCGGCATGAACCTGCTGATCGACGATGGAAAGCTGCGGCTCCGCGTCGAACATGTGCGGCCCGACCACCTCGAAACCACCGTCATCGTCGCTGGCCGCCTGTCCGACCGCAAGGGCGTCAATGTTCCCGATGTCATGCTGCCCATCCCGGCCCTGACCGCCAAGGATCGGCTGGATCTGGCCTTCGCCCTCGACCAGGGGGTCGACTTCATCGGGCTGTCCTTTGTCCAGCGGCCTGAAGACGTCATCGAGGCCCGGGAACTGATCGCCGGTCGGGCCTGGGTCCTGACCAAGCTGGAAAAGCCCCAGGCCCTGGCCAATCTGGACGAGATCATCGCCCTGTCGGACGCCGTCATGGTGGCGCGCGGCGATCTGGGGGTCGAACTGCCGCCGGAGGAGGTGCCGCTGGCCCAGCGACGGATCGTGCGCAGGGCGCGCGAAATGGGCCGCCCCGTCATCGTCGCCACCCAGATGATGGAGAGCATGATCAGCTCCCCGACTCCCACAAGGGCTGAGGCCTCCGATGTGGCGGGCGCCCTGTTCGAAGGCGCCGATGCGGTCATGCTGTCGGCCGAAACCGCCGCCGGCCAGTATCCCCTCGAGGCGGTCGACATGATGGACCGCATTCTGACCCGGGTTGAGCGTGACGCAGAATGGCGCGCCGCCATGGATGATCGCCCTCTGGCCCCGGAAACCACCTCGTCGGGGGCGATCGCCGCCGCCGCCCGCCAGGTCGCCGACTCCGCCGGCGCCAAGGCCATTGCAGCCTTTACCCATGGCGGCTCCACGGCCCTGCGCATCGCCCGGCAAAGGCCGACGGCGCCCATCCTGGGCCTGACCCCGGTCATCGCGACAGCCAGGCGGCTGGCCCTGGTCTGGGGCGTGCATCCGGTCCAGATCGCCGCCCATGACACCATGACCGAAGCGGTGGTCGGCGCCCTGACCACGGCGCGGCGCGAAGGCCTCGCTACCTGGGGCGACGAAGTGGTTGTGACTGCAGGGGTTCCGTTCAACCAGCCGGGCACCACCAACGCCTTGCGGGTGGCGACTGTGACCCGGCAGTCACCCTTGGAATCAGAACACGAAAACTAGGCGGGATCGTCCGTCCCCGGCGCGGGACGGCATTGCGGGCGCGTGACAAACCGCTAGGTTGAAGCTCGAAGAGCGGGATACGAGTGAACGCCCATGGCGCAAGACAAGCCTCCACAAGACCTGATGCAGTACGAGTCCATGGCCCAGGACGCCCTGCGCGGGGTGGTCAAGGCGGCCCTGCGCCGGGCGGCGTCCCCGGGCGGGCTGCCGGGCGACCATCACTTCTACATCACGTTCAAGACCCAGGCGCCGGGCGTTTCCGGTCCGCCGGAGGTGTTGTCGAAATATCCCGATGAGATGACCATCATCCTCCAGCATCAGTACTGGGACCTGGCGCCGGGCGAGACGTTTTTCACCGTCACCCTGAAGTTCGGCGGTCAGCCCAAACGTCTGTCGATTCCCTATACCGCCGTGGTCCGTTTCTTCGATCCCTCTGTCCAGTTTGGTCTGCAGTTCGAGCCGCCAGGGGCAGAGCCGGCGCCGACGCCTGTGGCCGCTGTCACCCAGGACCCAGCGCATCACGAACCGGAACCGGTCGGCGAAACCGCAGCCAAGGTTGTCTCCCTGGACCAGTTTCGAAAGAAATGAGCGAAGTCACGGAAACCGGGCAGCAGCCTCTGTCCGACGAAGCCATCCTCCAGCGCTTCCTGAATTCCAGGTCCCAGCCTTCAGGGTCCAGGACCCTGGGGTTCAGGATGATTTCGGTGTCCCAGGCGCTCAAGCGGGTCGAGGTGGCGTTTGACGCCCGCGCGGACCTGCTCTGCAATCCCATGGGCCAGATCCAGGGCGGCTATGTCTGCGCCATGCTGGACGAGTGCATGTCGGTATCCGGCCTGGTGGCCTCCGGCATGACGAGCGTCATGCCGACCCTGGAAATGAAGACCAGCTTTTTCCGTCCGGCCATGCCGGGCGCCTTGCGCGGGGTGGGGATGGTGGTCCGCTGGGGCAAGACCATCGCCTTCCTGGAGGGCGAACTCTATGACAGCGAGGATCGGCTTCTGGCCAAGGCCACAGCGACGGCCATGCCGACACCCTTCAAATCCTTCAAGAAATAGGTCCGCCCCATGATCAGGCTGGCGCTTGGAATGCTTGCCGGACTGACCGTCCTGCTGTCAGGCTCCACGGGGCTGGCCGCGACGAAGGGGGCCATGTCAGGCTGGGCCGCCGTTGTGGTGGCCGGTGATTTCCACGGTTCGGGCGGCGGCGATACGGAAGCCTTCGACAATGCCCGCAGAGACATCAGCCAGGCTCTGGTCGAGAAGATGGGCTTTGCGCCGGAAAACGTGCAGCAGTTTTCCGTTCGCCCGGAACTCTACACGCCTCGTCCAGGCCGCAGCACGCTATTCGAGGTCCAGAACGGGCTTAAGACCATGGCCGGCAAGGCGACCGCCGGCTGCCTGTTCTATTTCACCTCCCATGGCACCAAGTACGGCGCCTTCCTGGGTCACCCCCAGAATGAGAACAGCTCTGTAATCTACCCCATCGTCATGGCTCAGCTGGTCAACAGCGCCTGTCCCGGCCGCCCGACCATCGTGGTCATTTCGACCTGCTATTCCGGGGTAAATCTGCCAGCTCTGGCAGAGCCCAGCCGTTTGATTTTGACCTCCGCCCGCAGCGATCGCGTGTCGTTCGGCTGTGGAGAAGGCAATGTCTATCCCTATTTCGACGAATGCTTCCTCGAGGCTGCATCAGGCGCCTCCAGATGGGCGGCTTTGCCGGCCGCCGTCCTGGCATGTGTTTCGCGCAAGGAACTGGAAACCGGCGCCGCGCCGCCCTCCGAACCCCAGGTTTGGATAGGTTCGGGCATTCGGCCCCTACTACCGCTTTACGCCTTCCCCAAGGGCGGATAGCGATCATCGCGAACAGCAAGGTTGCCTTTGGCGATCGATAGGGGACCTGAAAAGTGACGCCAAGTTTGGTTGCGAGAGGATGGCGGCTTGCGATCCTGACGCTGATCGTCGGCCTCTCGCCGATGTCGGTCGCGGCGCAGGAGGCCACTGCAGCAGCGCCCGTCAGCGCCCCCGCGACGGTGGCTCCAGCGGCAGAGGCCGTGCAGCCCCAACCTCGCCGCACCGCCGGTCCCGGTCGGCGGCCGTTGCGCAGGTTCGCCGTCACCCGTGCCGCGCCGCCCGTCACGCCGGCGCCGGCTGCGCCGCCTGCAATCACCGCTGCCCCCATGGCCCCGGACCAGCTGGCCGCCTTCATCGATGGCGTGGTCAGCGAATCCATGGCCGGCAGCAAGGTCGCCGGAGTCGCTGTTTCGGTCGTCCAGAACGGCCAGGTTGTCTTCAAGCGCGGCTATGGCTT
>CAMAVA010000017.1 GCA_945861515.1 Brevundimonas vancanneytii | reverse complement strand
CGGTCACCAGCCGCAATGTGGGCAAGCCTTTTGCCATTGTTCTCGACGGCAAGGTGATCTCCGCACCGAACATCATCAATCCGATCACCGGCGGGTCTGGTCAGATTACCGGCAATTTCACCATTCAGTCCGCCAATGAACTGGCGATTCTGCTTAGGGCGGGCGCCCTGCCGGCGCCGCTAAAGGTCGAAGAACAGCGCACTGTCAGCGCGGGCCTGGGGGCTGACGCCGTTGCGGCGGGCCAAATCTCCACAATGATTGCCTTCGTGTCCGTGTTGGTTTTCATGGTGATTTCCTACGGCCTGCTATTTGGCGGCGTGTCTGTCGCCGCCCTTCTGGTGAACGGCCTGATGATTGTCGCGGCCATGTCCATGACACAGGCTACCCTGACCCTGCCGGGCATCGCCGGCCTCATCCTCACCCTGGCTGTCGCAGTCGACGCCAATGTTCTGATCTACGAACGGATGCGAGATGAGGTTCGGGCCGGACGAACACCCCTGGCTGCCGCCGACGCTGGGTTCTCTCGAGCCATGATCACCATCTTTGACGCCAACATCACGCATCTGGGGGCGTCGATTATCATGTTCTCCCTCGGTGCCGGACCGGTGAAGGGCTTTGCCTGGACCCTGGCCATCGGTGTGTTCACTTCCGTGTTTTCTGCTGTTCTCGTGACCCAGGTGCTGCTTGCTTTCTGGTTCCGGGTGGCCCGTCCCAAGAAGCTTCCGATCACATGACCGACTCTTCGCCCCCCAGGTCCGGCTTCTGGCCGCTGATCAAGATCATTCCGATCCAGACCAGCTTCCGGTTGATGCGGTTCGCCGCAGCGATCGCCCTTGTATCCCTGGTCCTTTGCGTCCTGTCGGTCATCCTTACGGTCATTCCGTTCAAGCCTCCCTGTGGCGGCCTGAACTGCGGGGTCGATTTCCGGGGCGGTACGGTGCTGGAACTGAGCACCGCCCCGCGCGAGGTCGATCTGGCGGCGATCCGGTCCGCTCTCGGCAAGGAAGGGGTCGGTGATATCCAGGTTCAGGGGCTGGGCGGAACGACTGACGCCCTGGTCAGTTTCGAGACTCCGGAAGGCGTCAATGCCGCAGAGGGTGTCGAGACAGTCAAGCGCGCCCTGGTCAAGGCTCTGGGCCCGACCAAGTTCACCAAGACCGAAGTCGTCGGCCCCAAGGTCTCTGGCGAACTGTTCAGCAAAGGGCTGTTGGCCCTGGTCCTGGGCATAGCCATGATGATGACCTACATCTGGTTTCGCTTTGGGCTGAGCTTTGGCGTCGGGGCGGCTGTGGCGCTTCTCCACGACGTTGTCCTGACTTTCGGACTGTTCGCCCTGACAGACCTGGAATTCACCCTGACCGCCGTGGCGGCCATCCTGACCATCATCGGTTATTCCGTGAATGACACGGTCGTCATCCTGGACCGGGTGCGGGAAAATCTGCGCAAGTACAAGCGCATGCCCATGAACGAGCTTCTGGACCTGTCGATCAACGAGACCTTCTCGCGGACCATCATGACCGGCGTGACCGGCATCATGGCCCTGACGGGCCTGGCGGTTTTCGGCGGCGAGGCCCTGTTCGGCTTCTCCGTGGCCATGATCTTCGGGATCGTGGTCGGGACCTTCTCTTCCTTCTTTATCGCCGCACCCATGCTGATGTGGCTGGGCGTCAAGCGTGGCGAGGAGGAAATTGAAGTCACGGTCCTGGGTCCGGCCAGCCGGGCCTGAGCCAGGTCATGCGACAACCGCCTTCGATCGATGCCTGGGGCGGCGGCGGATTCCGCGTTGCGGGCCTTTGGCGGCCAGGCTCACTTCTGATCGTTGATGACCGGCCGCTCGCATGGACCGTCGGCCGGCTTTCTGACCTGACCCTGGCGCATTTCGAGCCGGTCTTCGCGGCCGGCGCGGCTGTCGAGTTCGTACTGCTGGGCACAGGTCTGGCCCAGGCCTTGCCCGGCCGGGACCTGCGCGAAGGGCTTCGCGCTCGCGGACTGGGACTGGAATTCATGTCCAGCGAAGCGGCCGCCAGAACCTATAATATACTGGCGTCGGACGGGCGGCGTCTGGCAGCGGCCCTGATCGCGGTCTGAACCCCGATCGCCGCCTTCCAACGCCGGTCGAACCATCCTATAGGTGCCGGCCTGATCAGGACTTTCCGAGGGGTATCACCATGGCGGCCTTGCTGTCGAATTTCCGCAACACCATGATCCTGAGCGCCGTGCTGGCGCTCGTCATGATCCTGGCCTATGGCCTGCATCACGGTGCGGCAGACATCCTGTTCTGGCAGGCTGTCCTGCGCTGGCTCCATGTCGGCTTCGGCATCCTCTGGATCGGCCTGCTCTATTACTTCAATTTCGTCCAGATCCGTGTGATGCCCTCGATCCCGGCCGAGCTGAAGCCGGCTGTTTCAAAGTACATCGCTCCCGAAGCGCTGTTCTGGTTCCGCTGGGCGGCCTTGCTGACCTGGGTTGTCGGCGTTCTGCTGGCCGGCTCGCGCGGCTATCTGCTCGAAGCCTTCACCCTCGGCGCCACGGAAGGCTTTGCCGACAAGGGACACATCATGATCGGCATCGGCATGTGGCTGGCAACGATCATGTTCTTCAACGTCTGGGCCTTCATCTGGCCGGCGCAGAAGATCGCCCTGGGCATCAAGGAAGGCTTTGACGCCGACGCCAAGGCTGCCGCAGCCAAGAAGGCCATGCTTTTCTCGCGCACCAACACCCTGCTGTCGCTGCCCATGCTGACGGCCATGGCCATGAACCAGACCCTGTTCTCCTAAAGGCGGGTCTCGACCACCATGATGGGGCCCGCCGGCGTCCTGCCGGCGGGCCCTTTGCTGTCTGCCCCTCAAGGATCGCAGCCCATGCCTGACGCCCCTGAGCCCAGGGACCTGGACTCCGCCCTGGCCCTCGAGGACCCCGACCGTTGGATGTCCAGCCGGTTTGTCTCCGACCGTGACGCAAGGTCTGACCTGGTCGTCCTCTACAGCCTGGACAACGCTCTCGCCGCCATTCCCCGCAAGGTCAGCGATCCGCTGATCGGTGAAATGCGGCTGGCCTGGTGGCGTGAGGCCATCGAAGGGCTGCTCAAGGACGGCTCGACCCGAGGCCATCCGGTCCTGGAAGCCCTGAAGGCCTGTCGCCTTCCGATGGACACCGTAGCCAGCTTGCCGGATCGGCGGATAGCCGACCTGACGGGTGATCTGGAGGATGAGGCCCTGCTGGCCCGTATCGACGAGACGGACGGCGTTGTGATGGCGCTGGCCGCCCTGAGGCTGGACCCGGCCGCCCGGGTGGAACAGGTGGCGGACGCAGCACGCGCCCTGACCCTGGCCCGGCGAGGCCAGGCTGATCGGGCTGCCGTCAGCCATATCCTGAAGCGGGGCAGGCGCGCCTTGGCCAGCCTGCCAGTGCTGGCGTTTCCTGCCGTGGCCCATGCCGGGCTGGCAGGAGCCTATGCCGGCGGAGGGCGACCTGGGCCTATCCGCAGACGCCTTGTCATCACGACGGCGGTCATGACCGGGCGGCTCTTGTAGCCTTGCCTATCGCGCCTTGGGCTTGGGGGCGGTCCAGCGATCAAGCCAGCCCAGGACCTCATTGTGCCACTGAACCGAATTCTGGGCCTTCAACACCCAGTGGTTCTCGTCCGGGAAATAGAGGAACCGGCTCTCGACGCCTTTGCGTTGAAGTGCGGTGAAGGTGGCGATGCCCTGCTCGGCCGGAACCCTGAAGTCCTTGCCGCCCTGGATGACCAGCATCGGCACCGTCCAGTCCTGGACATGGTTGACCGGATTGAAGCGCTCATAGTTGCCCGGCTGCCGGAACGGCGTGCCGCCATTTTCCCATTCCGTGAACCAGAGCTCTTCGGTGGAATAGCCCATGAAGCGGGTATCGAAGATGCCGTCATGGTTCACCAGGCACTTCCAGGGCCGTTTCCAGTTGCCAGCGATCCAGTTGACCATGTAGCCGCCATAGGAGCCGCCCAGAGCGCAGGCCCGGCTGCCATCCAGGAAGCTGTAGGTCTTGAGGGCGTGATCCCAGCCCTTTTCCAGGTCCTCCAGCGGGCGGTCGCCCCAGTGCTGGCTGATCGAGTCTGTAAAGGCCTGGCCATAGCCGGTCGACCCGTGGAAATCGATCATCACCACGGCATAGCCGGCGCTGGCATAGGTCTGGGCGTTCCAGCGATAGTGGAAAAGGTTGCCAAAGGATCCCTGCGGTCCGCCATGGATCAGGAAGGCGACGGGGTACTTGCGGGCGGGATCAAAATTGGCCGGCTTGACCAGGTAGCCATGCACGGTCTCGCCGTTCCAGCCGGGGAAGCGGAACTGTTCATAGGCGCCAAGGTCAGCCTCGGCCATGACGGCCTTGTTGTGGTCAGTCAGCACCCGGGCCGGGGCTTCGGTATTCCACTCCTGGACGTAGATCTGGGCCGGTCCGCCCAGCGTGTCGCGGGCAAAGACCACGCCCTTGGCCGTCAGGCTGAAGGCGCTGACATGGCCATCGGTGGTCCGGGCCTTGACCTCGCCGGTCCCGATATCGATCGAGAAGATCCTGACCTGTCCAACATCCTGTGCCGTGACGAAGACCGTGCGGCTGTCGGCGCTCCAGGCCAGGGTATCAGCGGACCGATCCCAGCCGGTGGCCAGTTCGCGAACGACCCCGGTATTGAGATTCTTCAGGACGATCTGCCAGCGGTCGGCCTCGAAACCCGGGCGCTTCATGGCGCGATAGGCCATGAACTTGCCGTCCGGCGAGAAGACCGGGCCGGTGTCCCAGGCCTTGTTGGCCGGTGTCAGATTGGTCAGGCCCTGGCCGTCGATGCTGACGCGCCAGAGGTCGAAATTGGTCGACCAGGGTTCTGTTCGTCCGGCCAGCCGCGCGGAGAACACCACGGCCGAGGAGTCCGGGGTGAAGGCATATTCGCTGTCGTCGCCAAACGGCTTTGACGGGACATCGCCGTCAAAGCCCGTCGTAAGGGGCGTGACCGGTCCGCCGACACCCTTGTCGTCCAGGCGAACAAAGCCGAGTCGGTTGCGCTTGCCATCGGCCCAGCTGTCCCAATGACGGATGAACAGCTTGGTATAGACTTGGCCGGTCGTCCTGTCCTTGGCCGGGGCATTCCTGCGGTCCAGATCGCAGTCCAGGGAAGGGCATTCAGGGTAGCCGCTGTAGCTGACCGCCAGGCCCTTGCCGTCGGGCGCCAGGACAAAGCTGTCCACATCGAAGGGCAGGAAGGTGGCCTGGGTCACCGTGCGGTTCGACAGGTCCAGGTGGAAGACCTGGCTGACGCCCGCGACCCTGCTGGACAGGAAATAGATCGCCTTGCTGTCCCGGCTCCAGCGGGCAGACGTGATTCCACCTTCCGAAGCCTCAAGGCGCTCCGGCGGAATGGACCGGTCCTTCAGATCGATCAGCCACAGGGCGTTGGACGCCCTGTTGGTCTCGTAGTCCATGCTTCGCAGGCCATAGACCGCCCAGCGTCCGTCCGGAGACACCCTGGGGTCGCTGACCCGGTCCAGGGTGACCAGGGTCTTTGCCGTAAAGGGCTTGGCCTCGGCGGAAACGAAGCCTGCCAGGGACATCAGGGCGACCAGGGCGCCCAGTGCGAAGCGGCGGACGGGAATCGACATGCAGGCTTGGTTCCGGATGGCAGGGTCTCGAGGCGGGCCGGACCCTATTCCGGCGCCCGGCTGAATGCCAGACCCCAAGACGGTCGCCTATTCGGCCGCGGCCAGATGTTCTGCGCCAAGCCACCGGTCCAGATCGTCCAGGGCCCGCTGGCTCATCAGCTGTTTCTTGGCCCTGCCGCGTTCCTTCATGGGAATCTTGCCGCCGCTGGCGTCCTTTTTCGGGGCCTCCATCGGGGGAAGCAGGCCATAGTTGATGTTCATCGGCTGGAAGCTGCCGCCGCCTTCCAGATGGCCGCCGGTGATATGGGCAACCAGGGCGCCGAGCGCCGTCGTGACCGGAGGAGTCTCGATCGGGCGCCCCAGCCGTTCGGCTGCCGCCAGGCGACCGGTGAGAAGTCCGATGGCGGCGCTTTCCACATAGCCTTCGACCCCCGTTACCTGCCCGGCGAAGCGGAGGCGAGGTTCGGCCTTGAGGCGGAGTTGGCCGTCAAGAAGCCTTGGGCTGTTGAGGAAGGTGTTGCGGTGCAGGCCTCCCAGTCGGGCGAACTGGGCGTTCTGCAGGCCCGGGATCATCCGGAACACCTCGGCCTGGACTCCGTGCTTCAGCTTGGTCTGGAAGCCGACCATATTCCAAAGGGTTCCAAGGGCGTTGTCCTGCCGAAGCTGGACAATGGCATGGGCCTTGACCATGGGGTCGCGAGGGTTGGTCAGGCCCACCGGCTTCATGGGGCCGTGACGCAGCGTCTCGCGGCCCCGCTCGGCCATGACCTCAATGGGCAGGCAGCCGTCGAAGTAAGGGACGTTTTCCCATTCCTTGAACTCGGTCTTTGGACCGTTCAGCAGAGCGTCGATGAAGGCCTCATACTGCTCGCGGTTCATCGGGCAGTTGATGTAGGCGGCGGCGTCTCCGCCCGGACCTTCCTTGTCATAGCGGGACTGGCGCCAGGCGATGTCCATGTCGATGGAGTCGAGATGGATGATAGGTGCGATGGCGTCGAAGAAACTCAGGGAGTCTTCACCGGTCAGTCCAAGGAGCGCATCCGCCATGGCCGGGGAGGTCAACGGGCCGGTCGCGATGATGACACTGTCCCATTCGGCCGGCGGCAATCCGGCCACCTCTTCCCGGACGATCTCGACGAGGGGGTGGGCTTCCAGCCTGGCCGTGACCGCGGCGGCAAACCCGTCTCGGTCAACCGCCAGGGCCCCGCCTGCCGGAACCTGGTGGGCGTCGCCCGCCGACAGGATCAGACTGTCGCATCGACGCATCTCCGCATGCAGCAGGCCAACGGCGTTGAAGCGCCAGTCGTCGGACCGGAAGCTGTTGGAGCAGACCAGCTCGGCAAGGGCCTCGGTCTGGTGTGCGTCGGTGCCACGTACGGGCCGCATCTCATGCAGCACCACGGGAACACCGGCTTGCGCGATCTGCCAGGCGGCTTCCGAACCGGCCAGTCCGCCGCCAATCACATGAACAGGTTTGATGGTCATGGCGGACAGATAGTCCCTATACAGTTGCAGTCCAAGGCTCTGGGTGTGCCAACCGGCGGGCCGAGGCGAGCGCCCTAAAGGGTGCATTCGCCCTGTATCAGGACAGCGGGCTTCTTCAATGCGATGCAGTCTTGCTCTGGGGCCTCAGGCGACGGATCCACATCCACGCTCCGGAAAGGCCCAATAGCACGGGGGCGAGGCCGGTCAGAAAGACCAGAACTTGCCAAACCAGTGGAGCTTTCTGAGCGTCATGGATCTTTTGCATTATGGGAGAAAGGCTGTCGCGTGGCGTTCGACTGCCCGTTCCTGCCCGTGGCTTCCGAACCTGGCCATCGGAGTCCGCGACCTGGATCGAGATTGGTGTTTCAAGGCCGGCCGCTGCGAACTGGAGGCGCCAGGCCGGCTCACGTCCGTGCGTTGGCAGGGTGATCGAGATCAGTTCCAGACCCGGTTGGGCCGCAGAGGCCAAGGCGACGGCCCTGTCTATGTCTGTGGCCTGGCTGACCAAGGGCGGGGCCGGGAGGGGTCGGGGCGGGCGCGGGCCGGCAACCCGTTCGCCGACACCGAACACGGCGCGACTGGTGTCCGGGAAGGAGATGTAAACGCCGGTCAAGGACACGGCGAGCAGGGGAACGAGGATCCAGAAGCCGACCAGGTGATGCAGATTGGTCATGGTCGAGGGCGACCGCCTCCAACGCAGACCCATGAAGAGCTTGCCATTTCGCGGCCACCAAAGCCAAAGCCCGGTCACGCAGGACAGGGTCATGGCCCAACCCAGCCAGCCGACGATCTTCCGGCCAAGGCCCGGTGTGGAGATCAGCAGGCTGCCATGCAGGCGGTGCATGATGTTGATCAGTTCGTTGCGGGTGTTGGCGACGTCCAGGACCCGGGCCGTGGCGGGATCAAGCCAGACGGTCAGGGACCTTGGTCGTTCGCCCGGTCTTGGCGCCTGGCCGTTGATCCGCGCTGAAATCACGATGGGTCCGGCCCCGTCCTTCGGCATGCGGATCTGCGAGACGCTGGCGCGGTCTCCCAGAGCGGCCTGAGACGCCGCGAGATAGGCCGAGACCGGGCGAACTGGGCCCCCTTCGCCGACCGCAAACCGTTTGGGGTGAAGCAATTGTTCCAGGCCGTCATGCCAGACCAGCATCGCGCCAGAGACGCCAAGGGGCGCGAGCAGAACCAGCAGGCCCACCCCGATCCAGAGATGGACATTCCGCCACAGGCGACGAAGTCGGTCGAGAACGGAGGTGGGCATCAAGGTCTCCCGGCAGCAATGGCCCGTCGGTTAATGCGAATAGTTCTTAAATGCAAGACAGCGGGCGCCGCCTCCCATCGGGCTGTCCTTCCCAAAGGGGAGGTGAGGAAGAAGGTTCGACTTGGCGAGGCGTCGTGACCTGTGCTCTGATCCCGTGGCGGCCGCTCAAAAGCAGCCTTCGGGGATCTTCTGGTCATGGCGCAGTTCAACATCACTGATGCAGCCTTTGCAGGATTTGGCGTCATCAAGCGCAATCCCTTCGCCCCGGCCATCTGGGGCCTGGTTCAACTGGCCTTGTTCGCTGGTCCCCTGGCTCTTTTGCTGCCAGCCGTCATGGATCTGGTCGGGATGGTCATTGCGGCCGAGCGGGCAGGGACAGAGCCTAATCTGGCTGATGTGATGGCCATTCAAGCCCAGATGAACCTGATGTCGCCCCTCGCCGGGATAGCGGGGCTGATGGCCCGGGGTCTGATTGGCGGCGCGATCTTCCGGGCGGTGCTGAATCCGCAGGACAGATCGTGGTTTTTCATGCGGGTGGGCATGGGCGAGTTGATGCTGGTGGTCACAGGCATCGTGCTGTCTGTCATCGCTGTCCTGGCGTTTCTGATCTCGGCGCTGATCCTGGCCTTGTTTGCGGTTCTGGTGGGACAGGCGGCGGAAATTGCAGGAATCATCGTTGGCGTTCTGGGCGGCCTTGCCTTGATGGCGGTGAGCGTCTGGGCCGTGCTGCGCCTCTCCATGAGTTTCGGCCTGAGCTTTGACCGCAAGGCCTTCCTGCTGTTCGAGAGCTGGCCCATGACCCGAAACCGGGTTGGCGGCCTGTTCCTTATGGCTTTCGTCAGTTCCATCTTGGTTGGCCTGCTCCAATGGATTGTCTTTGGCCTGATTTTCGGGGTTCTGGCTGCTGGCCTGTTCGGAACCGGCGTCCTGACACCGGAAAGTCTGCAGGACCCGGCCCAACTGCTGACGCCGGAATTGTTGTCCGGTCTGCTTCCCTGGGGACTGGGGGGCATCCTCTTCGCATCCCTTGCCGCTGGATATCTCTCCGTCCTGACCACGGCGCCCTGGGCTGCGGCCTACCAGGCGCTCCGGCCTGTGGCCGATCCGCCAGCCACGGAGCCCAACCGTTCCGCCCTTGCGGCTTGATCGCTGATCACTGTCGCCTTTTGGCCAGAGCGTGGTTTACAAGCCCCAAGGTGCGCAGGTGAAGCGAATCAGCCGACCTGCAGCAGGGGATCAAGCGTTCCACCATGTCCTTCTCGCCCGTACAGGCGTCCTTTGAGGGATTCCGCTTCATCCGGGAGCGGCCGCGAGCGGTGACGCTCTGGATGGCGGCATTGCTGGCCCTCAACCTCGCCGCCACCGCGTTTGGCCTTTCGCCCTGGGCATTGCGGCTGCAGCAGCTCAAGGTCTCCACCGAATTCGACTGGTCCTGGGAAACATTCCAGGTCTTCGTATTTCATCTGCTGCCGGCAGCCTTTTTGGCCCTTGTGCTGATGTTGGCCGGGCTGTGCATTGTTGCGCCGTCCATCCTGAGGGTCATGCTCCATCCCGGCGCCGCGCCCCGGTTTCGTCTGGGAGCGGATGAAGGCAGGATGCTATGGCTCTATCTCGCCATGGTCCTGATTGTCTTTATTGCTGCCATACCGTCCGGCATCCTGCTGGGCTACAGCCTGTCCCTGGCGCGGCCGGTGGCGGATGCTGTCGGGTCAGGTTGGCTGTTGGTCCTTGCGGGACAGTTTGCGTCGGTTCTGATGATGCTTTTCATCGTCATCCGCCTGTCCCTTGCAGCCCCCATTGCGATCGATCAGGGTCGTCTGGACCTGGCGGAAGCCTGGCGAATGACCCGAGGCGTATTCTGGCGACTTCTTGGCGGCGCACTGCTTGGCCTGCTGCTTGTGCTTGCCGTCAGCGCCATCGCCCTGGTGTTCTTCTATATCGTGTCGATCGCCATCGTATTTGTGCTGGGTGTTTCGACCGACAGTTTTACAGCATTTCTGTGGCCACAAGGGCAGGGCGTACTCGACTATTTCGGCGTCGGCCCGTTGATGCGAGCGGTTTTCGAGTCGGCTCTGCTTTCCGTACTGTTCTGCGTTCTGTGCGGCGAAGTGGTCTATGCCTATCGCGAGCTGGCGGCAGCGCGAATAGCGGACCTCGAGGGATCCGACGACAGCAATACCTCGTCAGCTGTTGGCTGAGGCGCTTGGCCGGGCTGATACCAGGTCATGCCAGTGCCTCAGGCTTTCCGCCCCGGCCGGCATTTCCAGTCCGGTGAAGGTCGCGAAATCGATGGTCGTCAGGGCGACAATGTCGGCCATGCCATAGGTCTCGCCGGTGATGAACGGTCCGCTCGACGCGATCTCGCGGTCCAGCCAGAGACAGGACCGTTCATAGGCTTCCCGATTGGACTCTCCGAAGTCCTTGAACTGGGTCAGAAGGGCGGCGGTCAGGGGGTGGGCGTGGCGCCAGAACATGCCCACCGGCGTCATCAGCTGGAACTCTATGCGCCGGATCCACATGTCCACCAGCGCTGCTTCCTTGCCATCCCGGCCGAACATGGGCGGTTCCGGATGGAGACTGTCCAGATACCGGCATATCGAAACGCTTTCAGAGATGGCTGAGCCGTCATCCAGCACCAAGGTCGGCAGCTGCCCAAGGGAGTTGCGGGCCCGGTGTTCGTCGCTCTTGTGCTCGCGACGCCGCATCTGAACCTGGCTCTCGGGCAGGTCGATGCCCTTTTCCGCGATAAAGATGCGCACCCGTCGCGGATTGGGGGCCGGGTTTCTTTCTCCGTACAGGATCATGAGGCTAGCTGCAGGGATTGGTGGCGCAGGTCGAAAGACCCGCTCGCTGCTGGGCTTCGAGGTCCTGTTTGTCCATTTCTTCCTGCTTTTCCCAGTCGCGCTGGGTGCGGCAGGTTTTCGTCGGAAAGCGGCTGCCGGTCACAGGGGTCTTCTTGCAGACAGTCCGGTTCGGGTCGGACTTGGCGTCGGTCCTGGCGTCCAGAGCGGGGCTCGCCGCGACAACCGGCGCGGGCGACGCGGCGACCTGGGCTTCTGCAAGAGTGGCGGTGGCGAACACGGCGGCGACCACCGTGGCGAGGGCAAGCTTCATGGACAAACTCACGAGTCTGGATCGGAAAAGGGACGGGGAGGCCATCGTTCGATCCTCACAGCTAGCACGGAAGACCGAGCCGCGCCAATTTTGCCGGCTAGACATGGCGGGCGGGCCGGATTCTGTTAATTGTAAATCGCTTCCGCCAATGGGAAGGGCATGGACAGACGGGTTATGGCGAGTTTTTCGGCGACGGATGCGGGTCTGGTTGGTTTCCGGGTGGCCCGTGAAAACCCCATGGCGATATTGGCCTGGACCCTCTTGTCGATGGTCAGCCTTGTGATCAATGGCGTGATCATGGCCACCCTGGCGGGCACAGCCCTGGCCGAGTTGCGCGATATCAGCGGCAGCGGCGGACAGGCTGACCCTCAGGCGATGCTGGAGATTCTCGCACGCTTGGCGCCGGCTTTTCTCCTCATACTGCCGATATCGCTGCTCTTCTCCGGCGTCTTGTACGCGGCGGCCAACCGGCTGGTCTTGCGACCGGGCGAGGGCGGTTTTGGAGGACTGAAGTTCGGCAACGACGAAATCCGTCAGGTCTGGGCCCTGGTGCTGGCATTCCTTGTGATCATGGGGCTCTACTTCGTCCTGGGTATGGCTGTGGTGATCTTGGCGGCTCTCGGAGCGGTGATTAATCCGGTACTCGGTGTCCTGCTCGCGACTCTGGGGATCCTGGGGGCTCTTGTGGCCATGATCTGGGTCGGCCTCAGGCTTTCCCTGCTCAGCCCGATTGCCTTCGCCACCGGCAAGGTCAGTCTGTCGAGTTCCTGGTCCATGACCATGGGTCATGTCCTGCCCCTACTGGGCGCCTTTGTTCTGGCTGTGGTGATGGGGGCGATCGTTTCCGGGCTGGTCACGGCCGTCTTCTTCGGCTTTTCCGCCCTTGCCTTTGGCCTGAAGGAGACCGGGGCGGTGATCATGAATCCGGACATGAGCTCGCTCGCAGCCATGACCTCGCCCTTGATGCTGATCTATTATCTTGTGAATGCCGTGAGCACGGCCCTGACCTCGATGCTCTTTGTCTGTCCGGCGGCCGTCATCTACCAGCAGCTTCGCGAGACGGGCGCCGAGGTGTTCGACTGAGTCCTATGCCCGCTTCTTGCGCCGTTCGGCCGCCCGGTCGCGATGGCGCTTGAGCAGGGTGTCCAGATAGCGGCCCGTCCAGCTGCCCGGAATGGCGGCCAGCTGTTCCGGCGTTCCGACCCCGACGATCTCCCCGCCGCCGTCGCCGCCTTCCGGACCGAAGTCCACCAGCCAGTCCGCTGTCTTCACCACGTCCAGGTTATGCTCGATGACCACCACCGTGTTGCCCTGGTCGACCAGTTCATGCAGAACCTCCAGCAGCTTCCGGACATCCTCGAAATGCAGGCCGGTGGTCGGCTCATCGAGGATGTAGAGTGTCCGGCCCGTTGCCCGCTTTGACAGTTCCTTGGAAAGCTTGACCCGCTGCGCCTCGCCGCCCGACAGGGTGGTCGCTGACTGGCCGACCTTCACGTAGGTCAGGCCGACCCGCTTGAGGGTTTCCATCTTGTCCCGGACCGGCGGTACGGCCTTGAAGAACTCGGCCGATTCCTCGACCGTCATGTCGAGCACGTCGGCGATCGACTTGCCCTTGAACAGGATCTCGAGGGTTTCGCGGTTATAGCGTTTGCCCTTGCAGACATCGCAGGTGACATAGACGTCCGGCAGGAAGTGCATCTCGATCTTGATCAGCCCGTCGCCCTGGCAGGCCTCGCACCGGCCGCCCTTGACGTTGAAGCTGAACCGGCCCGGGCCATAACCCCGGGCCTTGGACTCCGGCAGGCCGGCGAACCAGTCGCGGATCGGCTGGAAGGCGCCGGTATAGGTGGCGGGATTGGACCTTGGCGTGCGGCCGATCGGGCTCTGGTCGATATCGATGACCTTGTCGAAATTCTCCAGCCCCTCGATCCGCTCATGGTGGGCAGGGGCGTCCGAGGCATTGTTCAGGCGCCGGGCTGCCGCCTTGTAGAGGGTCTCGATGGTGAAGGTGGACTTGCCGCCGCCGGAAACCCCGGTGATGCAGGTAAAGGTCCCGACGGGGATCTCGGCCGTGACATTCTTCAGATTGTTGCCCGTGGCGCCGACGACCCGCAGCACCTTCTTCTTCGAGATGGGGCGGCGCTTTTCAGGCACCTCGATCTCGCGGGTTCCGGTCAGATACTGGCCGGTGATGCTGGCCGGATTGTCCATGATGTCCGACGGTTTGCCCTCGGCCACCACATGGCCGCCATGCACCCCGGCTGCTGGTCCCATGTCGATGACATAGTCGGCAGTGAGGATCGCCTCTTCATCATGCTCGACCACCAGTACGCTGTTGCCCAGATCCCGCAGCCCCTGAAGCGAGGTGAGCAGGCGGGTATTGTCCCTCTGGTGCAGGCCGATGGACGGTTCATCCAGAACATAGAGCACGCCGGTCAGGCCCGAGCCGATCTGGCTGGCCAGACGGATGCGCTGGCTTTCGCCGCCCGACAGGGTCCCGGACCCGCGCGACAGGTTCAGATAGTCCAGTCCGACATCGACCAGGAACCGCAGGCGGTCATTGATCTCTTTCAGGATCCGCCGGGCGATTTCCATCTGCTTGGCGGTCAGCTGGTTCTCGAGGGAGGCAAACCAGTCCTTTGCCGGACGGATGGCGAGGGCCGAAGCCTCGGCGATGCTGCGGCCGACGATCTTGACCGCCAAGGCTTCGGGGCGCAGGCGCGCGCCGCCGCAGACCTCGCAAGGGGTGTCTGACTGATAGCGGCCCAGTTCTTCGCGCACCCAGCTGGAATCGGTCTCCCGCCAGCGGCGTTCCAGGTTGGGCAGCACGCCTTCGAAGGGCTTGACCACCTCGTACTTGCGGGCGTTGTCGTCATAGACGAACTTGATCTTCTCCGTGCCCGTGCCGTGCAGAACCACATCCCGTGCTTTCTGGGGGAGGGCATGCCAGGGCTGGTCCATGGAAAACCCGTAATGCAGGGCCAGCGCCTGCAGGGTCTGGGTATAGAGGGGTGAGGGACCCTTGGCCCAGGGGGCGACGGCCCCCTTGTGAAGGCTCTTGTCGGTGTCGGGGATCAGCAGATCCGCATCGAAGGCCAGCTTGGCCCCCAGGCCGTCGCAGTTGGGACAGGCGCCGGCCGGGTTGTTGAACGAAAACAGCCGGGGCTCGATCTCGGTGATGGTGAAGCCGCTGACCGGACAGGCGAACTTCTCGGAGAAGATGATCCGGCGCGGTTCGGTCTCGCCCTCGGCCACGTCGGCCCATTCAGCCACGGCGATTCCGTCGGCAAGGCGCAGCGCCGTTTCCAGGCTGTCGGCGTAGCGGGTTTCCAGGCCGTTCTTGGTGACCAGCCGGTCCACGACGATGTCGATGTCATGCTTGAATTTCTTGTCGAGCTCCGGGACGTCCTCGATGGGATAGGGGGTCCCGTCGATCTTCAGCCGCTGAAAACCGGACTTGCGCCACTCGGCGATTTCCTTGCGGTATTCCCCCTTGCGGTCACGCACCACCGGCGCCAGCAGATACAAACGCTCGCCTTCTGGCAGGTTCGTGAGCTTGTCGACCATCTGGCTGACGGTCTGGCTCTCGATGGGCAGGCCCGTGGCCGGCGAATAGGGCACCCCGACCCGCGCCCAGAGCAGGCGCATGTAGTCGTGGATCTCGGTCACCGTGCCGACCGTGGAGCGAGGATTGCGGCTGGTGGTCTTCTGCTCGATGGAGATGGCGGGCGACAGGCCCTCGATCAGGTCGACATCAGGCTTGCTCATCAGCTCCAGAAACTGGCGGGCATAGGCCGAGAGACTCTCGACATAGCGGCGCTGGCCCTCGGCATAGATGGTGTCAAAGGCCAGTGAACTCTTGCCGGACCCCGAAAGTCCGGTGATCACCACCAGTTCGCCGCGCGGGATATCGACGCTCACGTCCTTGAGATTATGCTCGCGCGCGCCGCGCACCCGGATGAAGTTCAGTTGTTCGGCCATCATGTCCAAGAGCGCTGGGGCCGTTCGGCGGGGCGACGGCAGAATCTTAGTATGTAGTGTCAGGGGACAGGATTAACACAAGAACGTTTTGGGAACAAAGGGCCGGATCGATCGACTTAGCGGCCGGCCCTATCTGGCTGGAATCGAAAACGTTGCGTTCGCCCGGGCGCAGGGTTTGTCGTCGGCTGTCACGAACGCTTGCGCAAAACAGAGACTGCGCCCCGCCTTCACGAAGGTCGTGGAAAACTCGAGCCACTGTCCGATCCGGGCGATACCGAGGTAGTCGAGGCTCAGGCTGACAGTCACCAGGCCAGCAGGGGCTGCGCCCTGCAGGTGCTCATGACACGAAAGTCCCATGGCATTGTCGGCCAGGGTGGCGATCAGCCCGCCATGGACAAAGCCCCGGCTGTTGGCATGGGCCTCGGTCGCCAGCAGACCCAGGATGATGGCCTCACCTGGCGCGCGTCGGCTGTAGATGGGCTCCCAGGGATCGGTGATCCGGCTTTGACGAAAGTGGCGCTCGAAGCCATCCGGAACGGTCATGGGTTCATCTCTCATTTAGACCGGTCTATATAAAACTGCACCTTTAGTGAAAGGCAAGCTGTGTCAGCCAGACCCAGACATCGTTCGGCGATCATATCCGCAGCGGCGCGGCTGTTTCGTCGTCACGGCTTTGCCGCAACGGGACTGGCCCAGATTGTGGAGGCCAGCGGCGCGCCCAAGGGGTCGCTCTACCACTACTTTCCGGCCGGCAAGGCTGAGATCGGCGCGGCAGCTGTCGTTGCAGCGGGCGTCACCGTGACGGCGACCCTTGCCGCCCTGCCGGACGGTCAGGGCCCGGGAGACTTTCTTCGTGACTATTCACGCCGACTGGCCAGCTGGATGCGTGCGTCCGGCTTTTCCGACGGCTGTCCGATCGCCACAACGGTGCTTGAGGAAGCGGCCCGCGATGAAGCCATCGCGGCGGCTGGCCTTGCCGCCTTCAACGACTGGCGAGGGGTGATTGCCGATCGTCTGGCGAGCGCAGGGTTGAACGATGGGAATTCCAGGCAATTGGCCCTGCTGGCGGTGTCAGCGCTTGAAGGCGCCTTGATCCTGGCCAGGGCCGAGCGTTCCGACCGTCCGATCCTGGCGGTTGGAGACACTCTCGGGCAGATCGCCGATTCCCGATCCTGGTCCGGATCAGGCTCACCAGCACCATAAGGGGCCGAGACAGGGCCCCAGAGTCGGTCGATGCGCGCTGGGAAGCAGCCACGCCTGGCATAGTGGGCATGGAGATAGGCGGCGCGTGGGTCTGCAAGCTGTCGCTGGATGAGGCTGCGGATCCCCGTTCCAATGGTCCAGTGTGATGCGGCGGGGGAAGCCCGGGCAGGCGTCAACCCTGCGTCGGGACCCGGCGTTCAAAAAGAGCTCCGTCAGACAGGGTGAACAATGGCGCGAAGTCGGCGAAGGACAGGCCGGAGACGGCAAAGGACATGACGGGTTCCTGCAAGGCTCGGAACGCCTTTTTTACCATGTCAGGTGACATGAGAGCGTTCCGAAACCTGCTGCTGCATCGCCAGTCGGACTCTTTTGCAGACGAACGCGAACCGGTCCTTTGAACCGTCCAGATGGGGCTGTCGTCGCCCCTTAACCCGTGTTAACCGAGCCGATCGGGGAGCGTGGGACTATGGCGGAATCGGCATGATGGGCCTTGCGTTTGCGCGCGCGGCGACCGGACGGGACGCCGCGTGAAAACCCTCGCGATACTTTCCCGCAAAGGCGGCACCGGCAAGACGACCCTGGCGGTGCATCTGGCCGTTGCGGCCTGGCAGTCTGGCCTAGGTGTGCTTGTAGCCGACTGCGACCGGCAGGCTTCGGCCATGGAATGGCGCAAGGAACGAAAGCTGGGGGGACCGGTCGTCTTCGGGACGAAGTCGGCGGCGTTGTTTGCCACCCAGCAGGCTTCGCACAGGGCCGGGCGCGATCTCATGATCATCGATACCAGTCCCAGCGCGAGCGAGGATCTGGCCGACGCGGTTCGCTGTGCGGACTTCTGCCTGATGGTCTTGCGGCCCAGCTTTCTGGATGTGAAGGCGGTGCGGGACACAGCCGAGCTGGTTGCCCGGTTGGGCAAGGCCGGCGCCTTTGTCATAAATCAGGCTCCGCCACGAAGGGCCGGCAAGGAAATGGCCTGTGTCGGTGACACAGTTGCCCAGCTGGCCTCGCTGGGACGTCCTATTCTGCCGGCGGGCCTGCGGTCGCGGATAGCCTTTCAGCAGGCGATCGCCGAAGGCAAGGCGGTTCAGGAGACAGCCCCGAGCGGCGCCGCCGCGCAGGAAATCAGCCAGCTCTGGAGAGTGATCCAGGAGCAATTATGGACTCCCGCCGTCAACAAGACCAAACGCTGACAGCCCGGTCCGGAAGACTGCGCTCAGGCCCGCTTGTTCAGGGTTACGGCCCTGGCGTCAGCGGCGCTGGTCACCGCGCCTGGCCCATAGCCGGAGCCGGTGTTGCGCTGGGCGACGACCTCTTCGGCGATCGCCTTGACCAGCCCTTCGGTGACTGTGCGAGCGGCTTCCAGGGCCCGGCCCTGTCGCGCCAGTACGGCGTCAAAGGCTTCCGTTGTCCGCATCAGGGCGACCCGTTTTTCCAGGCTCGCGCCTTCGATCAACGCTGGATCGGCGCGGACCCGCGCCGATTCATGGCGATAAAGGTTGGCGAGGCGGGACGTTTCCTCCAACTGCAGGGCTGCGTCCTGGGGCCTTCGCTGTTCAAAGGCCAGAGCCTGATCAGCAATCAAGGCAGTGAGGCGGCTGGTCAGAAGGATGAGTTGATCAACGCGGTCGGCGGCGTCACGGGCATCAAGCGCCATGGGTGAGGTCCTCTTCAAGGCCTTGCAGTTTCAACATTTCCCGCTCCACGGACGCAGCGACGCCGACACCGCCAGAGCGGGTCACCTGCCGGGCGATGGCGTCTGTGTAGAGCGACTTGAACATCGACTCGCCCTGGCCGCCGCCAAAGGGGGCAGGGGTCTCCACTCCGTCGAACATCTGGGACAGCATGACCGAGAGAAAGCTGGCCTCGAAGGCCTGGGCGGTCTGGCGGATGTGGCTGCGGTCCGACCGCAGGGCGGACTGGCCCTGTGCCAGAAGCACGTCAACGGGGGCTGCAAGCGGGCTGCTCATCACATCACCTCGACATCAGCCTGGAGAGCGCCGGCCGCCTTGATGGCCTGAAGGATCGAGATCATGTCCCTGGGGGTGACGCCAAGCGCATTGAGGCCTGCCACAAGGCTGGCCAGGCTCGCGCCGCTTTTGAGGGTGATGAGCTTGCGGCCCTTTTCCTCATCCACACTGACCTGGGACTGTGGTGTGACCACGGTCTCGCCGCTCCGGCTGAAAGCGCCAGGCTGGCTGACATTGGGCGTTTCCTGAACCGAGATGGTCAGGTTGCCCTGGGCAATGGCGACGGTGGATATCCGCACCCCTTCGCCCATGACGATGACCCCGGCCACCTCGTCGATCACCACCTTGGCGCCAAAGTCGGGCTCGACCGTCAGATTCTCGATGGATGTCACAAAGGTCATGACGCTCTGGCCGGCCGGCGGGCGCAGGATCACGATGCTGGGGTTGTCCGCCATGGCCGTGCCGGGAAAGCGGGTGTTGACGGCGTCCGCGATTCGTCGGGCCGTCGTGAAGTCTGGATTGCGCAGGGTCAGCCGCATCTGGCCCATGCTGGCCATCTGGAATCCAAGTTCACGCTCGATGATGGCGCCGCCGGCAATACGGCCGGCCGTGGGAACCCCTTTGGAAACCGATGACCCGGAGGCCCCGGAGGCCGAGATCGAACCGGTCTGCACCGAGCCCTGGGCCAGGGCGTAGGCCTGTCCATCAGCGCCCAGAAGGCTGGTGACCAGCAGGGTGCCGCCCTGCAGGTTCTTGGCGTCGCCCATGGATGAAACCGAGACGTCTATCGGGGTGCCGGCGCCGGCAAAGGGCGGCAGGCGCGCCGTGACCATGACGGCGGCGACATTCTTTGAATTGAGATTGGCGTCCCGGACGTTGACGCCCAACCGCTCCAGCATTGATTCCTGGCTCTGCTTGGTCATGGGGGCGTTGCGCAGGTTGTCGCCAGTGCCATTGAGGCCCACCACAAGGCCATAGCCGACAAGCATGTTCTCGCGGACGCCCTCGAACTCGACGATGTCCTTGATGCGCGAGGCCGCCTCACCGGAACTCGATATTCCGAGGCTCAGCGCCGCAGCTAGAAGCATTGCCGGTATCAGACGCTGCATGAAACTCCACCCGCACAGGATTGCAGCGGAGCCATGCGAGAAGCAGGCCAAGAAAATAGTTAACAAAAACAGTACCTTGATAGTCACTCCGGCATGGCCTTCGGCAGAATTTGCCCGGCATTAACCATACGGCAAAGAAGGCAGGTCAGGGTCAGAGGCAGTCCTGCGAGAAGTGGTGTCAGAAACATGAAGGTTGGCTCATCCAGCAGTGTGACGGGGAGGGCAGCCTCCGCACCGGCCAGCAGCGGATCGGGCGCGGCCTTTGTCCTGCCGACTGGCGGACCCGCAGCCCGGCCGGGGGTCAGCGCCATGCCCGGCATGACCGGGGTTGCATCGCTTGACGCGCTGTTGGCCCTTCAGGAGACCTCTGGTCCCCTGGAGCGCCGCAGGAAGGCTCTCGGGCGCGCCGGCCGCATCCTAGATGTGCTGGACGACCTGCAGCTGGCCGTTCTGGACGGAGACCTTCCCGCCAGCGCCCTCGATCGGCTTGTTCGAGCCGTGAGAGATCAGCGGCAGGAAACGGACGACGCGGGCCTGGAGGGGCTGCTCGATCAGATTGAAACAAGGGCAGCGGTCGAACTGGCCAAGCTTCAGCGTTCCCGCGCGGCCGCCTGACGACAAACCCCTCACGAGGTTCATTGAATGACAATCGGCTTTTGCTATAAGGCTTCGCTCGCGGTGAGCGGGATTGGTTGGGGCGTGAGACGTCAATGACGACGGCTACGGTTCTTGCATCTGGTGATGGCTACCGTCCTTCAGAGGACGAGCCGTTCATGAGTGAGCGACAGCTCGAGTATTTCAGGAAAAAACTCCTGTCCTGGAAAGACGAGATTCTTCGCGAATCTCGTGAAACGGTTGCGGTTCTCCAGAAGGAAACCGAAAACCATCCCGATCTGGCCGATCGGGCGTCATCGGAAGCTGACCGGGCGCTCGAATTGCGAACCCGGGATCGTCAGCGCAAGTTGATTTCGAAGATCGACGAGGCCATGCGTCGAATCGACGATGGCTCCTACGGATATTGCGAAGAGACAGGCGAACCGATCGGGCTGGCCCGGCTGGAAGCTCGTCCGATTGCGACCCTGAGTCTGGAGGCTCAGGAGCGACATGAGCGTCGCGAAAGAGTTCACCGCGACGACTGATTTCTGCTGCTGCGAGAAGAAGTGGCTCCCTTGACTTCGCAGGCTTGAAGGACGACCTAGCGCGACTTCGCTTGGGATCGTTCTCATGACCGTCAAGGTCCGTTTCGCACCGTCCCCCACGGGACGCATCCATGTCGGCAATATCCGCGCCGCGATCGTCAACTGGGTCTTTGCCCGAGGACGGGACGGCCAGTTCGTCCTGCGAATCGATGATACTGACCGAGAGCGCTCGACACTCGAGTATGAGCACGGAATCGAGACCGACCTGTCCTGGCTAGGTCTGACCTGGGACGAGAAACACAATCAGTCGGCGCGGTTCGACCTTTATCACACGTCCATGGAGCGCTTGCGCGCCCAGGGGCGACTGTATCCCTGCTACGAAACGCAGGAAGAACTGGACCGGCGCCGCAAGGTCCAACTGTCTCGCGGCCAGCCCCCCATCTACGACCGAGCCGCCCTGAAGCTGACGGATGAAGAGCGGGCGGCGCTCGAGGCTGACGGACGCAAGCCCCACTGGCGCTTCCGTCTGGACGGCAAGCGGGTCAAGTGGACTGACCTCGTGCGGGGCGAATGCGAAGTGGACACCGCTTCGATGTCCGATCCTGTGCTGATCCGCGAAGATGGCGCCTTCCTCTACACGCTGCCGTCAGTGGCGGATGATATTGATCTTGGCATCACCCATGTCATCCGGGGCGAGGACCACGTCACCAATACCGGCGCCCAGATCGAGATCTTTGAAGCCCTTGGCGGCCCTGTTCCTGTCTTTGCTCACTTCAGCCTGCTGGTGGATGCCGACGGCGGCGCCCTGAGCAAGCGCCTGGGATCGCTCTCCATCATGGAACTCCGGGAGAGGGGGATGGAGCCGCTGACCATCGACTGCCACATTGCCCGCTTGGGAACCTCCGACCCGCTTGAAGCTGTGCCCGACCTGCAGACTCTTGGCGCGACCTTCGACTTCGGGAAAATGGGACGCAATCCGGCCAGATTCGATCCGGCCGACATGGCGCGGATCAATGCCGGCATCCTTCACGCCATGACCTACGATCAGGCAAGGCCCCGTCTGGAAGCGCTGGGCGCTGACCTTGGTGAGGCCTTCTGGCTTGCGATTCGCGCCAATCTGGCACTTTTTGCCGACGTCAAGGACTGGGCCAGGATCGTCGCGGGACCTGTGACGCCGGTGGTGGGTGACCAGGCGTTTCTAGATGTGGCCCTGGCGCTTCTGCCGGACGTCCTGGAAGAGGGCAGCTGGTCCGCCTGGACCACCGCGGTCAAGGACGCCACCGGCGCCAAGGGGCGCGCTCTGTTCCAGCCCTTGCGGGCGGCCCTTATCGGCCAGGACCATGGTCCAGAGATGGGGCCGCTGTTGGTCCTAATCGGCCGGGACCGGGCGGCAAAGCGATTGGCGGGTCAGGTCGCTTGAATCGACCGACCTGTCGACGGCTTCAGGGTTTCAGGATGAGGGCAGTGCGTGTCGCTTCAAACGACGACAGCCTGCCGAGATAGCTCATGCCCAGAAGCGAGGTCTGCAACCCGCTTTCCAGGACCAGCGCCTCGACATCATTCACCCGGGCGCCGGCGATCGTGATGCTCGCCAGTTTGACCGATGCCGCGCGGGTCTTTCCATCAGCAGTCGTGACATCCACCCGATAGTCGAGGGTGTCGGTGTCCAGGCCCAACCGACGGGCGTCCGCCGCTGTCAGGGCTACGGCGGTTGCGCCGGTATCCACCAGGAAACGAACAGCCGCGCCATTGACGCTTGCCTCAGCCCAGTAGTGGCCGTCGGCCGCCTTCGTCACCTGGGCCGGAGTTCCCGCAGAGGGGGCGGAGGTCGTGGCGACCTGCGCGATTGTCGAAGAGGCTTCGGGGGCACCTGAAGCGCGGCTGACCTTGTCCAGACCGGCAACGGCTCCGGCTGCGCCAACAGCGGACAGGGCTCCGACCAGGACGATCGCTGCAATCCTCAACATAGACCGTGACTCCGCCGCTTTTGGCTTCGCGGATCGCATGCTTCGATCCGTTCAGACGGTTCTAGCGGGTCCTGGTTTGCATCCCGTGAACGGCAGTCAGTTTCCCATCATGCCGAGCTTTTCAGGCCTGATCCGGGATCGTCGACCGGGGAGATCGGCCATGATCCCCTCTCGCTCAACCTCAGTCATTCGGGCCCAGCCGCCGATCTCCGGCAGCGTTCTGTAGCAACCCAGGCAAAGGCTGCTCTCACCATCAACGATACAGACCTTGATACAGGGGGTCGCAATGGGGCGAGGTGGCTGGTTCATCAAGATCGCGTTTCTTTCCGGGAAGTGTCGGGCAATGCGTATGCCACGGTTGCCTTGGCGGCCCAACGATCCGGGCCTTCGGATCCCATCGAGACCTCGCAGGTTGCGATCCGCCGTCCAAGCTTCAGCATCCTTGCTTCGGCCATCAAGGGGCCGGGCTTGCAGGCGCGAAGGAAGTGAATGGTGAGTGAGGTGGTGACGGCCATGGGAACCTCGCCGATGTGGGCCAGGATCAAGGCGTAGGCTGCCGTGTCGGCAAGACTCATCAAGGTCGGTCCGGAAATCACGCCGCCCGGGCGCAGGTTGCGGTCGGAGGTTGGCGACAGCAGCCAGGCTGCGCCCGGCTCGATCCGCATCACTTTAGGCATCTCGTCGGGCGCGCCCGTTGGAAAGGCGCGTCGCAGGAAGCTGTTGAGGTCCTCCGGGGTCATTCGGATCGGTCCCCAGGGGGAGGCGGGCGTTTCGGTCATGTCTGTAGGATCGCGGGCCATCGACACGCTGGCAAGAGGGGAGCGCTTTAAGCACTGTATAGATGCGCGCTCGATCATTACAGAAACTACATGAATTAAATCGCTGTAAGACTGTCCAGTTATCTGAATTGTAATTTGCGAATACAGCTCACATTCAGCATTTTTGGCGTGTCGAAATTCTTCCCCTGGAGAGACCCATGAAAACCCTTCTGATTGCAACCATCGCCCTCATGTCCACCGCCGGCGTATCCGCGGCCAGCGCTCAATCCGTGGCTCGCCTGTCCGATGCCCAGTTCGTCAAGGCCGCCCGTTGCAAGGGCTTGGCAAAGTCCGAGGCGTTGGGCGCCGTTGAAACCGCCAGCTTCGACGCCGTGATCAAGGCCAACAAGCGCGGCCGCGCTGACTTCATCGTCGAAAGGGCCATGACCGCCCAAGACATGGCGCTTTCCGAAGCCAACCGCGCCGATGAGGCCCGCAAGGCCGAACTGATCGCCGAGCGGAACGGCGCCTGCTAGGTCTTTGCCGGCTAGGATTTTCTCCGCGTTTGTACCCGAGCACCCAAATGCCTTGGCGCCCCGTCACCCCCAGGACGGGGCGCACTTTTTCGAGATCTGAGATGTCAGACTTACGTTGACGCAAGCGTCATCTTTGCAAATCGGCAGGCGAGCCCTATTATCTCCCGCAACACCAAGGGCCCTTTGAGGGCCGCGCCGGGAGCCTCTGATGAATCTGGATTTTTCGCCCGAAGACCTCGCCTTCCGTGATGAGGTTCGCGCCTTTATCGCCGAGAACTACCCCGCCGAACTGCGGGCCAAGGTCGATGAAGGCGATGAAATGGCAAAGGAGGATTTCCTGTCCTGGCACAGGATCCTGGCCCAAAAGGGCTGGGTCGCGCCGTCCTGGCCCAAGGAATGGGGCGGTTGTGACTGGTCCTCCACCCAGAAGTATCTCTTCTCCGAAGAGATGGCCCGGGCCGACGCCATTGCGATCCTGCCCTTCGGCGTCGCCATGGTCGCGCCGGTGATCTACACCTTCGGCACCAAGGAGCAGAAGGAACGTTATCTTCCCAAGATCTATAATGGCGAAGAGTGGTGGTGCCAGGGCTACAGCGAACCGGGCGCCGGCTCCGACCTGGCCAGCCTCAAGACAAAGGCTGAACGTTTCACCGGTGATGACGGCAAGGAATACTATCTGGTCAACGGCCAGAAGACCTGGACCACCCTGGCCCAGCATGCCGACTGGGGTTTCTTCCTGGTCCGCACCGACCCGACGGCCAAGATCCAGGAGGGCATCTCGTTCTTGTTGATCGACATGAAAACGCCGGGCATCACCGTGCGGCCGATCATCACCATTGATGGCGGACATGAGGTCAACGAAGTCTGGCTCGAGAACGTCAAGGTTCCCGTCGAGAATCGCGTGTTCGAAGAGAACAAGGGTTGGACCTGCGCCAAGTTCCTGCTGGCCCATGAGCGTTCCGGGATCGCCGGCGTCGCCCGCTCCAAGCGCGGTGTCGAGCGGATCCGCGAAATGGCCTCGGCGGAATACAGCGATGACGGCGCCAACCTGCTGAAGGACGCGGACTTCAAGCGCAAGGTCGCGGAACTGGAGATCGACCTGACGGCTCTTGAATACACCGAACTGCGCGTGCTGGCGTCGGAAAGCGCCGGTAAGGGCCCCGGGCCGGAATCCTCGCTTCTGAAGATCAAGGGAACGGAAATCCAGCAGCGGATCACCGAACTGGCGCTCGAGGCCGCTGGCCATTATGGCGCGCCCTATTTCCGCGGCTTCCCGGCGGATGGCGACAACATGTATTCGATCGGTCCGGATGCGGCCCATCGCACCGCTCCCAACTATTTCAACACTCGCAAGACCTCGATCTACGGCGGGTCGAACGAGATCCAGCGCAACATCATCGCCAAGATGGTGTTGGGCCTCTAGGGTCACGCCTGTCAGCGTCATGGCCCGCAGCGTTCGTGCTGCGGGTCATTCGCGTCAACCCTGCGGCAGATCATTGCCAATCGTTGTCAGGTCGGGCATCGCCTGACCTTGCGGATTTCAGAATACCAACCCCGCCATCAGCGGCAGGGCCAAACCATAAGGACGGAGCTTCCAGGATGGATTTCAATTTCAGCGAAGAGCAGTCGATGCTCCGCGACACGGTCGCGAGCTTTCTGCAGGACCGCTACGACTTCGACAGCCGTCAGAAGCTGATCAATTCCGAGACCGGCTGGAGCGCCGCCAATTGGGGCGCCTTCGCCTATGAACTGGGGATTCTGGGCGCGCCGTTTGCAGAAGACCATGGCGGCCTCGGCGGCGGCGCCATCGAAAACATGATTGTCATGGAAGAGTTCGGCAAGGCCCTGGTGGTTGAGCCCTATCTTGGCACCGTGGTGATCGGCGGCGGGTTCCTGAAGCATTCCGGCTATGCCGGCGCGGCTGATGTGATTGGCCAGATCATCGAGGGCAAGGCCGTGTTCGCCTTTGCCTATGCCGAACCCCAGGCCCGCTATACCTGGGCCGACATCAAGACCACCGCCAAGAAGGACGGCGCGGGCTATGTGCTGAACGGCCACAAGGCGGTCGTGGTCGGCGCGCCCTGGGCCACCCATCTCATCGTCACGGCCCGCACCGGCGGGGCCCAGCGCGATGCTGGCGGTGTTTCCGTGTTCCTGGTCGACAAGGCCTCCAAGGGCATCGTGACCCGCGACTATCCCACGGTGGACGGCCAGCGCGCCTCGGAAGTCTATTTCGAGAATGTCTCGGTTCCGGCCGACGCGCTGATCGGCGGCGAAGGCGCCGGCCTGCCGCTCGTCGAGAAGGTTCTGGATGAGGCCATCGCAGCCACCTGCGCCGAGGCCGTCGGGGCCATGCGCAGGATGCATGAAACCGCTCTGGACTACGCCCGCCAGCGCAAGCAGTTCGGCACGGCGATCGCCAACTTCCAAGTGCTGCAGCACCGCATGGTCGACATGTTCATGAACGTCGAACAGTCCGTCTCCATGACTTATATGGCCACGCTCAAGCTCGATGAATCGGATGAGGAGCGTGCCAAAGCCGTGTCTGCGGCCAAGGTTCAGATCGGCAAGGCTTGCAAGTTTGTCGGTCAGAACGCCATCCAGATCCATGGCGGCATGGGTATGACCAATGAACTGGCCGTGGGCCACTATTTCAAGCGCGCGACCATGATCGAGGGCCTGTTCGGCTCCGTGGATCACCACCTGCGTCGTTACGAAACACTGAGCTTCGGCAAGGCCGCCTGATCCAGGCTTGGCGTAACAGATTGAGGGCCCGGCGTTTTCAGCGCCGGGCCCTTTTCCGTTAGATCTGGCCTGCAGGGGGCGGGTCTTTCCCGGTCAGAGCGGTGCGCAGGCTTCGGCCAGCCAGTCAGCCACAATCGGCTCGACCAGGGGCGCGATCTCTCGCAGAACTCTGGCGTGATAGGCGTCGAACTGAGCTCGTTCCTCAGGGCTCAGCATTTCCACCACCACCAGTCTGCGGTCGATCGGCGCGAGGGTCAGCGCCTCGAAACGGTGCATGGGGCGCTCGCCGCCAGGAATGGGCTCCGCCGGCATGACGACCTCAAGGTTCTCGATCCGGATGCCGTACTCACCGCTCTTGTAATAGCCGGGTTCATTGGAAACGATCATCCCGGTCTGAAGGGCGATGGTGTTCGGCGCCTTGGCGATGCGGTGTGGGCCTTCGTGGACGCCCAGATACACCCCGACTCCATGACCCGTGCCGTGGTCGTAGTCCAGTCCGGCAGCCCAGAGCGCGGCGCGGGCGAAAGCGTCAATAGCCGAGCCGGTCGTGCCGGCCGGAAACCGGAGCCGCGCCAGCGCCAGATGACCCTTGAGCACCAGAGTGTTGCGACGACGCATTTCATCGCTGGGCTCACCGATCGCGACCGTTCGTGTGACGTCGGTGGTGCCATCCAGATACTGGCCCCCACTGTCTATCAGCAGCAGGGACCCCTGGCGGGCGCGTTCATTGGTGCGATCGCTGGGATGATAGTGGGGCAGGGCCCCGTGGCCGTTGGCGGCGCCGATCGTGTCGAACGACAGGTCCTGGAGGCATCCGGTGGCCTCCCGGAAACCCTCAAGCTTGGCGACGGCTTCCTTTTCGTCCGGCGGACTGACCTGCCCTTCGGTGGCTAGCCAATGCAGGAACCGCGACAGGGCCGCGCCGTCACGCCGATGGGCGTTTCGGGTCCCCGAAATCTCGACTTCGTTCTTGCAGGCCCGTGGCAGGGTGCAGGGATCCATGCCGCGCAGGATCTTGGCGCCGGCAGTCGACAGCCGGTCGAAGTACCAGGCCGACGACTGACCGGGGTCGATGAGGACAGCGGACCCTTTGAGGCTGTCGAGTGCAGATTCCAGGGCCGAGGGAGGCTCCAGAGACACCTGGTTCCCCAGCCAGGTCGGAAGGTCTTCCGTCACCTTGTCGGGATCCAGAAACAGCCGTGCGGTTCCGTCCGCCCGCAGGATCGCCTGGCTCAGGGGCAGCGGCGTGCGGATGACATCGCCACCCCGGACGTTGAACAGCCAGGCTATGGAGGCCGGAGCAGTGATCACGGCGGCATCGGCCCCCATGGACTTCAGGGCCTCGCCCAGCCGGCTGCGCTTGCCGTTTGAGTCCTCGCCGGTGTTGGCCACTGCCTGCGGGACAACAGACGCCTTGGGTTGCGACGGGCGGGCATCGCCCCAGGCGGTGTCCAGGGGATTGGGATTGACCGGCTTGAGGGTCGCGCCGGCCTTCAGGGCTGCACGGCTCAAGGCGGCCAGGGCGTCTGGACTATGCAGACGGGGATCATAGCCGATGATCGCACCTGCGGCCGTTTCCAGATAGGCAGGGACGCCCCCTTCCACGAGGTCGCGAATTTCGAAGAGCGTCTGGTCCACCTGCTCGCGGACCTGAAGGGTGTAGCGCCCGTCAACGAAGACAGCGGCCCGGTCCTTCATGATGACCGCTGCGCCCGCCGAGCCCGTAAACCCTGTGGCCCAGGCAAGGCGATCATTGGCCGCCGGCAGGTATTCGTTCTGATGCTCGTCTTCATGGGGCACGAGCAGACCGTCGAGGCCCTGTTCGGCCATCGCCTGGCGGATCAGCGGCACGTGTTTCGGGCCGAAAGATGGGTCGGTGTGTTCTTCGAATGACTGGCGCATCGGAAGATTTAGGCCGGCCAGAGGGTTCAAGCCAAGAGTTTGTTGGGTCTGACTGCGGCTAAGGTATCGCTAACCCTGAGTCGCTAGCCTGAGCGCGGTCACGCAGGGGGAAGTTTGTCATGGAATGCGGTTGCAAGGTCAATCTGATGGGGCCGCGACTTTCGCGCCGGTCCGTCTTTTCGGGGGTCGCCATTGCGGGACTGGCCATAAGCCTGCCGGCGACGGCCACACAGGCGGCCGGTCATTGCGAGGCAATTCTGCTGACCTGTATGGACTTCAGGCTGGCGAACGAGGTCACGCGCTATATGGATGCCCGGGGTTTGCGGGACAAATATGATCACGTCATCCTGGCCGGCGCCTCATTGGGTGCATTGAACGACCGGTTTCCTCAATGGCATGAGGCCTTCATGACCCACGTGGATCTGGCGATCCAGCTCCATGAAGTGCACCGGGTCATCATTCTCGACCACCGGGACTGTGGAGCCTACAAGATGATCCTGGGCGAGGCAGCCGTGAAGGACCCTGAAACCGAACTGCGCAGCCATGTCCGCCAGCTCTATGCCATGCGGTCGGCGGTCCTGACCAAGCACCCCCATATGGAGGTCGAGATCGGGATCATGGCGCTGGACGGCACGGTGATGCAGATCGTCTGAGCGCAAACCGGCAGAAAGACGTGGCGCCTTTCCAACTCAATGAGTTGGCAGGATGTTTCTCTTCAACCGTCAGGCTGGACGCCCTCGCTCTCGCGAAGCGAGCGTCCAGGTTACGCCGGCTTTCTTGCCAGGAAGGCGATGTGTCTTCCCGGCCTTCGGTCTAGCGCCGAAAGGCAGCCCTGTGTCAGCGGGCGAAGGGCGCTGGAACCCAGCAGCCCGCCGATGGATCGGCTCAACCAAGGCGGCAGGGTCTGTTCAAGTCGGGCCGAAAGCTGCGCCGCCAGCGGTTGCGGGTCATAGTTCATGATGTCGTCAAAGTGTCGCCAGCGAGACAGGGTCACCAGTCCCGCCTGGTCAAGGGCGCTTTGGTACTGGGACAGCAGGAAAGCGTTTTCTCCGCCGTACTCCCGATGGAGAGGGTGACGGTCGAAGAAGGCCTCAAGATCCGAGGGTCTGGAAATCACGTGGTCGCGCCAGGTGAGCAACAGTCCGCCTGGTTTGAGCAATCTGGCCAGATCGGCTGCAAAGGCATTGATGTCGGGTGCGTGGTGAAAGACCTGGCGGGCCAGTATAGTGTCATATCCGCCAGCCTCCGTGCTGATGTCCTGACTGAATCCCTCAACGACCTCGATGTCGAGGTTCGCCGCCGAGGCGAGGCGACGGACAGATTCGGCCCCTACCAGACTGGAGGGATCGGGCTCCACTGCCGTGACCGCCCAACCCGATTGCGCCAGAGCGTAAGACACGAGGCCATTACCGGCCCCCACATCAAGGGCCCGACCCGGGTCCGCGGGCAGTTTCGAGAGGACAGATGCCCATTCCGAGGAGCCCGCAAAGCGCTGCACGGCCTCGATCTGCGGCAGATCGAAGTAGCAGTCCTTGACCAGGCTCTGGCGGACCGGGTCCTCGATCATCCGCTGAACGGCCTCTTCCCAGGTCATTGCGTAGGGGCTGGCTGGCATGGCGATCTCGCGGTTGATCAGCTTGAAAGGAGACGCAACAGTCGTGAAGGGGGGGACTGATCAATGGCCGCACCGAGCATTTCTAACGCAGCCAGATCGATTGAGACCTGCTTCGGCAGGGGAGGCAGCGTCTTCCGCAATGGCATTATTCTGCGCGGGATCAGTCGTCTCAATTGGCCGAGAGGGCCTGGATGCGTCGCCGAAGCGTCGGCTCCCAGATTCCGCACGAGGCTCTGGGGTGGAAACAACGTGACACCACCAGCCTGAAAGACCGTCCAGTACCAGCGGATCGCCCAGCTATCGATTTCACCGCGCATCTGCTTTTCGAGCATTCGGGCATAGGGATAATGGCCGTCTATGTCGAAGCGTCGGCGCAGCTTTCGATCTG
>CAMAVA010000016.1 GCA_945861515.1 Brevundimonas vancanneytii | reverse complement strand
AATGGCGCGAGTGACGGGACTCGAACCCGCGACCTCCGGCGTGACAGGCCGGCGCTCTAACCAACTGAGCTACACCCGCATCACCGCTTCGCAGCGGCGCGAGGCGTGCGGAATAGGGGGCCCGTCCGCTGCTGTCAAGCGTTGCTCGTCACGGCGCCGCCTGGCTTGCCGCTGACGAAACCGGGAGGCTGTAGTGGAAGGGGGCGCCGGGGCCGGTTGGCCATTCCATCACCGACCAGAGTCCGGTGATCAACAGTGCTACGACGATGAAGCCCAGGCTGTAGGGCAGCACTGAACTCATCAGTCCGCCGACGCCCAGATCCGCCTTCCATCTTTGGCAGAAGGCCAGAACGAGCGGGAAATAGGGCATCAGGGGGCTGGCCATGTTGACCGTCGAATCGCCCATCCGGTAGGCGGCCGTGGTCATTTCCGGCGAGACGCCCAAAAGCATGAGCATCGGCACCAGCACCGGCGCCAGGGCGGCCCATTTGGCCGATGCCGAACCGATGAAAAGGTCGAGCATGGCGGTCATGGCAACGACGCCCAGCAGGAGCACCGGCAACGGCAGTCCGGAGCCCTTCAGGGCTTCAGCCCCGTTGATGGCGACAATGGCGCCCAGATTGGACCAGTTGAACATGGCAATGAAATGCGCGGCCGCAAAGGCAAGCACGATGTAGGGGGCCATCGAGGCCATCGATTCACCCGCGAACCGGACGACATCGCGGTGCGAGGTGATGGAGCCGACAGCCAGTCCAAAGGCGACTCCTGCCGCCAGAAACAGCAGAAAGAAGGCCGCCACGAGTGATCTGAAGAAGGGTGTCCACTGGGTCAGATCCTGGGCCGTCGAATCTCTCAAGGGAGCATCGGGGCCCAGGGTCATCCAGGACCAGAGAGCCGCCAGAACGCACACAGCCAGCCCGGCCCAGATCAGCCCCCTTCGTTCCGAGGCCTCCAAAGGCTCGCTGGACGGACGATGACCCTCCGGCGGCGTCCAGCGGCCCAGCCTGGGCTCGACGACGGCTTCGGTGATCCACCAGCCCACGGGAATGAACAGGGCGGCCGAGGCGGCCGTGAACCACCAGTTGCCGACCATGTTCACCCGCCAGGCCGGGTCCAGAAGGTGGACCGCAGGTTCGGTGAAGCCGAGGATCAGCGCATCGAACTGACTTGGGGTCGGATTGCCGGCGAATGCGCCAACGCAGCTGGAAAATGCGCAGGCGATTCCGGCGACCGGGTGTCGGCCGGCCGCGGCAAAGGCGGCGCCGGCCAGGGGAATGAGCACAACGAAGCCGCTATCCGTCGCGTGGTTGGACAGCAGACCAATCAGGATGATCATCGGCGCCAGCAGGCGGTCCGGCGTAACCCTGACCAGCCCCCGGATCGCTGCTGACAAGAGGCCGACACGCTCCGCTACCCCCGCCCCCAGCATCACCAGCAGCACGTACCCGAGGGGGGCGAAGCCGGTGAGGGTCTTTGGCATCTCGACCAGCAGGGTGCGGACATTTTTCGGGTCGAGAAGGCTTTGGGCAGCCAGGACTTCGCCCGTGGCTGGGTTGATGACAGAAAGCCCCATGGCGGCGCAGATGGCGCTGGCGGCGACCAGGCCGCCGATCAACCAAACAAAAATAAAGACAGGATCGGGCAGGCGATCGCCGATGCGCTCGACGGCGTCCAGAACCCTGAGAGCAGCAGACCGCCTGGCCATGAAGGGACGTTCCTTTGGGATGAAGATGCTCTGAGCGCCGAGGCAGGTTAGACGATCGTGTCCGGAGCGGCGACCGAGGGTGGAGTATCCGGCCGCCAGCAGCAAGCGGCCAGACCCCGGACATGTCCTGGGCGACTTGACTTACGTCTCTGCCTGTCGCACCGGCGACAGATGCCCAAACTGCTCATCGCCCTGGCGGCTGTCGCTTCGCTCCTGTCGTCCCCAGCCTGGGCACAGACCCCCCGGCAGTCGACGTTCGATGTGGCCCAGAGGCTGCGGGACGCAGCCTTGACCGACGACACCGCCTGGACCCTGCTTGAATCCCTGACAACCGATATCGGACCGCGGCTGGTCGGATCACCCGGCATGACCCGGGCAAAGGACTGGGGCGTCAAACAGTTCGAGGCGCTCGGGTTCACCAACATCAAGGTCGAACCGTTCGCCAAGCCGAGTTGGGTGCGGGGCGCCGAGTCGGCGGCGATGGTCGGTCCCTATGACTACCCCCTTTCGATCATCGGCCTTGGCGGCAGCGTCCCGACGCCGGCCAAGGGCATCGAGGCGGAAATCGTCGTGTTTCCGGCCTATGCCGACCTCCTGGCCGCCCCGAAGGGGTCTCTGGCCGGAAAGATCGCTGTCGTGACCCAACCCATGACCCGCACGCAGGACGGTTCGGGCTATGGCGCAGCGGGCATCGCCCGGCGTTCCGGTCCGTCAGAGGCGGCGCGGCGCGGCGCAATCGCCTACCTGACCCGGTCCATTTCGACCTCTGACCGGCGCAGCCCCCATACCGGACTGACCCGTTACGCTGAGGACGCCCCGAAAATTCCGGCAGCCGCCCTGGGCGTCCCGGATGCAGAATTGATCGAGCGCCTCTCGAAAAAGGGCCCGGTCCGGATCCGGCTAAGCCTGGCGTCCAGCATTCAGGACAGGACAATCGCCTGGAACATTTCCGGGGATATCGCCGGATCCATGCGTCCGGACCAGGTGATTGTCATAGGCGGGCACCTGGACAGCTGGGATGTCGGGACCGGCGCGATCGATGACGCGTCAGGCATCGCCATCACAACCGCTGCGGCGAAGCTTATCGGCGACCTGCCCCGCCGCCCGGCCCGCACCATCCGGGTTGTGATGTGGGGCTCTGAGGAGAGCGGGGGCTCGAGCGAGGCTTTCGCCCTGGCTCACAAGGATGAGCTCAAATCCATGATTGTCGCTGGGGAAAGCGATCTGGGGGCCGACCGGATCTATGCCCTGCAACTTCCGGCCGGCGCCCTTTCGTCACCAGCCCTGGCCGACCTTCCCGCCTTGATGGCGCCTTTGAAGGTGATGGTGTCCCGCGATCCGGCGCCCTTCGGAGGGGCCGATACCGAAGGCCTGCAGAGGGGCGGCGTGCCGGTCTTTTCGTTACGTCAGGACGCCAGTCGGTATTTTGACCTGCATCATTCGCCCGACGATACACTGGACAAGGTTGATCGGCGACAGTTGTCCCAGAATGTCGCGGCCTGGACAGCCCTGCTGTATGTGATTGCCGATAGCGACGTGGATTTCCGGTCCCTCGCCACCCCCGCCAAATAGGAAAACCAGACCATGACTGCGCTGTCCCAGGGCCCGCTCGCCGGCCACCATGTGGCGGTCCTGATGGGGGGGCTGTCTTCCGAGCGGGAGGTCAGCCTTGTCTCTGGGGCGGCTTGCGCGACTGCGCTGGAAGCCCTCGGCGCGACCGTCAGCCGGGTTGATGCCGGCCGGGATCTGGCTGAGGTCCTGACCCGACTGGAGCCGGACATCTGTTTCAATGCATTGCATGGCGAATGGGGAGAGGACGGATGCGTCCAGGGCGTGCTGGAAACCCTTGGCCTGCCCTATACCCACTGCGGTGTCCTGGCTTCGGCACTGGCCATGGACAAGGCCAAATCCAAGGCTGTCCTGGCGGCTGCGGGCGTGACGGTGCCGGGGGGCGGGCTTTTTGATCGTTTCGAGGCCGCCCGTTCCCACGTCATGCCGCCCCCCTATGTGGTCAAGCCGAATGCCGAGGGGTCTTCTGTCGGGGTATTCCTGGTGTTCGAAGGCGCCAACAGTCCGCCTCAGGAACTGGCCCAGCCTGACTGGACCTGGGGCGAGCAGGTCATGATCGAGCCTTTCATCCCGGGTCTTGAGCTGGCCGTTGCTGTGCAGGACGGCAAGGCCCTCACGGTGACCGAAATCGTGCCGAGAACGGGATTCTATGACTACGAGGCGAAATATGGCGAAGGCGGCTCGGAGCACATACTGCCGGCTCGCATGCCCGCAGAGGACCTCGAGAAGGCCATGCGTATGGCCGAAATGGCGCATGCGGCAATTGGTTGCCAAGGTGTGACGAGAAGTGACCTGCGTTATGATCCCGTTAAGCGACTTTTGGTTCTGTTGGAGATCAATACGCAGCCCGGAATGACGCCGACCTCCCTCGTACCGGAGCAGGCGGCACACAAGGGCGTGTCGTTTGAGTCTCTGGTGTTGTGGATCGTGGAGGACGCTTATGCCCGCGGCGGTGCGGGGGGGAGGGCGCAAAAGCGCCAGCCCTCGGGCGAAAGGCCCCAGTAGTCCGAAGGCGCAGGCGTCCGTTTCCAATCGGGGGCAGGCGGCAGTAAAGCTGCGCGCCGCCAAAGGCGTCGGTCTGCCGCCGCGTGTCGCAATCCTAACAGCGATCGGCATTGTCCTGTTGGGCGCGGTCGTCGGTCTGGGGACCGGTCATCGAGGAGAGTCCCTGGTCTCGGCCCTGAGCCAGTCCCTGGCGGATCGCACGACGGACTGGGGCTTCACAGTCGAAGAAATTCACATTTCCGGCGCCACCCCGGAAGGAGAACAGGCCATCCGAGCGGTGCTTGCTCCGGCAAAGGGTCAATCGATTCTCGGGCTGGACCTGGCGACCCTGCGGCTGGGCGTCGAAAACGTGGGCTGGGTGCAGCGGGCCCGGGTGGCCCGCCTGCTGCCCAACACCCTGTCGATTGCCGTCGAACAGCGGGCCGCTCTCGCCGTCTGGCAGAAAGGCGGGCGGCTGGTGGTTATTGACGGATCCGGACGCACCATCCCGGAAGCCAACGCCGCATCATTTCCCCAGTTGCCACTGGTGGTTGGCCCGGGCGCGGAGCTGGTGGCGGCAGATATTCTGCGCGCCATCGCCAGTCGTCCGCGACTGAGGTCACGTCTGGAAGCTTTGGTCAGGGTTGACGAACGGCGTTGGGACATTCGCCTGAAGGACGGCTCCATCATCCTGCTCCCCGCAGTTGATGAGGAGTCTGCCCTGATCGAACTCGATCTGCTGGACCGGAGAGATCGGATTCTCGAGGCCGGGCTCGACCGGATCGACCTGCGCGAGCCCGGTGCTCCGTCGTTCCGCCGAAGGCAGGCCGACCTGAGCCCGCTGCATGCCCCCGGCGGTGTTTGATGGCGGCTTTGAGAGGACGATGATTTCGTGCTGAAAACACCTTCGCAAGTCGGCAGAACGCGCCAGGCAAAGGAAACGCTCAAGTCTGCGCTCTCCCGGCAACCTCTTGTCGCGGCCGTGGATCTGGGCGCGTCGAAAGTGGCGTGCTTCGTGATGAAGCCGGAAGGCATTCGCAAGGCCGACCGCACCCTGACCGCAGCCGGGGTCGGCTATGTCCAGTCCCGTGGGGTCAAGGGCGCTGCGATCGCCAGCATGGATGACGCGGCCGAGGTCATCGCCCTGGCGGTCGAGCGGGCGGAAGCCGTTGCCGGCGTCAGCGTCCAGGGGGTCACGCTCGCAACAGCGGGAGGACAGCTGGCCAGTTGTCGGGTCTCCGCCCGGGTGTCGCTGGGCGCCCGGCCTATTTCCGACAACGATTGCTCTCGCGCCCTCGCTGCGGCTCTCGCGGAAATCCGTCTGCCTGGCCGCAAACCGATCCATCTCCTGCCGATTGCCTGGTCAGTGGATGGTCAGAAAGGGGTGCGGGATCCCCGCGCCATGTTCGGCAAGTCCCTCGGGCTGGAACTGCTGGTGGTTTCGATCTCCGAGAATGTCTTCCAGACGCTGAGCCATTGCGTCGAGCGGGCCCATCTTGAATTCGAGGGGGTTGTCGCGGCCCCCTTTGTTTCCGCCCTCGCCGCGCTGGAAGAGGACGAGATGGAATTGGGCGCGGTCTGTATCGATATGGGGGGCGGCACGACATCAGCCGCCGTCTTCTGCGGTGGCAGCCTTGTTCACGTCGACAGCCTGCCGGTCGGGGGGGAGCATGTGACCCAGGACATCGCGAGAGGTCTTTCGACATCGCGGGCCGGTGCGGAGCGGATCAAGACCCTGCATGGGTCGGCCATCGCTTCGGCCAATGAGGATCGAGAGATGATCGAAGCGCCGCCTCGTGGAGACGACCCGGGCGCCGGTCCCGTTACAGCCCCGCGCAGCATGCTCAAGGGCATTATTGCGCCGCGGGTCGAAGAGACCCTCGAACTCCTGCGCGATCGCCTGAAGGCGGCCGGCGTCATGATCGAGCCGGGCGCCAGCGTGGTGATCACCGGCGGCGCCAGCCAGTTGGCAGGTGTAAGAGAAGTCGCAGTTCGGGTCTTTGATCGACCCGTGAGGCTCGGCCGCCCCAGGCGGGTTCCCCATCTTGCGGACGCCGTCACCGGACCGGCGTTCTGCGCCGCCGCCGGAATTCTGCATCGGGCCGCTTTCGGTCCCCGCGAAGCGGTTTCGCCAAAGCTGCTGGCCAGTCTTCGAAAGCCCCGGGCTCCGGTCGATGCCAATGCCAGTGGGCTGGTCAAGGCCGTCGTCTGGCTTCGCGACAACCTCTGAACTGTCCTGCGATCTATCGCTCGCCGGGCCGAAAAACAGTTTGCAGCGTCCGACCGGGCGATTCGCACAAGCCCTTCAGTTCAAACAATTATCTTCCGTCTACGACTGGAACTTGGGCCGACTCACCGTAATGCGCTTAACTGCAGATTAACGATGTTGGCCGTCTATCAACGCGTCGTAAGCGAAAGGCGGGCGGATCGCCGATCGCTTGGAAACGACGGAAGGACGCGGGGTCCCAAGAATGAAACTGTTCGCTCCCCAGACCACTGAATTGAAGCCCCGGATCGTCGTGTTCGGCGTCGGCGGCGCTGGCGGAAACGCCGTCAACAACATGATCGAAGCCGGCCTGGAAGGCGTCGAATTTGTTGTGGCCAATACCGACGCCCAGCAACTCGCCTTCTCCAAGACCGCGCTCCGTATCCAGTTGGGCGTTCAGGTTACCCAGGGACTGGGCGCCGGCGCTCACCCCGAGGTCGGCATGAGCGCCGCCGAAGAATCGACCGTCGAGATCGGCGAGCACCTTGATGGCGCACACATGGTGTTCATTACCGCCGGCATGGGCGGTGGCACCGGCACGGGCGCAGCGCCGATCATCGCCAAGAGCGCTCGCGAGCGCGGCATTCTGACAGTTGGTGTGGTCACCAAGCCCTTCCATTTCGAGGGCCGTCACCGGATGCGTCTGGCCGACGCCGGGATCGCAGAGCTGCAGCGCTATGTTGACACGCTGATCGTGATCCCGAACCAGAACCTGTTCCGTATCGCCAACGAAAAGACGACCTTTGCCGAAGCTTTCGGAATGGCGGACCAGGTCCTGCATTCCGGCGTGCGTTCGATCACCGACCTGATGGTGCTGCCCGGCCTGATCAATCTGGATTTCGCCGATGTCCGCACCGTCATGACCGAGATGGGCAAGGCGATGATGGGGACCGGCGAGGCGAGCGGTGAGGACCGCGCCCTGATGGCCGCCCAGAATGCGATCCAGAATCCACTTCTGGACGAAGTGTCGCTCAAGGGCGCCAAGGCCGTGCTGGTCAATGTGACCGGCGGCCTGGACATGACCCTTCTCGAGGTTGACGAGGCCGCCAACGCGATCACCGAGCAGGTCGATCAGGAAGCCAACGTCATCTTCGGCGCTGCGTTCGATCCCTCGCTGGATGGGGTCATTCGGGTATCGGTTGTTGCGACAGGCATGGATGGCGCCTCGATGGCCGCCATCGAGCCGAACCGTGGCCGTGTAAACATCTCTGCGAAGCCACTCATTGCCGGCGACATGAAGTCCGGGCCGACGGGTGAAGCCCGTCCGGCGCCAGTGGCTGCCTCGACGGATGCTGTGGTTGAACCGTCATGGGCCCTTGCCGGTGAGCCGCGGATTATCGAGTCGACCCGGCCCGAGCCGGTTACGATCGCCGCGCCCGCGCTGGCGCCGACAGCAGCCGAGCTTAGAAGTCAGGCTGAACTCGGGCTTTTTGAAAGACAGGGCTCAGATCTGCGCCCCGTCGAGTCGAGGCAACCCGAAGCGCGTCAGCCGGAAACCCGGACGGTCATTGTTGACCCCATGGTTGATGAAGAACCCTATGATGATGGTCTGTTTGTCGCGCCCCAACCGGACACCCATCGCGAAGAACGCAAATCAGGTTGGATGAGCCTGTTCGGCGGACGTCGTCCGGCCTATGAGCCGTCGCCGCCGCAGGCCCGGGCCGCGATCGGCGGACGCGCTTCAACCCCGCCTGCCGAAGCGGCAGCGCCGGAGGAGCAGGGGGATGACCTTGAAATCCCCTCCTTCCTGCGACGGCTGGCCAACTAGCATTCACTTCTGCCAGCGGTTCAACGGGTGAGTTGACCCGCTGGCCGTCACTGCCTGGGCGGGGCATGCAACCCGCGCCCCCTCGAATTCAGCTTATGATTCAAGGCTCTGCCGGGGTAACAATTCGAAACAGGACGTGGTTTGCTGCGTTGCGGCATGGCCTCTAGAAACCAACCCGTGGCGTGGTGTGGCCAGTTTGGCCGCGCAAACAGTTCGAGGGTTGGTCTTGTCCATTTCGGCCTATCACCAGCATACGGTTGCAGGACCCGCGATCTTCGCAGGGATCGGACTTCACACTGGCGAACATGTCCGTGTCTGTATCCGGCCGGCTGGCATCGACTGCGGCATCCAGTTCGTGCGGACGGATATCAAGGACCGGGACAATCAGGTTCGAGTGACGCCCGCTGCCGTGGTCAGAACACAGCTGGGTACGGTGATCGGCAACGCAGACGGGGTTACCGTTTCAACGATCGAGCATTTGATGGCGGCCCTGGCGGCCCTGTCGATCGACAATGCGATTGTGGAGTTGGATGGTCCCGAGGCGCCCATCCTTGACGGCTCATCCCAGCCCTTCATTGAAATTCTGGATCGGGTTGGCCGGCGTCGCCAGGAAGCCGCTCGCCAGTACATCGAGATCCTCGACCGGGTCGATGTCGTGGACGGAGACAAGCGGGCCAGCCTGGAGCCGGGGGAAGGCTTCGAAGTCGCTTTCGAGATCGTCTTTGACAGCGCGGCCATTGGCCGCCAGGCCGTTGATCTGGTCATCGACGAGGCCAGCTTCCGGAGCGAACTGGCGGACTGCCGGACCTTCGGATTTCTCCACGACGTCGAGGCGCTTCGGGCCATCGGCCTGGCCCGCGGCGGCTCGATGGAAAACGCGGTGGTTCTGGACGGCGACAGGATCCTGAACCCCGAGGGCCTTCGCCGCCCGGACGAGTTCGTCCGCCACAAGGCGCTTGACGCGGTCGGGGACCTCTATGCTCTGGGCATGCCGTTGATTGGCCGATTTGAGGGGGTTTGCGCCGGACATGGACTCAACAATCAGGTCGTTCGCGCCCTGTTGAAAAATCCCCAGTCCTGGCGCGTTCGGACCCTGTCGCTTCAATTCGCCGAGGCGGTCTAGGATCTGGGCGGGCAGGGCCGATCCGCATTCGGCGATTGCCGTCCTGTTTGCCTCATTTGCGCCCGACCTTACGTGGTGTAGATACCGTGCCGACGCTGAGACGGGTCGGGTCGATGCTTTGAGGTGAGGGTTCGTGTTTTCTGCTTCCTGGAGCCGCAAGGCCGCAATTCTGGTCGCTATATCTGCGGCGTTCGTTGTCACCGGCTGCGCCCGGGAAAAGCCAAAGCCGCGACTTGCCTATATCGAACGTCCGGTAGAGCTTCTCTACACGACCGGAGCGGCGAGACTGGACCAGAAGCGCTGGACCGAAGCCATCGCCTATTTCGAAGAGGTTGAGCGTCAGCATCCCTATTCGGAATGGTCACGCCGGGCGATGCTGATGACAGCCTACGCCAACTATCAGGCCAACCAGTATTCTGCGGCCATCGAAAACGCCGACCGGTTCATCAATCTCTATCCGGGCAATCCATCGACGCCCTATGCCTTCTATCTGAAGTCCATCTGCTACTTCGAACAGATCGTCGATGTCGGTCGCGACCAGGCGGCGACCGAACAGGCCATGGCCTCGCTGCGGGAAGTTCAGCAGCGATATCCTGGCAGCGAGTATGCCGTGGACGCACGCGTGAAGCTCGAGATGGTTCAGGACCAGCTTGCGGGCAAGGAAATGGCTGTTGGCCGCTGGTATCTTCGGGAAGGCCAGACTCTGGCCGCCATGGGTCGGTTCCGGACCGTGATCGACCGGTTCCAGACCACATCCCATACGCCCGAGGCGCTGTTCCGACTGGTCGAGGCCAATCTGATCATCGGGCTCTCGGGGGAGGCTCAACGGACCGGAGCCATTCTTGGCTACAATTATCCTGATGATATCTGGTATCGGGACGCCTACAGGCTTCTGTCCGACAAGGGGCTGCAGCCCGCCGTTGCCCCGCTCACCCCCGGAGCCAAGCGCAGCTTTCTGCAAAGGGTAATGGGCCAAAAAGGAACGGCCCTGGCCCCGCCTGCGGAAACGACGCCGGCGCCGGCACAGCAGCAGCCATAAGGTCGTTTGACAGCGATCGATTCGGGGCGAAACTGACGACCATGTTGATTGGTCTGACCATTCGCGATGTTGTTCTGATTGAGCAGCTGGACCTGACCTTCGGGTCCGGCCTGACCGCCCTGACCGGAGAGACAGGCGCCGGCAAGTCGATCATCCTGGACGCCCTCGGTCTTGCCACCGGCGCTCGGGCTGATTCCGGACTGGTGCGCAGAGGCGCATCCCAGGCGGCCGCCACGGCGATGTTCGCACTTGCCCCGGATCACGCTGTATGGGGCGTTCTGGATGAAAAGGGCCTGGGCTACGTTCCTGACGAAGACCTTGTTCTGCGTCGCCAGCTGTCGGCGGATGGTCGGTCCCGGGCCTTCGTCAATGATCAGCCGACCAGCGTCGCCACTCTGAAGGACATTGGCGGCCAGTTGCTTGAGGTGCACGGCCAACATGAGACGGTCGGGCTTCTGGACGTTCGCACCCATGCAAGATTGCTGGACACCTATGGCCAGGTGTCCTCCGCCGCTGTGTCCCAGGCCTGGAGCGGCTGGCGTGCGGCGCGGGAGGCGCTGGCCAGCCTGAAAGAACAGGCTGCCCGGGCCACGGCCCAGATCGAAGATATCGCCCAGCGTCTGGCGGAACTGGATCAGCTGAACCCGCAGCCAGGTGAAGAAACCGCCCTGGCCGAAGAACGCGCCCTGTTGGGGGCCGCCGAAAAGGCCTTGTCGGATATCACGGTTGCCCGGGACGCCCTGGAAGCAGGTCAGATGGCCGCGAGGCTGGCCCAGGCCTTCCGCGCGTTGGACCGGGCTCGGGAACGCGCCGTCCAGGCTGGCGCCAGTGAGGGCGGGCAAGCCCTCTTGCGACTTGGCGAGGCGCAAGCGGCCATCGACCGGGCCTTGAACGAAGCCGAAGAGGCGATCGCTGCAGTCGATGCGGCCGCCGGCGCCTTCGACGTCGATCCGGACAGGCTGGAAAAGGCTGAAGAGCGTTTGTTTGCGCTGCGCGGGATGGCGCGAAAGCTGTCCGTTGCGGTGGAGGCCTTGCCGGAGGTTCGTACCCGATTTGCTCAGGATCTGGCCGCGTTTGAGTCCATGGGCGAAGAGATTGCCTCCGCAGAGGCCGCTGAGTCCTGGGCGCGAGACGCCTATTTCTCGGCTGCCGAACGCTTGAGCGCAGAACGCCGCGCAGCCGGAGATCGATTGGCGGCCGCCGTTGAAAGCGAGCTGGCGCCCCTGAAGCTTGAGAAGGCGCGATTCCGGGTGGCGGTTGACCGCCTCGACGCTGACCGTTGCGGGCCTTCCGGACTGGACCGCGTGGCTTTCGAGGTTTCGACAAACCCAGGCAATCCTTTTGGCGCGTTGGAGGTCATAGCTTCCGGCGGCGAACTGGCGCGCTTCGCCCTGGCCCTAAAGGCTGCCCTTGCATCGCGTGAGGGTGTTCAGCCGCTGATGATCTTTGACGAGGTGGATCAGGGAGTCGGAGGCGCGGTCGCGGACGCGGTTGGGCTGAGACTGAAGCGGCTTGCGAAGGGGGCTCAGGTCCTTGTGGTGACCCACAGCCCACAGGTTGCGGCCCGTGGCGATGCGCATTGGCGCATTTCCAAGGCCGGTGAAGGCGACAAGCTGAGAACCCTGGTCGAGCCGCTGCCCAACGAAGCTCGCCAGGAAGAAATCGCCAGAATGCTGTCGGGCGCGGAAATCACCGAAGCCGCCAGAGCGGCGGCCCGCGCCCTGATCGAGCGCTAAAGCCGCTGTTCGGTCAGTTTGGTGCGTCTGCGGTCGGCCTTCCCGCTCAACCCGGCCATGGTATAAATTCTGCCGATGATCAACGTAGAATCCCTCACCGAGTCTCAGGCGGCGGCAGAGTTGGCCAGACTCGCGGACGAAATCGCGGCCCATGATCTGCGCTATCACCAGAACGACGCGCCCAGCATTTCAGACGCAGACTACGATGGCCTGAAGCGCCTCAACAGCGCGCTAGAGGCGCACTTTCCCCATCTTGTCCGTGAAAACTCGCCGAGCTTTCGGGTCGGCGCCGCACGATCGGAACAGTTTTCGCCGGTCGAGCACGGCGTTCCGATGCTGAGTCTGGACAATGCCTTTTCCGATGAGGAATCGGCGGATTTCGATGCGCGGGTGCGTCGGTTCCTGATGCTTGACGACACCGAAATCGCCTATACGGCCGAGCCCAAGATCGACGGTCTTTCCGCATCCTTGCGCTATGAACGGGGCCGACTGGTGCGTGGCGCGACGCGCGGCGACGGCCGGGTCGGCGAAGATGTCACCGCCAACCTGCGGACAATGCAGGAAATCCCCGAGCGACTTTCAGGAACCGGATGGCCGGACATGATCGAGGTTCGCGGCGAGGTCTATCTGGGACATGCAGAGTTTGCGGCCCTGAATGCCGCTGCTGCAGCGGCCGGCGACAAACTCTATGCCAATCCCCGCAATGCGGCGGCGGGCTCCCTGCGCCAGATCGACAGCACCGTCACGGCGCGCCGTCCCTTGAGGTTCTTTGCCTATGCCTGGGGGCAGATCAGCGCACCCTTTGCCGAGACCCAGTGGGAGGCGCTCCAGGCGCTCAAATCCTGGGGGTTCCAGACGACGCCGGAAGCGATGAGGGTCGGGGGCGTCGAAGGGCTGCTGAAGGCCTATGGGACGCTTCAGAAGGCGCGCACCGACCTTGGCTATGATATCGACGGGATCGTCTACAAGGTCGATCGGCTCGACTGGCAACAGCGACTGGGCTTTGTATCCCGCGCACCCCGCTGGGGCGTCGCGCGAAAATTCCCTGCCGAGCAGGCGCGGACCGTTCTTGAGGCCATCGAGTTCCAGGTGGGGCGGACGGGGGCCATGACCCCGGTGGCGCGCCTGAGGCCTGTTACGGTGGGAGGTGTGTCTGTCACCAACGCCACGCTTCACAATGGCGACGAGATCGCACGGAAGGATCTTAGGGTCGGCGACACCGTGATCGTCCAGCGAGCGGGTGATGTGATCCCTCAGATCGTGGGCGCAGTGGTGGACGACCGTCCCGCAGGGCTGGAGCCGTTCGAGTTTCCTGAGTTCTGTCCCTGTCCGCTCAAGACCCTACTGACCCGGGAGACCACGGCGGGCGGGGCGGAGACCGTGGTGCGCCGTTGCACAGGGGAACTGGCCTGTCCTTTTCAACGCGTTGAACATTTGAAGCATTTTGTGTCCCGGCGCGCATTCGATATCGAGGGGCTGGGTGAGAAGCAGCTTCAGTCGTTTTTCGACGACGGCCTGATCCGTGAACCTGCCGACATCTTTACCCTCGAAGCGCGGGATCGATTGTCATTCAAGAAGCTCAAGGACCGTGACCGCGCCGGTGAAACCAGCGTCGCCAACCTGTTTTCGGCCATCCAGGCGCGAAGGACCATCAGTCTTGACCGCTTCATCTATGGCCTTGGAATTCGTCATATCGGCGAGCAGACGGCCCTGGTCCTGGCACGCGGCTATGCGACTGTTTCGGACTTTCTGGTCGCCATGGACCGGGTGGCGCGACTGGATGCAGAGGCGATTGCTGAACTCGACGCCCTGGACCAGATCGGCGATGCCGTGATCCATGCCGCCGCGGCATTTTTTTCCGAAGAGCATAACCGGGGGATGGTTCAGCGGCTTGTCGAGCAACTGACCATCCAGGAGGTGTCAAAGCCGAAGGCGGACACTGCGGTCGCCGGAAAGACGGTTGTCTTCACCGGCGCGCTGGAGCGAATGACCCGCGATGAAGCCAAGGCTCAGGCAGAAGCCCTCGGGGCCAAGGTCGCGTCGTCGGTATCCCGCAAGACCGACCTGGTGGTCGCGGGTCCGGGCGCCGGCTCCAAACTCAAACTCGCAACCGAGTTGGGGATAGAGGTGATCACCGAGGAGGCCTGGCTAGGTCTCGTCGGGGTCATCTGAAGGAGGCCGTCTTCGGTCCCAAAGTTCGGTGACACCGGCAACCGCCGCGACCAGCAGAAAAATGACCAGGGCCGTTCGGCCGTATGCGAAGGTTGACCCTGCCGGTTCAGTCAGGCTTGCCACCACCCCGAGCACCGAGAGGAATAGCAGGAACAGCAGCCCGGGCCAGGCAGGCTGATCATGCCGGCCGCGGCTCCATAGCCAGGCCGCGCCGGACAGGGCGATCAGTCCCATTTCCAGCATGGCCTCCTGGACCGGAAAGTTCCAGGCGCCCAGGCCCACCTTGGCGCCTCCGAACCAAAGTTCCAGGTCGGGTCGATGAACGAGAAAATCCAGGATCCAGTGTGAAAACACGACCAGCCCGATAAGGGCGCAAACGCGCCAAGAGGCGGTGACCAGAATGCGCCAGAGCAGCATGGCGACAATCGCCCATGCGGCCGCTGCAGGCAGGCTGTGGGTGTAGGGCATGAAGTAGAGATCGAGGGAACTACCGGGCAAACCGGGGTCGAAACGAATCTTTTCCACACCTGCCATGACCAGTCCTGCCCAGCCGATGTCGACAAGCTGCGCCCCGGCGACAAGCGCCCACAGAGGGGCACGCGGCTCGATGGCCTTGGCGGCGAGCGCGGCGGCATAGTGCCCGACAAACACGATCAACACCCCCTTGAGTGGCCTCTTCCGACCCTTCCGGCCGATGACGGTCTATTGCTGCTGCTGTTCCTGCTGTTCGCGGAAGCCATCCATTCCGCGTCTCCGCCCGCCCCGGAAGGCCGGCCTGGGCAGGTTGAAAAACTCGGGTTCGCTGATTGCCGAGCGTGTCCTGGAGACCGATACATCGACGGCCAGCTGACTTTCGGCGTCCCCCTTGTAAACGCCCCGGGACGGAGGGACGTCAGCATAGTCGCGTCCGACAGCCACTGCGACATGCCGCTCACCCGCCATGGTGTTGTTCGTGGGATCAAAACCCACCCAGCGCTGGCTGGGCAGGAAAACCTCCACCCAGGCATGGGTCGCATCTGGATCGGAGCGATCGCCATGCTGACGGTCTGTGAACAGATAGCCGGAAACATAGCGAGCCGGGAGGCCCCAGTCCCTGCAGATGGCGATCATGATATGGGCAAAGTCCTGGCAGACGCCGCCGCCGCTCCCCAGGGCGAGGTCGATGGGGCTGTCTGCATGGGTGACGCCGGGCTGGTAGGCAAAACTGTCGTAGATGACCTTGCTGAGGTTTTTCACGCTGGAGAGAGGATCAAGATGGCGACTTTCCAAGCCTTTAGCGGCCATGAAAGCCGCCAGAGCCGTTGTCTTCACCGCATAGCCATGCGGTTGGAGAAATTCGTAGCACTCGGCCTGAACGAAGGTGCTCCGCAGCCTGTCCCATTCACCCATGTCGAGCGCCAGCGGAACGTCCGGCGGGGCCTGGGTTTCAACGCAAGCCCTGGCGACGATGGTCAATTCGTCATGGGGTTGCGGCACATCAAAATGGTGAACAGCATTTCCGAATGGGTCAATATAGGAAAATAATTGAGCTCGCGGGTCGAGCTCGATCTCGAAGCTGATCAGTCTTTGTCGGATGCTCTTCTGAGGTTGCATCCGTAGTTCCATAACGCTTTCGCGCACGAGAACTTCGTAATGATAGCGTGTGATGTGGCGAATTTCGAGCATCATCAGGCGGGTAGCCTCATCTCAAGAGGATAGGCGACAAAGGTCTGGTATATCGCTTCGTGAATCCTGGTGCAGTCGCCCATCACCGAGGTCAGCAAAGCCCCGGCGCCGGTCGATTCCAGGTCCTCCAGATCGGTGAACTCAAGTCTGGCCTTCAGACGTCCAGCCAGTCTTTCGGGCCGGGCGCGACCGGCAAAGGCCACATGGCTGGCGATTTCGGCCATGTGCTCTTCGATCCTGGCGGTCGAGAACCGGATGGATCGAGGAAAATCCTCGCCAAACAGCAGGAAGTCCAGAATGTGGCGGGGCTCGATTTCAGCCGTGTAGGTCCGCAGATAGGGCTCAAGGGCGCAGCCCATGCGCAAAACGTTCATCAGGGTGACGTGGTCGTTGCCCCCAAGGCCGCCCTCGCCAAAGGCGGCCTTCAACAGCCGGGCCACCAGTTGGGCGCGCTCGATGTACATGCCCAGAACCAGGAACCGCCATCCTTCCCCATGGCTCATGGTCGAGTCTGCGGCGCCCTTGAACAGATGGAGGTCAGCGATAACCTCATGCAGAAAGGCGGAGGAGCCCCGGTCAAAGGTCCGGCCGGCAGACTCTCCGGTGACCCGCAGATAGAGCATGTTCAGCCGCTCCCACATTTCCGTGGTGATCTGATCCCGGACCTGCCTGGCGTTTTCCCGGGCCATAGCGACCGTAACGCGGACGGAGTTTGAGTCCTCCAGATCGAGCGCCAGAACACGCGCGGCGTCATAAAGGTTCTGTTCGCTTGCCGTAACCGTGTCGCCCAGGGCGCCGAGCGCTATCCGGGCTGTCTGATTTGCGGCGTTGGACCGGTCGAGCGTGGCGTTCAGCATCACATCGGCCAGCCGCGACACATGCTCTGCGCGTTCCACATAGCGCCCCACCCAGTAGAGGCTGTCAGCGACTCTCGCGAGCATCATGCGGTGACACTTTCCTGTTCGGGCCGGGTTTCGGTGTCAGCCGCCAGGATCCAGGTGTCTTTTGATCCGCCACCCTGGCTGGAATTCACGACCAATGAGCCCTTTCTCAAGGCCACACGGGTAAGGGCGCCAGGCGTGACGACGATTTTCTCGCCAGACAGAATGAACGGGCGCAGATCCACGTGCCGGGTTTCAACCTTTCCATCGATCAGGCAGGGGGCCGTCGAAAGCTGGATGGTCGGCTGGGCGATGTAGTTGGCCGGGTCCGCCTTCAAGGCCGCCGCAAAGTCTTCACGTTCCTTTCGCGAGGCATGGGGACCAACGAGCATTCCGTAGCCGCCAGAGGCCCCGACCGCCTTGACCACGAACTTGTCCAGATTGGCCAGCACGTGATCAAGTTGCGCAGGTTCCCGGCACAGATAGGTCTCGATGTTGGGCAGGATCGCGTCTTCACCCAGATAGTAGCGGATGATGTCCGGCACGTAGGCATAGACCGCCTTGTCGTCCGCAACCCCAGTGCCCGGAGCATTGCAGATCATGACATTGCCAGCCCTGTAGGCATTGAACAGGCCGCCGACCCCGAGACTGGAGTCTCTTCGGAAGGTCAGGGGGTCGATATAGTCGTCGTCCACCCGGCGATAGATGACATCGACCCTTTGGAGGCCGGTGGTCATACGCATGTAGACCATATTCTCGTGGATCACGAGATCGCGGCCTTCGACGAGGGGGACGCCCATCAGCCGGGCCAGATAGGCATGTTCATAATAGGCGCTGTTGTAGACGCCCGGCGTCAGAACCACGACCTGCGGGTCGGGTCGCCATTCCTCGGCCATGCTCTTGAGCGTCGCCAGAAGCAGATCGGGGTAGCGTTCGACGGGGCGGACACTGGCTGCTCTGAACGATCCAGGAAAAGTCCGCCGCGCGGCGTCGCGGTTCGCCAGCATGTAGGACACGCCGGACGGAACCCGAAGATTGTCTTCCAGTACAGCGAACTGACCGTCTTCCTGCCGGATCAGGTCTGACCCGCAGACATTGGCGTAGGCCTTGTGCGGCACATAGAGGTGTTGCATCTCCCGTCGATAGGAGGGTGCGCCCAGCACCAGTTCGCGCGGCAGCACACCGTCCATCAGGACTTTCTGTTCGCCATAGATGTCCGCCAGAAACATGTTGAGCGCACGAAGTCGCTGGACCAGTCCGGCCTCCACGCGATCCCACTCATTGGACGGAATAATCCGGGGAATCAGATCCGTCGGGATTATCCGCTCGGTGGTCGCCTCCGCGCCGTAGACCGTGAAAGTGATCCCCTGAAGCAGGAAGGATCGTTCAAGCGTCGACTGCCGGGCCGCCAGGTCCTCGGCCGAAAGGGTGGTCAGGCGTTCATGCATCAGGCCGTAGTGATTTCTGACCTCGCCGTCGGGCGCATACATTTCGTCGAAAGCGACGCCTGGCCGGTAAAACCCTTCGTTGTCCGGCGGTATCCGGGCTTCCTGGGCTGCTTGCTCTTCCGCCACTGGTCTTGTGTTCCCCATGGGGCCTTGGGCCTCTGTTAAGCTCACGTGATAGCCCGCCAATCTGCCGAGTGCGCGATTGCTCGGGGGCCAAATGCGGACAAAATCAGAGTGCCTCCCATTTGTGCAGCTTTCGCCGCCGCTGCAAACGCCATTCTGAGGGTCGCTGACCGGCAGAGCGACGAGCTCAACTTCTCGTCGGCTGGACCTCGTCCTCGCGGTTCTCGATTGCGGCCAGCAAGGCTTCTTCCGCCGCAGCCCGCTTAAGGTCGTCGGCGGCGTCGTTATGATCATCTGGCGCTTCGCCAGATCGGGTGCGCCGCGCCTTGCGGGTGGCTTTCAGTCCAAGGGAGCCCCGTGCGACTTCGCCCTCCTCGCCAAAGAGACTTCTTATCCGGAGATCCTGCTGCGGAAGGGGAATTTCGAATCCGCCGCTCCGCAGCGCTCCTTCTATCGCCCAGATATAGGCCGCCTGGGCGGCGTTGGGGCGTTTCACCGCTTCGAGGGCAGGCCAGACGACCAGTTCGAATTCCAGGGCGGACTCGCCAAAGCCCACCAGCCAGACCTGGGTTTTCCGGCGATCCGTGTCGGCGAGGGTGAAGGGGACTTCATGCGCCGCCTTGAGGACAGCATCCCGAACCGCTTCCTTGCTGGTGCCGTAGGCCACGCGGAAGGGAACATGCATGCGTCGGGCGCTGTTCTGATGGGTCCAGTTGATGACCGGAGCCTCGATCAGCCGGCTGTTGGGGACCAGGACATCCAGGTCGTCGTTGTTGCGAAGACGCGTGGCGCGGGGCCCGATTTCCGCAACCACTCCCCGCTCACCGGTCTGAAGCTCGAGATAGTCGCCTATGCGGATCAACCGATCGAACAACAGGACCAGACCGGAAATGAATTCCTTGACCACGCCCTGCATGCCGAACCCGAGGCCGACGCCCAGGGCGCCTGCGAAGAAGGTGAGGGAGGAAAGATCGAGCCCAACGGCAGTAAATCCCATTACGACCCCGACAATCAACAGCCCATAGGTGGACAGTTTCTCGACGACATAGATGGAGGGCGCCGCCTGGCTTGCCTTTTCGCGGAACCTTCGGAAGACCCGTCCCAGGAGTTGGGACAAGAGGACCGCCGCCAGTATGATCAGCAGCCCCGTCACGAGTCCGCCCAGCGTCACCGTGGACTTGCCCAGGGTCAGCAGCTTTACCCCATCGAGATTGTGAATTTCGGGTATCATCAACGGCTCTGCCATGGGCGGACTTTGACAGGCGCCGTTAAGCCCCGGCAAGAGGCGACACTGCCACAATGGCCTTGCTGACGTGACTTCTGCGCTCAGCGTCGCTAAGTCATTCTTTCGGGGCGCTTTGCAGGGATGGACGGTTTGGCGACCCAGCGCCTGACGTTGTTGGCGGGACTCTTGACGGTGCTGGCGAGCTTGCCGCCGGCGGCGCAGGCCGACGAGCCCAAGGCTCGGATCCAGGGAGTCGAGGACAAGGAACTTTCCGACCAGCTTCGCCAGGCGATCGGCCGGGCGGAGCAGCCGGCCGAGTCACGGTTCGAAGCCCGCCGGAGGGGACAGGATGCCCTGCTGACGGTTACAGCCGTGCTGCGCTCCGAAGGCTATTACGGCAGTGCGGTCAGCACGGAACTTGCCGATCAGGACGATGATTCCAGCGAAGCGGCGCCGAGGGCGCTGATCAAGATTACCCCGGGCCCGAAGTTTCGGATCGTTCGGCCACAGATCGATTGGCAGGCGGCGCCCCCGTCAGATACGGTCCAGGCTGCAGGAATCCTGGCGATGGCCTTGCGCCGAGGGGCCGCTGGCCGGGCTCAGGATATCCTGGCCGCTGAAGGCAGAATCCTGTCCGCCATCCAGCAGCGGGGACATGCAGATGCGCTGATCCAGCCCCGGGTCGTGACGGTTGATCATGCTGCAAACTCGGTCCAGCCGACCTTTCGGATCGAGGCCGGTCCCCTGGTCACGCTGGACGGGATCGATCTCACCTATGCCGGCCGAACCCGAAGGCCCTGGATCCAGTCGCTCAAGTCCTGGAAGTCCGGCGAGGTCTATTCCCCGGATGCCCTCGCGGAGCTGGAGCGACGACTGCGCGAGACCGGCGCCTTCGAAGCCGTCTCCGTGTCCCTGGCGCCGCCAGAGTCCGCTGATCCGTCCGGAGATCGGCCAGTGCAGCTTAGCCTCAAGGACCGGTCGGCCCGGTCGTTGGAAGTCAGCGCCGGCTATTCAACCAGCGAGGGCGTGGGTGTCGACGTCACCGCGACCCGCTACAACGGCTGGCGAAGGGCCGATACCCGAACCATTGCCCTGCGACTGGCCGAGATTCAGCAGAGGTTCGACTATCGAGTTTCGCTGCCCCACTGGCAGACGCCAAGGCAGACCCTGAGCTTGACGGCCAGCGCCTACAACGAGCTGACCGATGCCTATGATCAGACCGGCGCCGGTCTGACGGCGGATGTGACCCAGCGCAGCGGCATCAACGCCTATCTGACCTATGGCGCCTCGGTTGATAGTGGTCGGGTCGCCGAAATCCTCAAGGTCAATGGTTTGGTGCTACGCGGCATTGACCGCAACCTTGCCAACGTCTCCCTGCTGGGGGCCTGGGCTCTGGACAGGTCTGACGATCCTCTAAATCCCAAGACCGGCTGGAGGGTCAGCTTTCGAGCCGAACCCACCCTCACCTTCGGGGACGCACAACTGACCTATCTCAAGGCCCTGGGGCAAGGGAGCTTCTATCTGCCGCTGGATGCGGATCAGCGTCTCGTGCTGGCCAGCCGCCTGAAGGGGGGCCTCATCAGCGGCGCCAGCGCGACCGATGTGCCCGCTGCGCGGCGGTTCTATTCCGGTGGCGGCGGATCGGTTCGCGGGTATGCCTTCCAGGCGATCGGTCCCCGGCTCAGCACCACGCCGATCGGCGGGATATCGGTGCTGGAGGGCTCGGCTGAGCTTCGTTATGATCTGACGAAGACATGGGGGCTTGCCGCCTTTGTCGATCTTGGCGGCGTGGGAACCGACAGCTTTCCGGGGGGCGATGATTTCAGCGCCGGGGTCGGTTTCGGGGTGCGCTACAATCTTGGCTTTGGTCCGATCCGGGCGGATATCGCGGTTCCCCTCGATCCCCGCGATGATGACCCGCCTGTGCAGATCTATATCAGCATAGGTCAGGCATTTTGAGCGAGGCCGTTCCTCCGGACAACGCTGCTGCGGACCCTCCGACAGCAAGCCGCCCGCCAGCCGGATCGCGTCGGAGGCGTTTCGGTCTGCGCCATGGCCTGATTGTCCTGCTCATCCTGATTTTGGGGGCGGGCTTGATGGGCCTGGGCCTGCGATGGGGACCCAATACTGGCTCCGGCATGGCGCTGATAGAGCGCAGTCTCAACGGGCTGAGGATCGCGCGGTTCGGCAGACTTCAGGTCGAAGGTATCAGCGGCGATGTCTGGAACAGGATCGCGGTTCGCCGAGTCGCGCTGCTGGATAGCAAGGGCGCCTGGATAGAGGCGCGCGACCTGAGCCTTCGCTGGCGCCCTCAGGCCCTGCTGACCCGCAGGTTCCATGCAGAGTCGATCGCGGCCAAGAACTTGACGGTGCTGCGGCAACCCATCCTGACTGCGCCGCAAAAGCCCCAACCGATGCCGATCAGCGTGCAGATCGACAGTCTCTTGACCCGCATCGAAACTCGCCCGGCCGCCAGCACCCGGCCAGGCCTGTTCGACCTGGGCGCTCGGCTCTCCGTCGAGCGAACAGGCCGCGCCAAAGGCCGTATCGTAGCGCGCAGTCTGCTTCATGCCGGTGATTTCGCGGACGTGAAGTTTGATGTCGGGGGCAACAAGGCTGTTCGGATCGATGCCCGGGCCGTCGAAACGCAGGGCGGCGCCCTGGCCGGCTTGCTTGGGCTGCCAGCCAGGGATTCCTTTGATCTCAGCCTGCAGGCCAAGGGGGCCAGCGCCGAGGGGCAGTTTGATCTGGCGGTCTATTCCGGAACCTCGACGCCCGCCGAGGCTCACGGCCGATGGACCAGGGATGGCGGAACAGCCAGGGGCTTCGCCCGCCTTGACGCATCGACCCTGACCCGCAGCCTGATGGCGACCCTGGGCCCGGAAGTCCGGTTCGACATTGCGGCGACCAGGGCAGGGAAGGAGCTTGTCGACCTGACTGGGCGGCTCGAGAGCCAATCCCTGGTGTTGACTGCTGCAGGACCCGTCAATCTTGGCAAGGGTTCAACGGGCCCTGCGGGCCTGGACCTGACAGCCAGCACCAAGTCCCTGGACCGCCTGACCCAGAACACAGTGCGTGGAAACGCCGGTTTCGCGGGGCGCCTCGCCGGGGACAGGCAGAACGCCTCCCTCACCGGAGATCTCAGTGGTTCTGACCTTGTCGTCGCCGGTTATGGAATGGCCAGGGCTCGCGGACCGGTGACTCTTGTCTACCGGAAGGGCGAAGCTGCCCTGACGGCGTCACTCGGTGCGACGGGAGGACGAGGCGAAGGCTATGTCGCAGCGCTGCTGGGCGGCGCGCCAAGCGCCAAGATTGAGGCGGTCAGACTGCCGGATGGCCGGCTTTTGCTGCGCTGGGTACAGGCCCAGGGTCAGGGATTGAAGCTGGATGCGAGTGGGTCCAGAAGTCTGCTGGGCGGTCTGACCTTCAAGGGCACTGCCGAAATCTCCAATCTCCAGTCCGCCCGACCGGGCGGGCGAGGCGTCATCAAGGGGCGATGGTCCGCTGACCAGAGTGGTCCGGGGAGGCCTTGGATGGCGACTCTCGACGCCACCGGCACGGGTCTGGCCCTGGGTTGGAGCGAACTGGACCGTCTGCTGGGACCGGCTCCACGGCTTCGAGCCAAAGCCAGTCTCCAGAACGCTGAATTGAAGATCGCCGAAGCCCGTCTCGAAGGAGCGCACAGCTCAGCCCGGGCCAGTGGCGTTGTCGGCGCCAGAGGCGGCCTGGGCCTCAAGCTGGACTGGTCCGCGACGGGTCCGTTCCGGGCAGGGCCCGTCGAAGTCAGCGGCAAGGCTGCAGGCGCTGGTTCGATCACAGGCGCCCTGGCCGCCCCAAGAGCCGATCTGACGGCAAACTTCGACGCCATTGATCTGCCCAGGCTGCCGCTCACCAATGCCAAGGTTGTCCTGAGCTTTCTGAAGCGTCCAGCCGGAGGCGACGGCGTTTTCTCCCTGATGGCGGACAGTCTCTATGGCCCAGCCCGACTGAAAACCGACTTTGCCTTTGCCGCCGGCGGCCTGGACCTTTCCGGGCTGGATGCGGATGCCGGCGGCATAAAGGCGCAGGGTTCAGTCGCTTTGCGGCGCGGTCGTCCTTCCTCTGCGGCGCTGAACATCGTTGCCGGTCCGGGCGTGCTGTTAGGGTCAGGAACCGTACGGGGCGATGTGCGGATCGTCGATTCCGCCGAGGGGGCGCTGGCGGTTTCGAGCCTCAAGGCAGTCAATGCTGCGCCGAGGGATGTGCCTGGGCTGTTGCTGACCGACGCCGCCATAACAGCCAACGGACCGCTCGAACGGCTGCCTTTGCGAATCCAGGCCAAGGGCGAAGGCGGGCAGGGGGATTGGTCCATAGACGCCCGGGGCGTTCTGACCGAGCCTGGGGGAAAATCAGGCTGGAACCTGGCCCTTGACGGATCGGGGCGCCTCGGCCGCGCCAGTATCCGAACAACAGAGACGGCCAGCCTGAACTTTGGCGGAGAGACTTCGGAAGCCCATCTGAACCTGGCCGCCGCCAGAGGTGTCGGGGCCCAGGCTGCATCTGGAACCGTCGTGCTGGACGCCCGCATGACTCCGGGCGGCGCCAATGTCACGGCAGACGTTTCCAGCCTGCCCATCGCCATCTTCAATGATGACCTGGCAGGCAAGCTGGATGGCAAACTTGCGTTGAGCGGTCAGGGCAAGGCGCTGACCGGCGAGATGGACGCCACACTCAGCGGCGTACGTGCCCGCGGTTCGGGCAAGACCCTCACCCTGGACGGCAAGGTCAAGGCGGTCCTGGTGGACCAATACCTGACGGTTCTGGCGAACCTGACCAGCGCCCAGGGCCTGAAGGCGGATGCGAGCCTCGTACTGGCTGCGGAAACCTCCGCCGCGCCCCTTCGCCTGGCCATTGATCGAAGCCGGCCGGTCAAGGGCAAGTTCGATGCAGATGGAGAAATCAAGCCGCTCTGGGACCTTCTGATGGGCGGCGACCGGTCCTTGAGCGGCCGGGTCCAGGCGAGCGGCAGCCTTGGCGGGACCCTGGCCGATCCCCGGCTGCTGGGGCAGATGCAGGTGCAGGGCGGGGCCTTCCAGGACGGACCCACCGGCCTCAAGCTCAAGGATGTCGCCGTTGACGCCACCTTCGCTGACCAGGCCATCGATGTGACCAAGGCTGTCGCCAATGACTCGGGCGGGGGCAGCCTTTCCGGTTCTGGCCGGATCAGTCTGCAGCGGGAAGCGGCCAGCAGCTTCCGCCTCGACCTGACCAAGTTCCAGGTCATCGACAATGACATCGCCACCGCGACCGCGACCGGTCAGACGACCATTACCCGCTCGGCCGACGGCAACGTGAAGCTGTCCGGAGCCCTTCGAATCGACCGTGCCCAGATTGCGGCCGATCCGTTGGGCTATACCGGCGTGACTCCGATGGATGTCGTCGAGATCAACCGGCCGCCGGTTGTCGGTCGCCGGGCCGCCCAGGAGGCTGCGCGAAAGGCGGGGCCCGTGGCCAATCTTGAGGTCACCCTCAAGGCGTCCCGGGGCATATTTGTCGAAGGACGTGGCCTGAACGTCGAGCTGTCCATGGATGCCGTCGTCGGGGGCACCACAGCCAATCCGACCCTGTCCGGAACAGCCCGGATTGTTCGCGGCGAATATGACTTTGCCGGCAAGCGGTTCGCGTTTGACGAAACCGGGGACATCCAGCTGTCCACCGATCCCCGAAAGATTCGGCTCAACCTGACCGCCACCCGAGCGGATCCCAGTCTTACGGCCAAGGTGGAGGTCAGGGGCACGGCAGCGCGGCCGGAAATCACCCTGAGCTCCACGCCCGTCCTGCCTCAGGACGAGGTCCTTTCAAGGATACTGTTCGGCGCTTCGGCCGCCCAGCTTTCGGCGCTGGAAGCAGCCCAGCTGGCTTCGGCACTGGCGGCCCTTGCGGGCGGAGGGGGCTTTGACGTGATCGGCGGCCTGCGAAACCTGGCGGGACTGGACCGTCTCACCTTTGGCGGCGGCGGTGATGCCGGCATGACGGTGGCCGGCGGCAAGTACCTGACGGACGATGTCTATCTTGAGCTGATCGGGGGCGGCCGTGAAGGCACAGCGGCCCAGGTCGAATGGCGGGTCCGTCGCAATCTGTCGATCGTCTCAAGGATCGCAGGTCAGGGCGACGCCAAGCTTTCGGTACGCTGGCGCCGGGACTACTGAAGTCCGGAACGCCTAAAGCTCGTCGAAGGGCGGCGGAAGCTGGCCTGTCTTGAACAGCAAGACGGGAGTCTCGTCGTAGTCGCCCATCTCGACATCGGCTGAAACCGAATAGGCGATCACGCCAAGGCGCAGCGGGCCCAGGCGTTCGGCCTTGCGGCGCGCCTCTTCGGCTGTCTTGCAGCCGACAGCCGGTTCCGCGCGGAGGCGCGTGCGGCCCTTGCCGGCGACATAGGCCTGGACCAGATGCACAGTTTCCTTTGCCATGGCGATGCCGATCAGTGCGTCGGCTTCTTCTTCTGCATCGCTGGCGGGGTCAGGAACGACGGCGCCAGCGCCGTTGGCGCAGCCTTGGCCTGCTTGGGTTTCCGAATTTCCTTGCTGCTCTTCTTTTGGCCTTTGGCCATGGCGGTGCTCCCTGCTCGACTGGCGGCGGATCCGCTACCGGCAGGCTAGCACGTCATCCAGGCAGGGGCCCCATTCAATCGGCGTAGGCTGCAGCTCGCTTCTGCATATTCGACATGACCGCTTCGATCTGGTTTGGCGTGCCGATCAGAGCCGATTGTTCGACGCTCTCCGCCAGCAATATGGCGTGCTGATCGGCATCGGCAGCGAGATTCAGCAGGCGCTTGCCAGCGCGGATGGCATCCGGGTTCTTGCCGGCAATCTCGGCGGCGACACCCAGGGCCTCCGCTCGCGGATCGGCGCAGACCCGCGTGGCCAGGCCCATGGCGAAGGCCTCTTCGCCGGTAAAGATGCGGCCTGTGAAGGTCAGTTCGCGGGCCAGGTCGTCACGGATGAGGGAACGCAGCAGAGCCACCCCGGACATATCGGGAACCAGGCCCCACTTGATTTCGAGCACCGCCATCCTGGCGTCCGGTGCGACAAACCGCATGTCGGCGCCGAGCGCCAGCTGGAAGCCTCCGCCCAGAGCGACGCCGTGAATGGCCGCGATCACCGGAACGGGCAGGTCCCGCCAGACCATGGCGGCGTTCTGGGCCCGGTTGGCGCCGCTGGCGGTCCGTGGCGTGTCGACCAAGCCTGAACCGCCGCGGCGTTCACCGGACGCCATCTTGCCGAAATTGCCCATGTCGAGACCGGCGCAGAAGCCTCGCCCATCGCCCGACAGGACAACAGCCCTCAGGCCCTTGGTTTCGGCGAGCTGACGGCCGGCGGCGATCAAGGACTCGAACATTGCGTCGTCGAGGGCGTTCATCTTGTCGATGCGGATCATCCGAACGTCGGCGACGCCATCGGTCAGCGTAATGGAAACCCGGTCGTTCATTATCTCGCTCCGCAGCTGGATCTGTTTTTTCCCAGACTGGAACGCTTTCCGCAGGGGGTGGCAAGAGGCGGCGTTTCGTCCTGCGCCTCGAATTATCGCCATTGGGCGCTGAGGCGGGCCGCGCTATGGTCTGTTCCAACGATATCTTGGGGGAAACCAGACATGATCCGCGCCGCTGGGGTGCTCGCCGCCCTGTTGCTGACTGCCTGCGCCACGGCGCCCGAGGCCGGCGATCTCGCTCATCTAGCGGATCCGGCCACGACCCGCTCCATCTCCAGCGGACGGGTGATCGGCTACGTCGCGCCCGGCGAGGGCGCTCTGGGCGCAAAGGCGCCCGATGCAAAGGTGCATGTCTGGCGTTCAATTCCGTTCGCCAAGCCGCCGGTCGGCGAGCTGCGCTGGCGGGCGCCCCGGGCTCCGGAGCCCTGGGCCGGGGTCCGCCCGTCGCTGACCGCAGCGCCATGGTGCCCTCAGGTGCTGAGCGCCCTGGACGGGGTCGACAAGTCGAAGATCGGCCAGATCGTCGGTCAGGAAGATTGTCTCTACCTGGATGTCTATGCGCCCCCCATGACGGCGCAGGAGGCGTCCAGCGCCAGGCTTCCCGTGATGATGTGGATCCATGGCGGCTCCAACACCTGGGGCCGGGCCGAACAGTATGATGGCGCAGCCCTCGCCGCCCGGCACCGGGTTGTGGTGGTCGTTGTGCAGTATCGCCTGGGGCCACTGGGCTGGCTGGCGCATGAGCAACTTCGGGCAGACGGAGAGATGCCCGACGACGCCTCGGCCAATTTCGGGACCCTGGACCATGTCCGGGCTCTGGAATGGATCCGTCAGGATATTGCGACCTTTGGCGGCGATCCAGGCCGGGTGACGGTGTTCGGTGAAAGCGCCGGCGGGCACAACGTGGCGGCCCTGCTCGCCAGTCCCCGGGCTGCGGGCCTGTTCCATCGGGCCATAGTTCAGTCGGGCTCCTTCCGATCCACTCCGTTGAGCGAGGCTGAAGGACTGACGGGCGGACTCAAGGACTCCGGCAATGCTGCGGCGGCGCGCATTGTCGGCCTCGGCAAGCCGGTCACCGGCGCCGCCCTGCGCGGCGCGTCTTTGAATCAGGTCTTCGCCGCCTATGACACTTCGCGCGCGGGCTACAATCCGCCGCGAGTGATCGCCGATGGCGTGGTGCTGCCGGCGGCCGGGATATCATCGGTGCTTGACAGTCCGACCAACTACAACGCCGTGCCGGTGATCACCGGGAGCAACCGCGACGAGATGAAGCTTTTCAACGCTTTGGACCCCAAGCTTGCGACCTTTACCCTGGGCGTTTTCCCGCAGGCCAAGGACAAGCCGCTCTATGAGGCCATGAGCGCCTATCCCAGTCGCCTGTGGCGAGCGGACGCCGTCGACGGCCCGGCCGGTCGCATGACTTCCGGCGGCCACGCTCCGGTCTGGACCTATCGCTTTGACTGGGATGAGGAGGGGGGACTGCTGATCACCGATCTGGGCCAGCTTCTGGGCGCCGCCCACAGCATGGAAATCCCGTTCGTCTTTGGTCACTTCAAGCTGCTGGGCCGGTTCGACTCTATTGCCTTCACCAAGGCCAACGCGCCCGGGCGCCTTGCCCTGTCCGACACCATGATGAGCTACTGGGCCAATTTCGCGGCTACGGGATCGCCGGGACGGGGAACCGACGGAAAGCTGCCGGAATGGAAGGCCTGGTCAAACGTCCCGGCGGATCCCGCCCTGATGGTATTCGACAGCCCGGCCGGCGGCGGCGCCCGGATGATTCCGGGCGGCGAGACGCCGGAAAAGGTCATCACCGACCTAATGGCGGACCCATCGCTGAAGACCGATGCTCGTCGTTGCGAAGTCCTGATGCGCTCGACCCGGGATCGGCTTGAACTGCGCAGGCTGGCGGAGGGGCGCTGCGGGAAATAGGCTGCGCCATGGTCTGACCTTGACGCTTCCTTGTTCTGCCACCGGCTCAATCGCGGGGGGCGCCCGGCGCGGGTTGTGCCTTATTCCGATCCTGGACCAGCCCCTGGCCTACGCCCTCTTTTCCGAGGCCCCTGGCTCGGCTAAGAGGCTGTGTCTCTTCGCGACTCCCGTCTTGCGCCATTCCGGGGGTCGTTCAAGGTTGCCACGCGTTGACGCTCGATCCACGAGGAGTCCGCGGCAATGGCGTCTGTTGTCGAGCTTGAGCAGAGGGGGCGGGGCCCATGATTCTCAACGCCCAGGAGCGGGTGGTTCTGGAGTCCATCGCCGAGCAAGGCGAGGATATGGTCGCGCGCGCCGTGAACTGGTGTGGGGTCAATAGCGGTAGCCGGAATCTGGCTGGACTTGATGCGACCCATGGCCTGCTGGCGCATGCCTGGGGTCAGGCTCTGCCGGACGCAGCGCTAGAATCTGTCGGTTTGGCCGACACCGTCGAGATTTCCGTGGATGGTCGGGAAGCCTCCAATCGCCACACGCCGTCCCTGCTGGTCACCATGCGGCCCGACGCGCCGGTTCAGGTCGTCTTGACCGGGCACTATGACACGGTCTTCCCGGCGGCCAGTCCGTTCCAGACTGTGGTGGCTCGGGCGGACGGGGCGCTCAACGGCCCGGGAATAGCCGACATGAAGGGCGGCATTTCCGTCATGCTGGCGGCGCTGGAAGCGTTCGAGCGGTATCCTGGCCGCGGTGCGGTGGGTTGGCGCGTCCTGCTGTCACCGGACGAGGAGATCGGCTCCCTGGCCTCGGCCCCGGTGCTGGCCCGTATCGGCAAGCTGGGCCATGTCGGCATGACCTACGAGCCCGCCCTGGCTGACGGCACCCTGGCCGCGGCGCGCAAGGGTAGCGGCAATTTCCATGTGCGGGTAGCCGGTCGCTCGGCCCATGCCGGACGGGCCTTCCATGAGGGCCGAAACGCCATCACTGCGGCCGCCCGGATCGCCGGGGCGCTGGACTCGCTCAACGGCGCCCGCGACGGGGTGACCGTCAATGTGGCGCGGATCGATGGCGGCTCCGCGCTGAACGTGGTCCCTGACATCGCGGTTGCGCGCTTCAATGTGCGGTTCCCGGATGCGGAAGGAGCCCGCTGGCTGGAGGGCGCTATCGCCGGGGCCTGCCGCTGCGGCGAGGGGGACGGTCTGTCGGTCAGCCTGCATGGCGGCCTGACCCGGGCTGCCAAGCCTCTCAACGGAGCCCAGTCTGCCCTGCTCGGCGCGGTGCGTGACGTCGGCGCACTGTTGGGGCAGGACATCGCCTGGAAGCCGTCAGGCGGGGTCTGCGAGGGCAACAACCTGTTCGCCGTCGGGCTGCCCAATGTCGACACGCTGGGTGTGCGCGGCGGCGACATCCACAGCGACGCCGAGTTCGCCTGGCCGGACAGTTTCGTGGAGCGGGCGCAGCTGTCCGCCCTGATGCTGATCAAGATGGCCAGCGGCGAGGTCGATGCAATTGGCCTTCGGTCCATGATGGAGACCAGCGCTTGACCTTCGCTCATGCAAAGCTGTCCGTGCGACCGCCGGATGCCGACGTCCTGGTTGGTTCCTCATCCGTCGGCGTCGCCGACACCTGTTCCCCCAGGGGTGAACAGACTTCAAAACGACTGAAAGAGCGGTCTCCATGCTAGTTGTCCGTCCTGCGGGGCCTGCCGATTTTGACTCCCTGATGGAACTTGCGGTGCTGTCTGGCCGAGGGTTCACCAGCCTGCCCGAGGATGAGCCGACCTTGAGGGCCCGGTTGGACCTGTCCGAAGCCAGTTTCACCGAGACGGTGGCAGCGCCTGAGGCCTGGTACACCCTGATGCTCGAGGATACCGCCGATGGCGCGGTGATCGGGGTTGCGGGCGTCAAGGCCGGGGTGGGGCTGAAGCGGCCGCATTTTTCCTTTCGTGTCGTGACCCTGGCGCAATCGTCTCCGACCCTGGATCTGCGGTTCGATCATCAGGCCCTGGTGATGGTCAATGAATGCGCCGGCTGGTCTGAGGTCGGGTCCCTGTTTCTTCGGCCCGAGCGCCGTATGGGCGGGGCAGGGCGTCTGCTGGCCCAATCGCGCTACATGCTGATCGGCATCGAGCCGGAGCGGTTCGCCGAGATGGTGCTGGCGGAACTGAGGGGCTATTTCGAGCCTGACGGCAGCTGTCCCTTCTGGGATCATGTGGCCAGCCGGTTTTTCCCCCTCGCCTTCGACGAGGCCGATCGGCTGAGCGCCTCGACCAATGGGCAGTTCATCCTGGACCTGGCGCCGCGACACCCGATCTATGTGGGACTGCTGCCCCTGGAGGCGCGCGGGGTCATCGGCAAGGTCCACCGCGAGGGCGAAGCTGCCCGGGCCATGCTGGAACGCGAGGGCTTCCGGTTCCAGGGCCTGATCGACCTTTTCGATGCCGGTCCCACGGTCTGCTGTCATCGGGACGATATCCGGACCGTCAAGGAAGCCCGCAGATTGACGGTGTCGATCGGCGAGGACGCCTATGGCGAGGAAGCTCTGGTCTCTGCAGCGGCCCTGGGCGGCTTCCGGGCTGTGCGAACGCCGGTGATGATGGATGGGGCCAAGGCGGTGATCTCCGCCGAAGCGGCCGAGACCCTGCGGGTCAGGGACGGCGAAGCGGTGAGGGTGAAGGCATGAGCGGCGAACTTCATATCAACGGCGGCTGGCGCCCCGGGCAGGGTTCGGTCCTGACGTCCAGCGACCCGGCGACGGGCGAGACTGTCTGGCAAGGTGCGACCGCGTCCGCCGGAGATGTGGCGGACGCCGTTGCATCGGCGCGGGCTGCCTTCCAGGGCTGGGCTGATCAGCCGCGCGCGGCGCGGATCGCCGTGCTGCGCCAGTACCAGAAGGTGCTGGAAGGCCGGCGACCGGCCATGGCTGAAGCGCTTTCCCGGGAAACCGGCAAGGCGCTGTGGGAAACCACCGCCGAGGTGGGCTCCATGATCGCCAAGGTCGACGCCTCCATCGCCGCCTATGACGAGCGCACCGGCGAAAAGGTCAGCAACATGGCCTTTGGCCGGGCGGTGCTGCGGCACAGGCCACATGGCGTCATGGCGGTTCTGGGCCCTTTCAACTTCCCGGCCCACCTTCCCAACGGCCATATCGTCCCGGCCCTGCTGGCCGGCGACACCGTGGTCTACAAGCCTTCCGAGGAAACGCCCCTGGCCGGACGGCTGCTCGCCGAGGCCCTGGTCGAGGCCGGCCTGCCGGACGGTGTCTTCAATCTGGTCCAGGGCGGCCGGGAAACCGGTGCGGCCCTGATCGACCAGGATATCGACGGACTGCTGTTTACCGGCTCGGCCCAGGCCGGCGCCTTCTTTCGTCGACATTTTGCAGATCGTTCCCATGTCATCCTGGCGCTTGAGCTGGGTGGCAACAACCCGCTGGTCGTCTGGGACGCAGCAGACGCCGAAGCGTCGGCGGCTCTCGTGGTCCAGTCAGCCTTCATCACCACGGGCCAGCGCTGCAGC
>CAMAVA010000015.1 GCA_945861515.1 Brevundimonas vancanneytii | reverse complement strand
ACCTGTTCGACGTCATCGAGACCCTGGACCGGCCGCGGCTGGCCGAGGCTCTGGCGACCGAGATCCAGCGCCGGGGCCGGGCGCCCCGGCTCTATGTGCAGATCAATACCGGCGAGGAACCGCAGAAGGCGGGACTGACGCCGGCCGATACCGATGCGTTCATCGCCCGATGTCGCCGCGAGTGGGACCTGCCGGTCGAGGGGCTGATGTGCATTCCGCCGGAAGCCGAACCGCCCGGCCTGCATTTTGCGCTGCTGGCCAGGATCGCCGCGCGCAATGGCCTCGCCTGCCTCAGCATGGGGATGAGCGGCGATTTCGAAACCGCCATCCGGTTCGGAGCCACCAGCGTGCGGGTCGGCTCGGCCCTGTTTGGCGGCCGCGGGTTATCGGCTCCTGATCAGGCCGCCCTGAGCGGCGCCGGGCCGACATAGCGTGACTGCGGCCGGATCAACCGCCCACCGGCCTGCTGCTCGCGGGCATGGGCCAGCCATCCTGCGACCCGGCCCATGGCGAAGACGCCGGTAAAGGCGTCCGGCGGAAAACGCAGGGCTTCCAGCAGCAGGGCCGTATAGAACTCGACATTGACGTCCAGCGGCCGGTCCGGCCGATGGGCCTTCAGGATCTCCAGCGCCGCCCGTTCCACGGACTCGGCGAAATCCAGACGCCCCGGGCGGTGCGGCAACAGGGCGGTCAGACGGCGGATCGCGCCTTTCAGGGCGTCGGCCCGGGGGTCGCGCACCCGGTAGATCCGGTGGCCAAAGCCCATCAACCGGTCCCCCCGGGCCAGGGCCGCCTCGATCCACGGCCTGGCCATCTCCGGCTGGCCGATGGCGTCCAGCATCTCGATGACCGGACCGGGCGCCCCGCCATGCAGGGGCCCTTTCAGGGCGGAAAGTCCCGCCAGAACCGCGCTGGTCAGGCCGGCCCGGGTGGAGGCCACCACCCTGGCCGCAAAGGTCGAGGCGTTGAGGCCATGATCGCAGACCGTCACCAGATAGGTGTCCAGGGCCTCGGCCTCGCCGGGACCTGCGGGCCGGCCATGCAGCATGCGCAGGATGTCCTGGCTGTGGGACAGGGACGGATCGGGGGCTACCGGCGAATCCCCGGCCTTCAGGCGCACCAGGGCCGTGGTGAAGACCGCCGGGGCGGCGACCAGCTTCAGGGCGGTCGACAGGTCATCGCGGTCCGCCAGCCGGGCCATCAGGGCCCTGACCACTTCCACCACCGGCAAGGCGACCAGGGCCTCGTCAATCGCCGAGACCTCCTCAAAGACGGCGCGGCGGGCCTGGCCCAGGGACGGCGTCAGGTCATCGGGGAGGCCGTCGAAAAAGCCCTCGAGCAACAGATGGGCCACGGTTTCGAAGGTCGTGTGGCCCGCCAGCTGGTCCAGGGACCAGCCACGAAGGGTCAGTTGCCCGGCCAGGCCGTCGACATCCGACAGCACCGTATGGGCCGCAATGACTGAGTCCAGTCCGTCAGTAGGGGTCATTTTCCGGTTTCCTCTTGCGTACCGGGCTCAACTCGCGGCTAAATCAATCATCGTCAATCTTGATCAATATAATCAATGTCTCCAGACTGGATCAGCGGCGCCGCCGCCATGGAGCGGCTGGGCGTCCAGCCCCAGACCCTCTACGCCTATGTCAGCCGGGGCCGGGTCGAGGCCCGTCCCGATCCGGACGACCCTCGCCGCAGCCTCTATCGCGCCGCCGACATTGCCGAACTGACCCGGCGGCGGGTCCGGGGCCGCAAGCCGTCGGCGGTGGCGGAAGGGGCGATTTCCTGGGGCGAGCCGGTGCTGGCCAGCGCCATCACCACCCTGTCCGGGGGCCGGCTCTGGTATCGCGGCCGGGATGCCGCCCTGCTGGCCAGGACCGAGACTCTGGAAAGCGTCGCAAGGCTGCTGAGGGGCGGGCACGGCCTGGCGCTGAAGGGCGCCGAGCGTCCGGCGCCGCCGGTCCTGGACTCCGCGCGGGCCAGGCTGTTCGCCGCCCTGGCGGACCGGGCCGCCCATGAGGCGCCCGCCCGGGGCCGGGCGCCCCTGGCCCTGGCCATGGACGGCGTCGCCCTGATGGACCTGGCGGCGGATGCCGTGGCCGGGAGCCGCACCATCGGGCCGATCCATCAGAGACTGGCCACCGCCTGGCGCGTTCCGGCCGGCAAGGAAGATGGTCTGCGGCAGGCGCTGGTCCTGCTGGCGGACCATGAGCTCAACGCCTCCACCTTCGCCGCCCGGGTGGCGGCCTCGACAGGCGCCGGTCTGGCCGCCAGCGCCCTGGCCGGACTCTGCGCCCTGTCCGGCCCCCTGCATGGCGGCATGGCGGCGCGGGTCTTCAACCTGCTGGAGGAAAGCCGCCGGATTGGCGCGGCCGCCACGGTGGAAGGGCGTCTCGCCCGGGGCGCCCCGACCCCCGGCTTTGGCCATCCCCTCTATCCCGAGGGCGACCCCAGGGCCGTGGTCCTGCTGGCGGCCAGCCCGCCGACCGGCGAGCTTCTGGCCCTGCAGGCGGCCGTGGAGTCCCGGACCGGCGAGCGGGCCAATATCGATTTTGCCCTGGTGGTCCTGGCCGAAACCCTTGGTCTGCCGGCGGACGCGCCGTTCCTGCTGTTTGCCGTGGCGCGTCTGGCCGGGTGGATCGCCCATGCGGTGGAGGAGGGCGCCAGCGGCCGGCTGATCCGGCCAAGGGCGCGCTATATCGGCCCGCCGGTCGGCGCGGCGGGCGGCTGATCAGGCCAACCGGACCTGCGGCGCGGGCGCAGCATAGAAACTGCGGCTGGCGGTCATCATGGCGCTGATCAGGTCCCGTTCGACGGGGCTCAGCAGGGGGTTCCAGATATCGAAGATCAGGATGACCCGCAGGGCGTCGGCATCGTTCCAGGCCTCATGCTCGATGGTGTCGTCGAAGGCCCAGGCCTGGCCCATTCGCCAGGTGCGAACCTCGCCGCCGACCCGGAACCTGGCCGGCCCCGGCAGGATCAGCGGCAGGTGGACCAGCAGCCGGGTGTTGGTCGAGCCGGTATGGGGCGGGATGTGAGTCCGTGGCTCCAGGGCCGAGAACAGGGCGGTGGGGGCAAACCCCTGCTGGTCGGCCATGGGCAGGCTAGCCAGCAGAGCGGCGGTTCCGGGGCAACGCTCACAGGCGCCCGTCTGACGGACGCCATCCTTCCAGAGCCAGAGCGACCGCCAGCGCCGGGAATGGTTCAGTTCCGCCCATTGATTGACCGGATCGCTGGCCCCGTAGGTGATGTAGGGCGAAAAGGCGCTGTCAGCGGTTTCCAGGGCGGCCATCAGCTCGGCCCGGATCATGTCGGTCCCGGCCTCCAGCTGGTCGAACCATGGGAAACGCGACCGGTCGAAGAAGGGAATGGCCGGCAGGCGCGGATAGTGGAGATTGATCGGCTCGGCGACATAGGCCCGCCTGCGGCCGGCCAGAATCTCCAGCGCCTCATCGAAACGCGCCAGGGTTTCGCCGCCCAGGCTTTCATTTCCATGCCGGGCGCGGACGTCCGCCACGCTCTGTCGCAGATGTTCGGCCAGCAGATCGCTGTTCTCTGCCAGAACCTGCCGCGCCCGGGCGATGGGCGCGGCCAGGCCGGGGGCCAGGCGGTCATCCGGCGGGGCGATCTTCAGGACATTGCGATAGAGGGTCACGGCCTGACGCGGTCCAGCTGTCTGGTCGACCAGGGCCGCCTTGGAGAGCAGGGCCAGGAAGTCATAGGGGTCAAGCGCCAGAACCTGGTCCAGAGTCCTGATCGCTGCCGGGAAATCCCCCAGTAGCCTCAGCGCCAGGGCCCGGTTCATCAGGACCTGGGGGTCCTGCGGGCTGATGGCCTGCGCCTGGTCCAGCAAGGCCAGCGCCCCGCGCGGGTCGCGCCGCTGCAGGGCCTCAAGGGCCTGCCTGACCAGACTGTCGGTCCCCGCCGCCATGGATGTCCCCCGCAGCAAAGGCCGCAGACAGAGGGTTATCCAGAGGGCCCTGGATGCGCGACGCCAAACAGGACTCTGGCGCGCCGCCGCGACATTCTGTCACGCATGATTCGGGCGCCAGGCCAACAATCGGGGCCGGGCGGGTCCTGGCCTCTTGCCATGCCGACAACAGACCTCGACAAGGCCGAGAGCAGGAAACGGGCGAGAGACAGGGACGCTACGCATGCCAGACTGGCTGATCGCCATTGTGCTGGGCCTGATCGAGGGCCTGACCGAGTTCATCCCCGTCTCGTCCACCGGCCATCTGCTGCTGGCCAAACAGCTGCTGGGTCTGGAAGACGGCTACTGGGACACCTTTGTGGTGATGATCCAGCTGGGCGCCATCCTGGCCGTGATCGCCCTGTATTTTCAGCGTTTCTGGACCGTGCTGCTGCAGCTGCCGACCCGGGCCGAGGCCCGGCGGTTCGTGCTCAGCGTGCTGATCGCCTTTCTGCCGGCGGTGGTGCTCGGGCTGCTGCTGCATGATTTCATCAAGGCCGTGCTGTTCGCCAGCCCGCTGGTGGTCTGCTGGTCCCTGGTGATCGGCGGGGTGGTCCTGCTCATCATTGATCGCTGGAGCCCGTCCCCAAGGGTGCATGACGCCATGAAGACGCCCCTGGGGGTGGCGCTGGGGGTGGGGCTGATGCAGTGCCTGTCGATGATCCCGGGCGTGTCCCGGTCCGGCGCCACCATTGTCGGCGGGGTGCTGATGGGTCTGGAAAAGCGGGCGGCGGCGGAGTTCAGCTTCTTCCTGGCCATCCCCACCATGGTCGGCGCCTTCACCCTGGACTTCATCGAGGGCCGCGAGGCCATCTTCGCCCATGCCGACGGCCTGTGGATCATCGGCATCGGCTTTGTCGTGTCCTTCCTCTCCGGCTGGATCGTCATCCGGATGATGCTGGACTTCATCGGCCGCCACGGCCTTGGCCTGTTCGGCTGGTGGCGGATCGTGGTCGGGCTGGGCGGCATCGCGCTGCTGAGTTTGCAGTAGGCTGGACCCGGGTCAGGCGGGCGGTAGCTTCGTTCGGGCGGAAATGCACCCGCCCGGTCCTCCTTGACGACGTCGCCACACCCCTGAAGGTCCAAGCCGCCGCGATCGGACCAGTCCTGTCTTCGGAATTGGCCTGGACTCCTTTTTCTACCTAGGCTGTGTAAAAACGCGCCGCGCTCAAAAACCCGTGCAACATCCGACCGCTCGTCGACGGAGAAGCGATGGCATCTTGCGGCGTTGTGCTCTCACCTGTCCGCTGCGGGAAAATCATTGCGCGGAAAACCGCATCGGCTGCGTATTCACACAGCCTCCACCCGAAGCGGACATTCGGCGTTGGCCCGTCACGGGCTACGGGAGCGCCGCAAAACGCTGCACCTTCTGCGTCGGACCGGAGATAATGAGAAGATCTCCCTCAACCACAAGCGTCCCGGACTTCGCATCGGTGAAGTCCTCCTGCGGGCGTTTCACGCCGACAACGCTGACTCCATGCCGGGTCCTGATCTGCGACTCTCCAAGGGTCTTGCCCAGCGCTTCACGGGGCGGGCGCGTCTTGACGATGGCGAAGTCGTCGTCAAACTCGATGAAGTCGATCATCTTGCCAGTGACCAGATGGGCGACCCGCTCGCCCATGGCGACCTCCGGATAGACCACGTGGTGGGCTCCGGTCTTCTCAAGGATCTTCCCGTGATTTGAGCTGATCGCCTTGGCCCAGATGTCGGGGACGCCGATTTCGCTGAGGGCGAGGACGGTCAAGACGCTGGATTCGACGTCGTTGCCGATCCCGACAACGGCGTGTTGGAAGTCGGCGACCCCCAGCCTCCGCAAGGCGTCAATGTTGCTGGCGTCCGCCTGGACAACGTGGGTCAACCGGTCGGACCAGGACTGCACGAGGGCGAGGTCTTCCTCGATCGCCAACACCTCGTGGCCCAGCAGGCTGAGGCTTTGAGCAACGGCGCCCCCGAACCGGCCCAAGCCGACAACGACGACATTGTTAGACATCTGTTTGTTCGATCTAGCCAACGATGGGGCGCTCCAGCGGATAGCGGTATGGGACATGCCGGGCGCGCAGCGCCATGGCCGCCGCCACGGTTATGGTTCCGACCCGACCGACGAACATGAGGCCGATGAGGATCAGTTGGGCGGTCGGGGGCAGAGACGCGGTGATGCCCGTGCTCATGCCGACTGTCGCAAATGCCGATACGACCTCGAACAGCACCTTATCCAGAGGGTGCATCGTCAGCGAGAGAATGGCGAGCGTCGAAACCCCCACCAGCCCCACCGCAAGAAGCACGACAGCGAGTGCCTGTCTCTGGGCGTCTGGACAGATGCGGCGTCTAAAGGCCGTGACATCCGAGCGTCCGCGCACCTCAGCCCAGACGACGATTCCCAGAAGCAGGAAGGTTGTCACCTTGATGCCGCCAGCGGTGCCCGCGCTGCCGCCACCGATGAGCATCAAACCATCCGTCAGAAAGAGCGTCTCGGGGCGCATCTGGCCAACGTCCACGGTGTTGAAGCCAGCCGTGCGGCTGACCGCCGAGTGGGTGAAGGCGTTCAGCATCTTTGCCGGCGCCGACATGTCGCCGAATGTGCCGACGTTGTTCCACTCAGCTACGGCAACGCCGAGGAAGCCAAGCACGAGCAAGCCTCCTGTCCCGAGCAGCGTCAGCTTCGCATGAATGGACCAGCGCTCCGGCGTCCGCCATTCCATCAGCAATTCGTTGATTACCGGGAACCCAAGTCCGCTGATGATGACCGCAGCACAAAGCGGCAGCAGCACCAGCGGATCGAGCGCAAAGCCCATAAGGTTATCGGTGAAGGTGGAAAAGCCTGCGTTGTTGAAGGCGGAGACCGAATGGAAAACTCCGTTCCATGCGGCGACGCCCCAAGGTTCGCCATAGCCGAAATGAAACCGAAGGGTCAGGATCACCGCCACGGCCAGCTCGAAGGTCAATGTGACCCACAAGATGGTCAGCAGCACGGCTTTCACATCAACAAGCTGCAGGCTTTTGGTCTCCGATTGAACGATCAGTCGGCGTCCCAGCTTCATGCGCCGGGAAATCAACAGTCCCAGCAGGGTTGCGCCGGTCATGATGCCGAACCCGCCAACCTGAAACAGTCCGAGGATCACCACCTGCCCAAACAGGGACCAGTAGGTTGCAGTATCCACTGTGATGAGCCCGGTCACACAGGTCGCGGACGTGGCGGTGAACAGCGCCGTGAGCAGAGGCGCAGGGTCGCCGGTCGTGGTGGCCCAAGGCAACGATAGCAGGAGGGTGCCGACCAAGATGGCAGCCAGAAAGGCGAGGGGCACCATGCGAGCAGGATGGTCGAGCAGCGGTCTTCGCAAGGCGTCACCTCTGGCAACAGGCCGCCGTTATAGACGATCCGTTCTCCTCGCATAGCTACCGCACCCGCTCGGGCCGATCCGAGATTCTCGCTGTCAGCGGCGCGATGAGGGAAAAATGTCGGTACTTTGGAGCCCGGCAACATTTATCCCGGCAGCCTGGCGCCTTTGGTCAGGAATGACGCTGACGGGCCGCGAGTTGGTCCACGCGCGGTGGGGTATGCCGTCATCGAGCCGAGGCCTTGTCAGGGCTGCCAGCAAGCGTGAAGTCTGGAAGGTCTGTTGCGGGCGCGCAAACCCGCCGTTGCCCTTGCGACGGTCGCCGGTCCAACCCAATCGCCCTGCCCTGACATTTCCAAATGACAGAAACCGGGACATCCCCATCCAGCTAGGCCACCGGAGACTGCAACGCCTCCACCAGCCGGGTCATGAAGGCCGCGCCGCGTCGCATCTGGGCGATCTCGATAAACTCATCGGGCTGGTGGGCCTGGTCGATCCAGCCGGGGCCGCAGAGGACCACCGGAAAGCCGCCCTGCTGGAACTGTCCGGCCTCGGCGGCATAGGGAACGGCCCTTAAAGGTCCATTGTCGCCGGCCAGACGGCGGGCCAGGGCCTCGGCCGGGCCGCCCGGTTCCAGGGCCAGGGCCGGCACATCGCCCAGGATCTCGAACGTCACCCCGGCGCCGGGGGCCCGGGCCGCCAGCTCGGCGTCCATGGCCCGGCAGCGCTCGAAAAAGGGCGCCAGCAGGGCGTGGGGGTCGAGGCTGGGCGGGCAGCGCAGGTCAAAGCCGAAGACACATTCCCGGGCCAGAATATTGATGGCGGTGCCGCCCTGGATCACCCCGATGGTCAGGGTGGCGTGGGCGGGCAGGAAGGGCGAGGCGGGATCGGCCTCGGCGATCAGTCGGCCCGCCAGAGCCGTCAGGTCAGCCATCAGCGACAGGGCCGCCATGTTGGCCGAGACCCCCAGATGGGTCTGGCTGGAATGGGCCTCGCGCCCCAGGACCTGGACCCGCACCGACAGGATCCCCTTGTGGGCGCCGACCACCTCCATGCCGGTGGGCTCGCCGACAATGGCCAGGGCCGGGCGGGGCGAAACCGCGCCAAAGGCCTCGATCATGGCCGGGGCGCCGAGGCAGCCGATCTCCTCGTCATAGGACAGGGCCAGCCAGGCCGGCCGTTGGAGCGGCGCGGCCGCCAGGTCCGGCACGGCCGCCAGGGCCAGGGCGATGAAGCCCTTCATGTCCGCCGAGCCCCGGCCAAACAGTTTCCCGTCCCGCTCTGTCAGGGTGAAGGGATCGCTGGTCCAGGGCTGGCCATCCACCGGCACCACATCGGTATGGCCAGACAGGATCACCCCGCCCTCGGCTGCCGGACCGATCCGGGCCATCAGATTGGCCTTGGTCAGGTCGGCATTAGCGACCCGGCGGCTCTCGACGCCGTGGCTGGCCAGATAGGCCTCGACCCACTCGATCAGGGTCAGGTTGGACAGGCGGGATGTGGTGTCAAAGGCCACCAGGCGGGCCAGGATGGCCAGGGCGCGGTCATGAAGCGTTTCGGAGGTCATGGCCCAAGACCTAGCATGACCGCGCCGCCGCGACAGGGCGCCCAGGCCTGACCCAGTCCGGAAAGCTCATGGCCCGATGCAGTTTTCGTCGCTTGCCTCGGCCTGCCGCGAACGCTACCCGCCTGACCCCATGTCCAAGACGTCCCTGACCCTGACCCTCGCCTGTCCCGACCGCCGCGGAATCGTGGCTGCGGTCTCGACCTTTCTCGCCGACCGCGACTGCAACATCCTGGACGCCCAGCAGTATGACGACGCCGAGACCGGCGCCTTCTTCATGCGGGTGGTCATTGATCCCGGCGCGATGATCCTGGAGGACCTGAAGAGCGCGTTTGCGCCGCTGGCCGAGTCCTTTTCCATGCGCTGGACCCTGCGCAGCCGCCAGGATCGCTACCGGGTGATGATCCTGACCAGCCGCACCGACCACTGCCTGGCGGACCTGCTCTACCGCTGGCGGATCGATGAACTGGCCATGGACATCAGCGCCGTGGTGTCCAACCACGACGCCTCCAACTTCACCCATGTCGATCTCTCGGACCTGGATTTCCACCATCTCCCGGTGACCAAGGCCACCAAGATGGACCAGGAGGCCCAGCTCTGGTCCCTGATCAACGAGACCCGGACCGACATCGTCGTCCTGGCCCGCTACATGCAGATCCTGTCGGACGGGCTGGCGGCCAGGCTGGAAGGCCGCTGCATCAATATCCACCATAGCTTCCTGCCGGGCTTCAAGGGCGCCAAGCCCTATCACCAGGCCCATGCCCGGGGGGTGAAGGTCATCGGGGCCAGCGCCCACTATGTGACCGGCGACCTGGACGAAGGGCCGATCATCGAACAGGACGTCGAGCGGATCAGCCATCGCGACACGCCCGAGGACCTGGTCCGCAAGGGGCGGGATATCGAGCGCCGGGTCCTGGCCCGGGCCCTGCGCTGGCGGCTGGAGGACCGGGTGCTGCTGAACGGCCTGAAGACGGTGGTCTTTACCGACTGACGGCCGCCCTGAGCCTGATCGTCAGCCCAGCCGGTTGTTGGCCCCGGACGGCAGCACGCCGATCAGTTCGATCCGGAAGATCAGCACGGCGTTCGGCGGGATGGTCCCCTGGCCTTCCTTGCCATAGCCCTGTTCCGGCGGGACATAGAGGGTCCAGACGTCGCCCGGGCGCATCATGGGCAGGACATCCATCCAGGCCTTGATCAGGTTGCGCAGGGGCATGACCGTCGGGGCGCCCCGCTCATAGCTGCTGTCGAACACCTGGCCGGACAGCAGCTTGCCCTCGTAATGAACTTTCAGTTCATCGTCGCGCCGGGGCTTGAGGCCCGAGGCCGGTCCCGACCGCTCGATCCGGTACTGGACGCCGCTGGGCAGCACCTTGACCCCCTGGGCCGTGGCATTGGTCTCCAGGAAGGCCTCGCCGTCCTTCTGGTTTTCCTGGGCGGCGCGTCCGCCATCACAGGCCGCCAGGCTGAGGGCGGCAAGGGCGGCGAGGGCGGGCATCAGAAAGCGGCGCATGGAGGTCTCCTCAGACGGCCCTGGGCGGATAGCCCTCCTCGCGCAGCACGTCCATGATTTCCTGAGTGTGCTGGGCGTCGCGGGTCTCGATCATGATGTCGAATTCGGCGCCCTTGGCCGGCACGTCCAGGGCCAGGCGGTTATGGGCCACCTCGATGATGTTGCCGCCCATCTCGCCGATCACCCGCGAAACCGTGGCCAGCAGGCCCGGCCGGTCGTCGCCGACGATGCGCAGGGAAACCAGCCGCTGGGCCCGGACCAGCTCCCGGGTCAGGACGCTGGCCAGCAGCCTTGTGTCGATATTGCCGCCACAGAGGATCAGGCCGCACTTCTTGCCCCGGAACCGCTCGGGATAGGCCAGCAGGGCCGCCAGGGAGGCGGCGCCCGCCCCCTCGGCCACGGTCTTCTCGACATTGCAATAGAGGGCGATGGCCCGCTCGATATAGGGCTCTTCCAGAAGGAGCACGTCCTCGACCAGGGGCCGGGCCACCGAATAGGTCAGTTCGCCCACCTGCTTGACGGCAATGCCTTCGGCAATGGTCTGGCCGCCGGACTGACCGGTCATGCCGCGCATCTTGGCGGTGAAGGAGGGATACATGGCCGGCTCGCAGCCGATGATCCGGATATCGGGTTTCAGGGCCTTGGCGGCCGTGGCCACGCCGCTGATCAGCCCGCCGCCGCCGATCGGCACCGGCAGGATCTCCAGGTCCGGCACATCCTCCAGCATTTCCAGGGCGATGGTGCCCTGGCCGGCCATGACCTCCAGGTCGTCAAAGGGATGGACGAAGGTCAGGCTCCGCTCTTCCTTCAGCAGCATGGCGAAGGCGTAGGCTTCGTCATAGCTGTCGCCCTCGATCACCACATTGGCCCCGTGGTTGCGGGTATGCTCGACCTTCACGAAAGGCGTGCCGCGCGGCATGACGATGGTCGAGGGAATGCCCAGCCGGGTGGCGTGATAGGCCAGGCCCTGGGCATGGTTGCCGGCGCTGGCGGCGATCACGCCGCGGGCGCGGTCGGCCTCGCTCATCAGCATCAGTTTGTTGAGGGCGCCCCGCTCCTTGTAGGCGGCGGTGAACTGCAGGTTCTCGAACTTCACCCAGACCTTGGCCCCGGTGATGTCGGACAGGGTGCGGGAATAGCGACAGGGCGTGCGCTCGATATGGCCGGCCAGCCGACCGGCGGCGGCGCGGATATCGTCGAGGGAAAGGGTCATGGCACCGGCTTGTGACGCAAAAGCTGCGTGGCTTCAACGCAATCCACGGATCAGGTCAAGCCGCCGCATGGCCTTGCCGGGCAGTTCCGAGACCGGCCCCAGCGGCAGGGCCTCGGCCGCCTGCCGCACGCCATAGGCTGCGCCCCGCACCAGGGCGGCCGGCGAGGGCGCGCCGACGAAACCGTGAGACACGGGCACGATCCGGTTGGCCAGTTCCCGCTTGAACCGGTAGTCCCCGGCCCCCAGGTCCAGCCGCCGCCAGGGCTGGCCGTCCATCCAGCGCAGGATGTCCTGGAACAGGATCATGCCCGGCGACCAGCGCTCGAACTGCGGATCATGGCCGATCAGCCAGCTGTTGATGGCCGTGGCGCCCCGCAGATTGAACTGGGCGGCGGCCAGCTTGCCATCGACCCGCAGGGTGAACAGCACCCCGCCAAACTCGGGCTCCCGGCGGTCATACAGGGCCTCGACCAGTCGCCGGGTCCAGGCCGTGGCCAGGACATCGGTCTGGCCGGTGGCCTTCCATTGCTCGCTTTTCCAGGACAGCAGCTGGTCGAAGGCCGATCGATCGGCGGAAAAGGCCTCGAACACCGGGGCCGCCAGTTCACGCTCGATCTTGCGACGCTTCTTGTCGATGTCCTTGAGGGCCGTGACCCCCGCCGCCCGCCGCGCGAGGGCATAGGGCTCGTAGCCCTCCGGCATGTCGATGCTGTAGGCGGGCTGGTCGCCCCGGGCATGGGGCAGGAAGGCGGTCTGGCCCGCCAGCATGTGGCAGAAATCGAACCGCCCGACCCCCAGGGCCCGGACCAGATCGACGGGATCGAAGGCCAGGTCCGGTTCCGACACCAGGGCCTGATAATCGCACATGGGCGCGCCTGACGGCATGGCCGTCAGGCTCCCGGCCTTGAAGGCCATGAAGCCGATATCCCGGGCCGCCTCGCCGGCCCCGTCCCGCAGCACCGCCACCTTGACCAGAGACCGCCGCCCCTGGGCCTGCGCCACAGCCAGGGCCCAGTGCGGCGACAGAAACGGCGAGGCCAGCTCCGGCCGGGCCGCCTGCAGCCCCGACCACCGCGCCACCCGGGCCGGCGTCAGATCAGCGGGCTTGAGAATCTCGATCTGCAACGGAAGGGCGCCGGATGACCAGGGAAGGTTCTTCAGTCTCTACAGGGGAAGCGTTTCGGTATCCTTTAGGGGGGCGTTCGACAGAGCCGAGCAGGATTCCAAAGGCGTGAGCCTCTGATCGATCGCGTTGGTCGCGTCATTGCGAAAGCCACGGATCATCAGTCTCCAGGGGCAGCCCTGCAAAATCCCGCAGGTTGCGGGTGGCGAGCAGGGAGCCAGCCCGGGAGGCTATGGCGGCGATCATCATGTCCGAAGGTTGGGCAGCCAGACCTTCAGCTTCTCGCAAGGCGCGAAATCGTCCCGCCAACCGGCCCGCGGCTTCGTCCAGAGGCAGAATGGTCATAGCGCGGGCAAAAATCTCGAAACGGCCTTCCAGATCGGTTCGACGACGACCTTCAGGCAGCCGCGTCAGGCCATAGGTGATTTCGGCAAAGGTCACCGTGGTCGTGGCGAGGGGGTGATTTCCCAAGCCAATCAGCCAATTCCGGACCCGCAGATCCGGCTCCACCTTCATCAGTTCCGAAACCACATTGGTATCGAGAACGATCACCTGACCCCCTCATCCTCGGGACCGAAGTCTGGCCCTGATCTATCCGGGCCACGCTCCGGCAGTTGCAGCGAAACACCCTGATCTCCCGCAAAAAGCTCGCGCGATAGCGCCCAGAGTTGCTGGCCGTTCACGCCGCCGACCGCGCGCCGGAGAATGGCGCGGGCCTCTTCCTCCATGGAGTGACCCTGTACGGCCGCCCGGATGCGGAGACGGGCCTTGGTGTCTTCGTCCAGATTCCGGATTGTCAGGTTGACCATGCTGTCTCCCGTCGAGGCCGGGGCAGAGTACCGCAGTGACAGCATTGCAATCAATGCCGTCAAAGGGCCCAATTCACCTTTCCGCGCTCGCGCCGCCGTCCCCGCCCCCTGCCCCTTACAGGAGTTTCACTTGCTCCTGTCCCCATGCGCCGCCATGGTTTTCGCTTGAGGAACGGGAGCCGGGGGGCTCTCTGGTCAATCTGAAAGAGGGACCCGCGCAGCCATGCTGATCGTCGAGAGCCTGACGCACGTCTATCCCAACGGGGCCAAGGCCCTGAACGATGTCAGCCTGATTGTGCCCAAGGGCATGTTCGGCCTTCTCGGGCCCAATGGCGCCGGCAAGTCGACCTTCATGCGCACCGTGGCCACCCTGCAGGCGCCCACGGCCGGCCATGTGCGGTTTGGCGATATCGATGTGCTGAAGGACCCCGAGGCCTTGCGCCGGGTTCTGGGCTATCTGCCGCAGGATTTCGGCGTCTATCCCCGGGTCTCGGCCTACGACATGCTCGACCACATGGCGGTGCTGAAGGGTATTGCGAACGCCAAGGAGCGCCGCGAGACCGTCGAATATCTGCTCAACCAGACCAACCTCTGGGCCGTGCGCAAGCGGGCCCTGGCCGGGTTTTCGGGCGGCATGCGCCAGAGGTTCGGCATTGCCCAGGCCCTGATCGGCGATCCGGCCCTGATCATTGTCGATGAGCCGACCGCTGGGCTCGACCCCGAGGAACGCAACCGCTTCCTGAACCTGCTGGCCGAGATCGGCGAGAATGTGGTGGTCATCCTCTCGACCCATATCGTCGAGGACGTCTACGACCTGTGCCCCGCCATGGCGATCATCTGTGATGGCCGGATCGTCAAGCAGGGCGCCCCCATGGCCCTGGTCGAAGGCCTGAAGGGCCGGATCTGGAAAAAGATCATCGACAAGAGCGAACTGGAGGCTGTTCGCGACCGCTACAACGTCATTTCGAACCGGCTGTTCACCGGCCGGACCGTGGTCCATATCGAAGCCGACAGCGATCCGGGCGACGGATTCATGCCCGTCGAGGGCGGACTGGAAGACGTCTATCTCTCGACCCTGCGCACCAGCCGCGCTGCGGCGTGAGGGCCGACTGATGTTTGGCAAGATCGCAAGCTTCGAATTCCGCTACCAGATCAAGAACCCGGTCTTCTGGGTGGCGACGGGCATCTTTTTCCTGCTGACGTTCGGGTCGGTGGTGGTCGATCAGATCTCCATCGGCGGCGGTGGCAACATCCACAAGAACTCGCCCTTCGCCATCGTCCAGACCCATCTGATCCTGTCCATCTTCTTCATGTTCGTCACCACGGCCTTCGTGGCCAATGTGATCGTGCGGGACGACGAGACCGGGTTTGGCCCGATGATCCTGTCCACCCGGATCAGGCGGTTCGACTATCTCTATGGCCGGTTCACGGGCGCCCTGGCGGCGGCCCTGCTGGCCTTCCTGGCCGTGCCCCTGGCCATGTTTGTCGGCAGCTTCATGCCCTGGGTCGATCCGGAGACCCTGGGGCCGCTGACGGCGGCGCCCTATCTCAGCGCCTATTTCGTCTTTGCCGTTCCCAACATCCTGCTGACCAGCGCCATCTTCTTCACGCTTGCCACGGTCACCCGGTCGCTGATGTGGACCTATGTCGGGGTGATCGGCTTCCTCATCCTCTGGATCATCGCCGGGATCGCCGCCGACAAGCCGGAGTTCGAGCAGATCACCTCGGTGCTGGAGCCGCTGGGCGCCTCCGCCTATGGCCTGGCCACGAAATACTGGACCGCGACAGATCGCAACACACTGGTTCCGCCCCTTTCCGGCATCCTGCTGATGAACCGGATTTTCAGCCTTTCCCTGACGGGGGCCATCCTGGTCCTGCCCATCCTGCTGTTCCGTTTCCAGTCCGGCGCCCTGTCGGGCAAGCGGGCCAAGGCGGCTCTTGCCCCCGCCGAGGTGGTCGCGGCGCCGCCGGCCGTTCCGGCGGGCGGCCTGGCCCGCCCCCGGTTTGACGGGTCCGCCGCCTGGGCGCAGCTGATGGCCCGCACCCGCCTGGACATGGGCCAGGTCTTCGGCAGCCCCGCCTATCTGGTGCTTCTGGCGCTCGGCCTGTTCAATGCCGGCGGCGCCCTGTGGTTCGCCACCGAACAGACCGGCTATGGCGGCGTTGTCTATCCCCTGACCCGGATCCTGATCCCGCCCCTGCTGGGCAGCTTCAGCCTGATCCCGGTGATCATCGCCATCTATTACGCCGGCGAACTGGTCTGGCGGGAGCGCGAGAAGAAGACCCACGAGATCATCGACGCCTCCCCGGTCCCGGACTGGGCCTTTGTGGCGCCCAAGACCCTGGCCATCTCGCTGGTCCTCATCTCGACCCTGCTGATCAGCGTGCTGGCGGCGGTGCTGATCCAGCTTGGCAAGGGATTCAGCGATTTCGACCCCGTCCAGTGGCTGGTCTGGTACATCCTGCCCCAGACGGTGGACTATGTCCCGCTGGCGGTGCTGGCTGTGTTCATCCAGGCTGTCAGCCCGCACAAGTTTGTCGGCTGGGGCCTGATGGTCCTCTATCTGATCACCACCCTGACCTTCAGCAACCTGGGTTTCGACCATATCCTCTACAACTATGGCGGCGTTCCCAATGACGGCGCCTTCGGAACGCCGCTGTCGGACCTCAACGGGCTCGGCAAGTTCTGGATCGGCGCCTGGTGGGCCCGGGCCTACTGGTCGGCCTTCGCCCTTGTGCTGCTGGTGCTGTCCTATGGCCTCTGGCGCAGGGGAACAGAGACCCGGCTTGTCCCGCGCCTGGCCAGACTGCCCCGCCGCTTCATGGGCCTGGCCGGGGTCCTGATGGGTGTCGCCCTGCTGGCCTTTGCGGGCCTGGGCGGGTTCATCTTTCTGAACACCAATGTCTGGAACACCTATCGCAATGGGCCGGATGCCGAAAAATGGCAGGCCGATTACGAAAAGACCCTGATTGTCCAGCGCAGGTACGACAGGATTCCGCAGCCCAAGATCCTATCCATGAAACTGGATATCGATATCCGCCCGGAGCAGCCCGGCTTCGAGACCCGGGGCAGCTATGTGATGGTCAATCCCACCGCCGCGCCCCTCAAGGAGATCCATGTCCGGTTCGACCGGGACCTGAAGGTCAAGGGCCTGTCCATCGAGGGCGCCCGTCCCAGGGAGACCCTGGAGAATTTCAACTACCGGATCTTCACCTTCGACACCCCCATGGCGCCGGGCGAGACCCGGACCATGAGCTTCATCACCGAACGCTCGCAACGCGGTTTCCGCAACCGCGGCAACGAGATCCGGGTGGTCGACAACGGCACGTTCGTGGATTCCTCGGAATTCACCCCCAGCCTAGGAATCTGGCCGGGCTTCGGGCTGCAGGACCGCGCCAAGCGCCGCAAATACGGCCTCAATCCCGACCAGCCGATGGCGCCCCTGGGCGATGTCGCTTCCCGGCAGTTCAACTATCTGCGCCACGACGCCGATTTCATGAGCTCGGACATCACCGTCACGACGGTCGCCGACCAGACCCCGGTGGCGCCGGGCCGCAAGGTGTCCGATGTCACGAGCAATGGCCGGCGGACGGCCCGCTATGTGACCCAGGCGCCGGTCATGCCCTTCTTCTCGGTCCAGTCAGCCCGTTATGAAGTCGCCCGGGAAACCTGGAAGGGTCTGAACCTCGAGGTCTATCACCACGCCGGCCACCCCTGGAACATCGACCGGATGACCAAGGCCATGAAGGCCTCCATCGACTACTACCAGCAGAACTTCAGCCCCTATCAGTTCGACCATGTCCGGTTCCTGGAGTTCCCGGGCTATGCCGACTTTGCCCAGGCCTTTGCCGGCACCATGCCCTGGTCGGAAAACCTGTTCTTCATCTCCGACTACAGCGACCCCGAGAAGATCGACATGGTCACCTATGTCGGCGCCCATGAGATCGGCCACCAATGGTGGGCCCATCAGGTGGTCGGGGCCGATCAGGAAGGCGTGACCCTAATGAGCGAGACGCTTGCCCAATACAGCGCCCTGATGGTCATGAAGCGGATGTATGGCGAGGACCAGATCCGCAAGTTCCTGAAGTTCGAGCTGAACAGTTATCTGCGGGCCCGGGGCGGCCAGCCCCTGGAGGAACGGCCCCTGAACCGGGTCGAGCCGAGCCAGGGCTATGTCCATTACCGCAAGGGCTCGCTGGTCATGTACCGGCTGGCCGACGAGATCGGCGAGGCGGCGGTCAACCGCGCCCTGCGCCGGTTCCTGAAGGACCATGCCTTCAAGGGCGCCCCCTATCCCATCGCCAGCGACCTGATCGCCTGTTTCCGGGCCGAGGCGCCGGCCGACAAACAGGCCCTGATCACCGACCTGTTCGAGAAGATCACCCTCTATGACCTCAAGACCCGCAGCGCCGTGGTCAAGGCCCGCCCGGACGGCCGGTTCGATGTCACCCTGACCATCGACGCGAAGAAACTCTATGCCGACGGCAAGGGCAAGGAGACGGCCGCGCCCCTGGATGAGGCCCTGGAGGTGGGGATCTTCACCGCCCAGCCGGGCAAGAAGGACTTCACCAGGGCCAGCATCCTGGCGCTGGAGAAACGTCCGGTCCGGTCCGGCGTCCAGACGGTCACCGTCACGGTCGCCAGGCGCCCGGCCTGGGTCGGGGTGGATCCCTACAACATGCTGATCGACCGGAACTCGGACGACAACCTGTTCAAGGTGGGCGGCTAGCACAGGAGGCCTCGCCGGATCGCGGCGGGGCCACTAGAAGGAGCGCATGACCCGCGCGCCTTCTTCTTCCTCGACTCCCCTGAACAGCGCCGGGGCGGCCGAGCTGACCCGGCGGATCACCGGCCTGTCGGTGATCGTCGCGGCGATCCTGATCTTGGCCAAGACCGCCGCCTGGATGGCCAGCGGCTCGGTGGCCCTGCTGGCCTCCCTGGCCGATTCGGGCCTCGACCTGGTGGCGTCCCTGATCACCTTCTATGCCGTGCGCTATGCCGCCGAGCCGCCGGACGCCGAACACCGGTTCGGCCATGGCAAGGCCGAGGCCTTTTCCAGCCTGGTGCAGGGTGGCCTGGTCTTCGCCTCGGCCGCCCTGGTGGGGCAGGAGGCGATCAGCCACATGATCGACCCCCAGCCGGTCCGGGCCACGGGCTGGGCCATGGCGGTGATGGTCCTGTCGATCCTGCTCACCCTGGCCCTGATCACCGCCCAGTCCCGGGTCCTGAAACAGACCCAGTCCATCGCCGTTTCCGGCGACCGGGCCCATTATGCCGCCGATCTCGCCTCCAACGCCGCCGCCCTGGCCGGCATCGGCGCCGCCAGCCTGCTGGGCCTGGCCTGGCTGGACGCCGCCGCCGGACTGCTGGTGGCGCTGTGGCTGATCTGGGGCGCCATCGGGGTGTTTCGCGAGGCCTCCCAGCAGCTGATGGATCACGAACTGCCGCAGGCTCAGCGGGAGGACATCCTGCGGCTGATGCTGGCTGATCCCAGGGTCGCCGGGGTGCACCAGATGCGCACCCGGGCTTCCGGCCCCTATCTGCATGTCCAACTGCATGCAGACCTGTCGCCCGACCTGACCCTGGAACAGGCCCATGAGATCGTCGTGGCGGCCGAAAAGCGCATCCTGGACGCCTATCCTGCGGCCGACATCATCATCCATCCAGACCCCGGCGACCGGGCTGAACCCCATGGCGGCGCCTTCGGCGAGGCTGCGGACGGTGAGGGCCGGTAAACGGTCCGTTAATGACGAAGGGCGCATGGGAAGGGGTCACCCGACCCTCAACCCGGCCACGCCATGAGCGTTGAACGCACCCTCTATCATTTCCCCCTGGATCCGGCCTCGCGACAGGTCCGTCTGGCCCTGGGGGAGAAGCGTCTGGGGTTTGTCGATCATCCTGTGCGTTACTGGGAGGGTCCTGCCGAGCTGCTGGCCCTCAACCCCTCCGGCGTACCGCCGGTCCTGGTCGAGGTGAGCGGCAACCGCCGACTGGTCATCTGTGAGGCACGGGCGATCCTGGAACATCTGGAAGAAACAGTCCCGGAGCCGCCCCTGCTCGGGCGCGATCCAGCCGAGCGGGCCGAGGCCCGGCGGCTTCAGCAATGGTTCGACCGCAAGTTCGATTTCGAGGTGGCCAGCCTGCTGCTCCATGAAAAGATGGAAAAGCGGCTGCTGGGCCTGGGCGCTCCGACCCTGGCCAATCTGCGGGCCGGCCGCGACGGCCTGAAGATCCACATGAAATACATGGAATCCCTGCTGCGGGAGCGGGACTGGCTGGCCGGCAAAAGGCCCTCCCTCGCCGATTTCGCGGCTGCCGCCTATCTGTCGGTGATCGACTATTTCGGCGATGTGCCCTGGTCGGACGTCGCCGTGGTTGAAACATGGTACATGAAGATCAAGTCGCGTCCCTGCTTCCGGCCCCTGCTGGCCGACCGCTGGCCGGGCCTGGCGCCCGCCGCCCATTATGACGACCTGGATTTCTGAGGTCTGGCGCCTGTGAATGGCTGGTTCCGGGTCCAGCGGCGGGCTAGGTTTTCGGTGCGACGTCCCTTTCCGGGCCAACGTCTGAAAAGGAAGCCGCTCCATGTCCCGGATCATCCCTGTGTTGCTGGCGGCCCTTGGCCTTCTGGCCGTCTGCCCCGACAGGAGCGTTGCGGCGCCGCCGCCTCCGGCGGCCATCCGGTCCGAGGCCGACGCCCTGGTCCTGCTCAAGCGTCTGGCGGAATGGGCTCAGCCCTCGACGAGACTGATCGAAGCCTCCCAGACCCTCGCTCTGGACATGATCGAGATGGCCGGCGCCGCCATCGAATCGGACACAAAAGGACCGGAAGGCCTCGCAAGGGCCAGGGCCTGGGAGGCCCGGATGACGGGCGGTCTCGCCTGGCTACGAGCGGACGCCGCCGCCCTGCAGCCTGCTCCGCCGGACATTCTGGCCGCCATCCGCAGCATCGGTCCGACCGGAGTCCGGCAGGCCGAAGGCCTGTCGGAAGTAAAGGGCCTTGCGCAGAGATTGGCGGAGGATACCGCCCTGCAGATCGAGCGCATGACCCCCTTGATCATCAAGGCGTCCAGCGGCGACGAACAATCCAAGACACTGCTGGCCCAAAGGACGCTGTCGGGTATGCGCCTGCTGCTACAGGCAGAAAACACCCTCTATGACCTCAGCATCGTCACAGCGGGAAAGCAGGATCATCCCCAGGTCGAGCTCAGTCGCGCCGCCAAGTTCAGCAACCAGGCGCTTGTCGAGGCCTTGAAATACTACGAGGCCCAGGCGAGTGGAGGATCGCCATCGGCGTCCTACACCGCCGCCGCCATGAACCAGAATCTGGACCAGTCGCGCAAGGCGGCGCTGGCTGTCTGGCCCAAGGCGCAACTGGCCGCCAAGACTCTGGCCGTGGTCCCGAAGGGAGAACTCCGGACCCGGCTGGATACCGCCCTGGCCAGTTACAAGGAAAGCGGGGAGATCGAGGCGGACCTTGCCGACATCATTGCCGGGGCGGCCAAGGCGCTGGAGTCGGGCGCGGGAAACGCCCTGGACCTGCCTGGCCTTGATGCCCTGGTGGATCGCCGTGTCGCCCTGACGGCGATGCGGGCCGCGCTGTTTCAGGCGCCGTGACCACAGGGGATGTCCGCGGTCTCATTCGCGACCGGGCCAGGTTCCTGGGGTTTGAGGTCTGCGGATTTGCCTCCGCCGCCGATCCCTGGCCGGCCGGCGCCCGGCTGGAATCCTTCGTCGCCGAGGGCCATCACGGGACCATGGCCTGGATGGCCGAAACCCTGGACCGCCGGCGCCACCCGACCGCCATGTGGCCCGATGCCAGGTCCGCCATTGTCCTGGGCCTCAACTATGGGCCCGACAGCGATCCCCTGTCGGGGCTCGAGCGGCCGTCCAACGGCCTGATCAGCGCCTATGCCCGGGGCGATGACTATCACGACCTGATCAAGGGCCGGCTGAAACAGCTGGCAAGCTGGTCAAAGGCCCGGCTGGGCGGCGACGTGAAGGTGTTTGTCGACACCGCCCCCCTGCTCGAAAAGCCCCTGGCCCAGAGGGCGGGCCTGGGCTGGCAGGGAAAACACACCAACCTGGTGTCCCGGCAGCTGGGCAACTGGCTGTTCCTGGGCTCGGTCCTGACCAGCGCCGCCATTGAACCGGACCCAGCCGAGACCGACCATTGCGGCGTCTGCCGGGCCTGTCTGGACATCTGCCCGACGGGGGCCTTCCCCGCCCCTTACCGGCTCGATGCCCGGCGCTGCATATCCTATCTGACCATCGAACATGCCGGGCCGGTGGACCCGGAATTTCGGTCAGCGCTCGGCAACCGGATCTATGGCTGTGACGACTGCCTGGCTGTCTGTCCCTGGAACAAGTTTGCGCAGGGCGCACAGGAATCGGCGCTCCAGGCCCGGGCCGATCTTGTCGAGCCGAGCCTGGCCAGTCTGGCCGACCTGGACGAGGCCGGGTTTGCCCGGATGTTCCGCAAGAACCCGGTCCGCCGGATCGGCCTGCAGCGGTTCCTGAGGAACGTCCTCTATGCCCTGGGCAACAGCCGGGACCCGAGCCTCGCCTCAGCGGTGGAGGGGCGCCTGACGGACGCTTCCCCCCTGGTCAGGGGGGCAGCCGTCTGGGCCCTGTCCCGCCTGGCGCCGGACCGCATCTCCGCCTTGCGAAGGTCCCTGACGGCAAGTGAACAGGATGCCGACGTACTGGCCGAATGGGACCTGGCCGCAGCTTGAGCCTAAACGGCGCCTTCCGGCGTCGGGGCATACTGGCCGCCCTTGCGGAACCGGTAGAGATAGGTCGGCACGATGGCCTCGATGGACCTCGGCTTGACGCCGAAGGCCTCAAGGCCGGGCAGGGCGCCCGAAGGGACATTGTCGACCTTGAGGGAATTGACCTGATCGCTGGTGATGGGCGGCGCCAGGACCGGGGCCACGATATCGCCCAGTGCGCCCAGCAACTCGGCCAATGGGAAGGGCAGGTTGGCCAGGAAGCGCTTGCGACCCGTTTCCAGCAGAATGAATTCCAGCAGGTCCTTGAAGCTGTAGACGGCTGGCCCTCCCAGCTCAAAGGTCTTGCCGGCATGGGCGCCGGAGGCCGCCCCCTGGGCTATGGCCTCGGCCAGATCGCCGACATAGACGGGCTGGAAGCGGGTATGGCCACCGCCGATCAGCGGCAGGGCCGGGCTGATACTGGCCATCTGGGCGAACCGGTTGAAGAAATCGTCCTCCGGGCCGAACACGATGGACGGGCGAATCACCGTCGCGGTCGGAAAGGCCGCCCGGACTGCCGCCTCGCCGGCCGCCTTGGTCCGACCGTACTGCGAAGGCGATCCGGCGTCGGCGCCGATGGCCGAGACCTGGATCATCCGCACCACGCCTGCGTCCTGCGCAGCCTGGGCCACCCGGCCGGCGCCCGCGGCATGGACGCTCGCGAATTTCTGCGGACCGGCCTCGTACAGCACCCCGACCAGATTGATGCAGGCCTCGGCGCCCTCCAGGGCCCGGGCCACCGAGTCCGGGTCGCGGATATTGGCCTGGACCACCTCGATCTGGCCCACATCGCCCAGCATGCGCAGGCGATAGCCGCGGCCGGGCTGGCGGGCCGCCGCCCTTACCCGCAGCCCCTTGCGCGCCAGGGCGCGGACCACCTGCCTCCCGACAAATCCCGTTCCGCCGAAAACCGTGACCAGACCCTGCATGGCGATGCCATCTCCTGTTGGGGCCGGGATTAGACGAGCCACGGCCTCTGCGCAATCTCGCCCATTGACCAGACCCCGGGGACACCGTAATAGGCCCCCCTTCGCGGCGATCCGACGGATCGAGGCGGGCCCAGGTGGCGGAATTGGTAGACGCGCTGGCTTCAGGTGCCAGTGGCTTAACGGCCGTGGAGGTTCGAGTCCTCTCCTGGGCACCACCCCGAACTTTCTCCATATGGCCATGGGAGACAGGGTTCTGATGGCCAACACACTGCATGAAGGTGACCTGCCGGCGGGCCTGTTCAAGGGCGTGACCAGTGTTGCTGTGGATTCGGAGACCCTTGGCCTGCGTTTCCGGCGCGACCCTCTTTGCCTGGTCCAGCTTTCGGCCGGCGACGGCGACGCCCACATGGTCCGGCTGAACCGCCAGACCTATGACGCCCCCAATCTGAAGGCCCTGCTGACAGACCCGGCCGTGACCAAGATCTTTCACTTCGGCCGCTTTGATATTGCCATGTTCGCGCTGCATCTGGGCGTGATCACCACGCCGGTCTGGTGCACCAAGATCGCTTCCAGGCTGGCCCGGACCTATACGGATCGTCATGGTCTGAAGGATGTCGTCAAGGAGACGGTTGGCGTTGACCTGTCCAAGGCCCAGCAGAGTTCCGATTGGGGGGCTGACGTCCTGTCCGCCGACCAGTTGGCCTATGCCGCGTCCGATGTCCTCTATCTGCATGCCGCCAGGGCGAAGCTCGAGGCCATGCTGGAGCGCGAGGGCCGGCTGGCCCTGGCCCAGGCCTGTTTCGATTTCCTGCCGACCCGTTCGAGCCTCGATCTTGCCGGCTGGGACGAGATCGACATTTTCGCCCATAGCTGACGCATGAGCGCAGAGGCGTTTTCCTCGGGTCCCCTCCGTGATCCCCTGGCAAGCTGGCGGCGACGCTCTGGCGTGATCCGGGCCATGCGCTGGGGCCTGCCGGTCCTGATGGGCGCGCTGGTCCTGGCCCTTGCGGTCTATTTTGTCTCCAGTTCCCTGGCGTCCGCGCGCCAGAAGCCCCGCCAGTCCTCCACCGCCATCCAGCTGGTGGGCGCCCGCTTCATGGGCCGCATGGAAGACGGCCGCAGCTTTCTGATCGGCGCTGGCCAGGCCATGCGTAGCGACACGGTCATGCAAGAGGTGATCCTGACCGACCCGATCCTGACCCTGGGGGCGGAAACCGGGGCGCCCAAGCGCATGAACGCCAAGCGCGGCGTCTACAACGAGAAGACCCGGATCCTGCGGCTGTCCGGCGATGTCCGGATCGACAATGGATCGGGCCAGCGGGTGGCGACCAACGACGCCCTGGTGGACACAAGGTCGGGCCGGATCACCGGCAATGACGGCCTTGTCGGCGACGGGCCGCTTGGCCAGATGCAGGCGAAGTCCTATGACGTGGATCGCGACACGGGCCGCGTCACCCTCAAGGGCGGCGTCCGGGCAAGACTTGAGAACTGACTGCAGAGATAACCGCTGGCCCCAAGGGGCCTGCCGAAGGGGCGTCCGCAACATGCACAGGGTCAAAACGCTGGTGATGCTGGCCGGAGCGGCGATGTTGCTCGCCGGCGCCGCCCAGGCCCAGATCGCACCGAAGTCCAATGCGCCGATCGATATCGCGGCGGACCAGTCGGAGGCCTTCACCAACGAATGCCGGGTTGTCTGGAGCGGCGACGTCGAGGCGCTGCAGGCCAGGACCCGGTTGCGAGCCTCGAGGCTGACGGTTTTTTCGGCCCGCAAGGGCGATGGCTGCGGCGCCACCCAGAAGCTGGTCGCCGACGGCGAGGTATATTACGTGACGGCGGAACGGATCGTCCGGGCGGACAACGCGGTCTATCTGTCGACCGGCGAGAACATCACCCTCACGGGCAACGTCGTGGTGGTCCAGGGTCGAAATGTCGCCCGGGCCGACCGGGTGGTCATTGATCTTGCGACCGGGCAATCCCAGATGATCTCAACCCAGAAGGGGCGGGCCAGTCCGCGCCGGGTCCGGGGCGTCTTCTATCCAGGGGCCCAGGCCAACTAGTTGCTGATGACCGCAAAACCGTTGCAGACCGTTGCCGCCGGGGTCGGCCTTGTCGTGGACAAGGTCGGCAAGCGGTTTGGCGACCGCCAGGTCGTCAAGAACGTCAGTCTCAGACTGGCGCGGGGCGAGGTGGCCGGGTTGCTGGGCCCCAATGGCGCCGGCAAGACCACCTGTTTCTACATGATCACCGGCCTGATCCCGGCCGACTATGGCCGCATCACCCTCGACGGCGCCGATATCACCGCCCTGCCCATGTATCAGCGCGCCCGGCTTGGCGTCGGATACCTGCCCCAGGAGGCCTCGATCTTTCGCGGCCTGACGGTGGAGCAGAACGTCATGGCTGTGGTCGAGCTTCGGGTGGAGGACCATGCCCAGGCGGTTCGCACCACGACCCAGCTGCTGGAGGAATTGCGGATCGAGCATCTGCGCGCGGCCCCGGCGGTTTCCCTTTCGGGGGGCGAGCGTCGCCGGGTGGAGATTGCCCGGGCCCTGGCCAGCGAGCCTGCCTTCATGCTGCTGGACGAGCCCTTCGCCGGGATCGACCCCCTGGCCATCGCCGATATCCGCGAAGTGATCGGCTATCTGAAGGGTCGGGGGATCGGCATCCTGATCACCGACCACAATGTCCGCGAAACCCTGGACATCATCGACCGCGCCTCGATCATCCATGCCGGGGAAGTGCTGTTCGAAGGTTCGCCCCAGCAGATCATCGATGACCCCGAGGTGCGGCGGGTCTATCTGGGCGAGCGATTCGGGCAGACCTCTGCGGCGGTCCCTGCCCAGAAGGCGGGCTTGGCCCCTCGGCCGGCAAAAGCCGCAAGGCGTGCAAAGACGACCTGAAGTCGCGTCACTGCGAATCACAGGCCTGTGTCATAGTCCCGGCCTGATGGACCCCTCCCTCGCCCCCCGCTGGTGCAGTATCCCGGCCAACCGGCCGTTCCTCGACGACCTGGCGGCGGGCCTGCTGGAAGCCCTCACCGCGCCGGAAGACATTCCCGCCGCCCTGATCCTGGTTCCGACCCGCCGAGGCGTTCGCGCTCTGGCCGAGGCCTTCCTCAAGGCTTCCCGAGGCCAGGCCGTCCTGTTGCCGCAAATCCGCGCCCTGGGTGATCTGGACGAGGGCGAGCCGCCCTTCGAGCCAGGCGACCTCGGCCTGGACCTGCCGCCGGCCATCGAGCCCCTGCAGCGGCGCTTCGAACTGGCGGCCCTTTTGGACCGGCTTTCGGACGGCGCCCTGTCGGCCAGCCACGCCCTGGACCTCGCCGATGCGCTCGCGGCCTTTCTCGACACCGCCATCATCGAGGGGGCGCCGGTGCGGGACCAGCTGGCCGGACTTGTGGACCTCGATCTGGCCGAACACTGGCAGGTCTCGGCCCGCATGCTGGAACTGGCCCTGGAGACCTGGCCCCGCCGCCTGGCGGAACTGGGTCTCATGGATGTCGCCGAGCGGCGGGTCCGGCTGCTGGACCTGCTGGCCGAGCGCTGGACCGCCGCCCCGCCGGCCGGGCCGGTGATCGCCGCCGGTTCCACCGGATCGACCCCTGCTACGGCGCGCCTGTTGAAAGTCGTCGCCGGCCTGCCGAGAGGTGCGGTGGTTCTGCCGGGCCTGGACCTGGATCTGGCCGACAGCGCCTGGATCCAGATTGACGACCAGCACCCCCAGTCGGCGCTCAAACGTCTCCTCGACCAGGCGGGCGTTGATCGCACAGCGGTCACGGACTGGCGGCCGGCGCCTGATCTGCCGGGGCGCTGGCGCCGCCGGCTCATCAACGAGGCGCTCCGGCCAGCCGCCGCCACGGACGACTGGCTGAATGTCATCCTGGATATCAAGGCCCAGGCCGAGCCCGGTCTCGACCCCTTTGCCGCCGGCCTGGACGGCCTGACCGATGTCGTGGCCCGGACCGAGGACGAGGCGGCGTCGGTCTGCGCCCTGCTGATGCGGGAAACCCTGGAGACGGATGGGGAGACCTGCGCACTCATCACACCGGACCAGGGCCTTGCGCGGCGGGTTTCGGCCCGCCTGGCCCGCTGGGGGATCGCGGTCGACAGCACGGCCGGCCTGCCCCTCAGTCTTACGCCTGTCGGGGCCTTGACCCTGGCCCTGGCCGGGATGGCGCTCGATCCGGGCGATCCCGTCGGTCATCTTCAGCTCCTTAAGAGCCCGCTGGCGCGACTGGGACGGACGGAGGCCGACCTGCAATCGGCCAGGGACGCCCTGGAACGATACGGCTTGCGCGGACCCAGGCCGCAGGACCCTCAGGTCCTGGCCGATCGTCTGACAGCGGCCGCACACCGGTTCAAGACCCGGGCCCCGTCTCTGGTCCAGGCCCTTGAACTGTCGGGCAGCCTGCGGGGCCTGATCGCCCCGCTGGCTGACTGCTTCCGGTCAGGAAGGGGCGACGCCGGCGCCGCAGCCGAGGCCCTCGCCATGGCGCTGGAAGTCCTGGCCGAAGGCGGTGACAGCCCCTGGAGCGGGCCAGAAGGCGAGGCCCTCTCCAGGCTCTTCGCCGATCTGATCCGCCACGGATCCATCCTGCCGCCGCTCTCGCCCCAGGCCTTTGTCAATCTGGTCCAGGGGTTGTTGTCCCAGACCTCGATCAGGGGTGGCGAGGCCACCCATCCCCGGCTGCAGATCATGGGCGCCCTGGAGGCCCGCATGACCCGCGCCGACCGCCTGATCCTGGCGGGGCTGGAGGAGGGCGTCTGGCCCCGGGGCGGCGCCATAGACCCCTTTCTGTCCCGGCCCATGCGAAAGACCCTGGGTCTGCCCAGTCCCGAGCGGCGTATCGGCCTTTCGGCCCACGACTTTTCACAGGCCGCCTGCGCGCCCCGGGTAACGCTCGTCAGCACGGCGCGCCGGGGCGGAGCGCCGGCCACGCCCAGCCGCTGGCTCTGGCGCCTGCGGACCCTCGTCCGGGGCGCGGGCGCCACCATACCGACCCGCCCGGACCTCGCCGTCTGGGCGGCCATGCTGGATGCGCCGCAGGGCTACGGTCCGGTGTCGAGGCCCGCGCCAAGGCCGCCCGTCGAGCACCGCCCCCGCACCTTCCCGGTGACCCGGATGGAGGCCCTGACCCGCGATCCCTATTCGGTCTGGGCGCGGGATATCCTCAAATTCTATCCCATGGACCGGCCTGATCAGCTGATTGAATCCAGGGCCAGGGGCACCGCCATTCACGAGGCCTTCGAGATCCTGGCCAGGGACTGGAACCCCGCCGATGGCCTGGTGGCCAGCGCCGCCCGGTTCGAGGCCCTCTATCTGGACCGGCTGCTGGCCCAGGGCCTGACCGAAGCGGCCATGGCCCGGGAGCAGGCCCTGGCCCGGGAGGCGGCGGCCTGGGCGGCCGGGTTCGAAACCCGCCGCCGGGCCGACGGTCGCAGTATCCATGTGGAGGTCAGGGGCCAGATGACCCTGGATGTCCAGGGCGTGCCCCATGAGCTGACAGCCAAGTCGGACCGGATCGAGATCACTCCGGAAGGACTGGTCCATATCCTTGATTTCAAGACCGGCTCGGCCCCGACGGGCAGGATGATCGATACCGGCTTTGCCCCTCAGCTGACCCTGACCGCCGCCATCCTGATGGCCGGCGGTTTTGCGAAACTGACCGCCGGCAGTCTGACCCCCGGCAGTCTGACCCCCGGCAGTCTGACCCCCGGCAGTCTGACCCCCGGCAGTCTGACCCCCGGCAGTCTGACCCCCGGCAGTCTGACCCCCGGCAGTCTGACCCCCGGCGACCTGACCCCCGGCGACCTGACCCCCGGCGACCTGACCCCCGGCGACCTGACCTATGTGAAGATTACCGGCCGCAACCCGGCCGGCCTTGAGGAAACCCGAAAGTCCGGGGACGCCTCGGTCGAGGCGGCGGACAAGGCCATCGAGGGCGCCCGCAAGCTGCTCGGCCGCTATCTCGACCCGGCCCAGGGCTATGCCAGCCGCACAGCGCCGCAGTTCGTCAAGACCTATGTCGGCGATCATGACCACCTCGCCCGTGTGTTCGAATGGTCGACCGGCGGCGACGGGGACGAGACGGAATGAACCAGGTCCTCGACTCTGCCCAGGCCCTGGCGGCCGATCCGGCGGTCAATGCCTTCGTCACCGCCAATGCCGGGTCCGGCAAGACCAAGACCCTGATCGACCGGGTTGCCCGCCTGTTGCTGGCTCGCACCCCGCCCGGGGCCATCCTCTGCGTGACCTATACCAAGGCGGCGGCGGCCGAGATGCAGGGCCGTCTGTTTGCCCTGTTGGGGGGCTGGTCCGTTCTGGCCGATGAGCCACTGAAGGCCCGACTATCGGAATTGCTGGGCGGCAGCGCCGAAGGCCAGGACCTGTCCGAGGCCCGGCGACTGTTCGCCAAGGCCCTGGAAACCCCCGGCGGCCTGCGGATCCAGACGATCCATGCCTTCTGTGAACAGCTCCTGCGGCGATTTCCGATGGAAGCCGGCGTCTCGCCCAATTTCACCGTCATGGACGATACGGCGGCCGCCCAGGTGATCTCCGAGGCCCGCACCCGGCTGGCGCGATCCCTCGAACCCCAGGTGAGCGGAAGTCAGGGTGACGACCTGGCCGTGGCCTATGCCCGCATGGCGGTCAGCCTGGACTATGAGTCCTTCGAGAATCTTTTTGCGACCTTTGAGGCCCGTCGGGGACCCCTGCTGGCCTATCTGGAGCCGCTGGATGCGCCGGGAGCCCTGGCGACGGACATCTGGAAGCGTTGCGGCTTCGAGACGGTTTCCAGTACTGCGGCGGTCGAGGCGGAGGCCCTGGCCTTCTGCAGCCCCCGGGTCTGGCGGGCGGCCGCCGAGGTGCTGTCGCAGGGCTCAACCACCGACCAGGGCAGGGCGAGGATCCTGAGGGAAGCGGCCAATGCGCCCGAAGCCGCGTTCGACCGGCTGTTTCCACTCTTCTTTGTCGACAGCGGTAAAGGCGATCCGGCCAAGTGGACGGAAAAGGCCGCGATCTTCAAGAAGCACCCCGAAATCCAGGCGGACCTTCTGGCGGAACAGCTCAGGCTGGAGGCGGCCCGGGAGCGGCTTCGCGGGGCGCGGATCGCCGAGGATACGGTCAGCGTTCTCACCCTCTGCCGGGCCTATAGTCAGGCCTACAGCCAGGCCAAGTCCGATCGCGGCGTGCTGGACTTCGTCGACCTGGTGGCCCGGGCCCGGGATCTCGTGGCCGGCGCTCCCGGCGCGCCCTGGGTGCTCTACAAGCTGGATGAAGGCATCGAGCATATCCTGATCGACGAGGCCCAGGACACGGCGCCGGAACAGTGGGACATTGCCCGGGCCCTGACCGACGAGTTCTTTTCCGGCGAAGGCCGGCCCCGTCCGGCCGGGTCGCCAGACCGGACCCTGTTCATCGTCGGCGATGAAAAGCAGTCGATCTACAGTTTCCAGGGCGCCGACCCCGACCGGCTGCTGGCGGAAACCCAGGGCTATGTCGACCGGATCACCGGCATCCAGCGGCGGGCGATCCGGGCGCCGCTCACCACCTCCTATCGATCGGTGCGGGCCGTTCTGGACATGGTCGATGCGGTCTTCGCCACGGAGAAGACCCGGAACGGGGTCCGCCCGCCGACTGGCGATGTCGTGCTGAGGCACAAGGCTTTCCGCGCCGAGGACCCGGGCTGCGTCGATCTCTGGCCCCTTGAGGAAGAGGTGCCCGCCGACCCGCGCGAGGCCTGGGACCTGCCGGTCGACCTGGAACGGGAAAACAGCGCCCATCGCCGGCTGGCAGAACGGATCGCCCTCGAGATACGCGCCCTCAAGGCGCGTGGCGACGCCGTCTATGGACGGGATGGCATGGCCCGGCCGGCCCGGTACGGCGACATCATCGTCCTGGTGCGAAAGCGCAAGGCGCTGTTCGAGGACATCATCCGCGCCCTGCGAAAGGCAGATGTGCCGGTGGCCGGCGCCGACCGGCTGGTTCTGTCGGACCATATCGCCTTTCATGATCTTATGGCCCTGGCGCGGTTCGTGTTGTTTCCGCAGGACGACCTGAACCTGGCCGCCCTGCTGAAAAGCCCGCTCTGCGGCCTGGATGATGACGATCTCTACGGATTGGCCCATGACCGGGGCGAGACGGCCCTGTGGGATCGATTACTGGCGGCCGCGGCGCCGGCGCAAACCCTGTGGGCCGCCGACCTTCTGAAGCAGGCCAGGGCGCTGGCAACGGGTCTGCCCCCGTTCGCCTTCTACAGTCGCGTCCTGGGCCTGCCCGATCCGGGGGGCCGAACCCTGCGGTCGCGCATGGTCCATCGCCTGGGCTCGGAGGCCGGAGACGTGATCGAGGAGTTCCTGGCCCGGACCATCGAGGCGGAGTCCCGCGGGGTTCTCGACCTGGAGCGTCTGGCGGCGGCCTTCGAACGGCTGAACATCTCGGTCAAGCGGGAGATGGAGGCGGGCGGCGACGAGGTGCGGGTGATGACGGCCCATGGCGCAAAGGGGCTGGAGGCGCCGATCGTTTTCCTGCCCGAAACCACCACCGCCCCCGGCGGGCGGGGCTCGCCCCTGATGGAAACGGCCTGTGGCGGGTTTCTCTGGTCGACCAGCGCCGATCAGGACAATGCATCGGCCAAGGCGGCTCGGCAGCGCCGCAAGGACCGCGACGAGGGCGAAGCCTGGCGCCTGCTCTATGTCGGCCTGACCCGGGCCAGGGACCGCCTGGTCCTGTGCGGCCGCAAGCCCCTGCGGGCGGTGGAAGGGACCTGGCGCCAGGCCATGGAACTGGCCTTCGAACACCCGGGCATCGCGCCCAGGGTCAGGGACGTGACGACGACGGAGGGTTTTCAGTTTCGACGTTATGGCTCTGACCCGGCGCCGGCAACGGCTCAGGATTCCGAACCGTCAATGGCGGTCGGAGCGCCGCCCTGGCTGACCCATCCGGCGCCGTTAGAGGCGGCGGCCCTGGCCTGGACCTCGCCGTCCCAGGCCGCCAGCCGGACCCGGGCGGCGGCGGCCTCCCCCCTCGAACAGGCAGGCGGCCTGGACCGGTTTCGCCGGGGCGACATCATCCACCGGCTTTTGCAGTTACTGCCTGATCTTCCGGAGGCGGAACGGCCGGCCGGAGCCCGCCGGATGCTGGACCGAGAGCCTGGTCTGTCCGGGACACAACGGGACGAGATGGTCGCTGCCGCCATGGGGGTGCTGGAGCATCCCGATTTCGCCGAGGTCTTCGCGCCCGGGTCCCGTGCCGAGGTCGCCCTGGCGGGTTCCGCCCCGGATCTGCCGGCCGGCCTGGCCATCTCCGGCCGGATGGACCGGCTGCGCGTCACGCCGGACAGGGTGCTGGTGGTGGACTTCAAGACCAACCGGCCGGCGCCCCCATCGGTGGAGCAGGCGGATCCCAACCATGTGGCCCAGCTGGCCATCTATGCAGCGGTCCTGCGCCAGATCTTCCCGGGGCGGGCCATTGCGGCGGCCCTGGTCTGGACAGACGGCCCAAAGCTGATGCCCCTGCCAGAAAAGATGATGGCCGAGGCGCTGGCGGCATTGCCCGGCGCCCGTTGACGCGATTGGCAGGGTCCTTACATGCTGGTTCAACAACGCGGCGCCGGCGGCGCCTTTCAGGGAGTTGCCCCATGAGCACTGTTACGGTGACCGACGAATCCTTCGATCGGGATGTTCTGCAGGCTGAAGGTCTGGTCCTGGTCGATTTCTGGGCCGAATGGTGCGGCCCCTGCAAGCAGATCGCCCCGGCCCTGGACCAGATTTCCGAGGAACTGGCCGACCATGTGACCATCGCCAAGGTCAATATCGAGGACAGCCCCATGACGCCGTCCCGCTATGGCGTCCGTGGCATTCCGACCATGATGCTGTTCCGCGGCGGCCAGATGGCCTCCATGAAGGTCGGCGCCATGCCCAAGCAGAAGATCGTCGAATGGCTGGCCGAAGCCGGCGCCAAGGCGGCCTGACGATCGTCCTCGGGGCAGTCTTCGCTTTCAGCCCCGGGTCCTGATGCGCCATTTCGCCCATCTGCTGGACCGGCTCAGTCTCACGCCCGGGCGCACGGCCAAGCTGACCCTGCTGCGGGACTTTCTGCAGGCCCGCCCTGATCCTGAACGGGGCTGGGCCCTGGCGGCCCTGACCGGCGACCTGACCTTTGCCGTTGCCAAGCCGGCCGCCATTCGCAAGGCGGTCGAGGCCCGGATGGACCCGCTGCTGTTTCGCTGGTCCTATGACTATGTCGGCGACCTGGCCGAGACCGTCGCCCTGGTCTGGCC
>CAMAVA010000014.1 GCA_945861515.1 Brevundimonas vancanneytii | reverse complement strand
CCGAACGGGAACGCATCAAACGCCAAACCATCGAACATCGGCGCTTGCAACACCGCAAAATCGCCGCCTAGATAACAACCCCAGATGAGGCCCATTCTCCGCTAAAGAGACGCCCCGAATGTCTCGAATGTTCTGACGACGTACACTTGGAGCCAAGTGGCTTTTCATCGCTGCAGACCGAGAGAAGGCTGCCGTCAGAGCCGTTCGCGGAGGATGCTGGCCAGGGTGTCGACGTACGGCGGTTCAATCATGCTGTCGTGATCTCCTGGCGCTGACAGCGTTTCCACACGGCCCTTCGTAACGACCTGCCAAAGCGTTACCGGGTCAAAACTGACGGGGGCAGGAATGGCTGCCCGAATGAATAGCAGGTTGCCGTCATATCGCCTGGGCCGGTAGCGGCGGGTGGCTTCCAGAATGCCCTCTCGAACCAGCTGAATATGGGGCGGAATTGCATAGGCGGGCGCGGGTGGGGGCGGCCGGCGGCCGGCCAGGGCCGCGATGCGATCTCGAAGATAGGCCAATTGGCCCGACGGACCCATCTTGAGAAGTTGATGACCGTGGTGCGTCAGACGAGTTCCCAAAAGTCGGAACTTCTCCAAAATCGGCAGAAAGGCCTTGTCAGGTTGCGTGTCCAGCAGCACCAGAAGCGCCACCTCTTCGCCGGAAGCCCTGAGTTGACGTGCCATCTCGAAGGCTACAAGTCCGCCAAACGAGAAGCCGCCAAGGTGATAGGGTCCCTTCGGTTGGTGCAGTCGGACAGCATCGAGATAGTCGGCGGCCATGGCTTCAACGGTGTTGAGCGGCGCCGCATCAAGATCCAATCCCCTGGCCTGGATTCCGATCAGACTGCGGGTTTCGCCAAGGGCACGAACGAGGCTGTGCAGTTGCAGGACATTGCCGGTCATGCTGTGGACGATGAAGAACGGGTCATCTCCCCGTCCGGGCGCCAGCGGAACGAGCCGGGTTTCCGCTCGCCAATCCGGCGCAGCGATGGCCGCCGCCAGACTCCGCACCGTGGGAGCATGCAGAAGCGTAGCCATCGGAAGCGCCCGGCCCGTTCGTCTGCAAACCTCGGCCAGAATCCTCGCGGCCATAAGGGAGTGCCCGCCAAGCTCGAAGAAATTGTCATCCGGCTCCAGGTCGGGGGCCTGCAAGAGATCGGCCCAAAGGGCCGAGAGCCATTGTTCCGTGGCGTCTTCCTCGGTTGGCGCAGACGTCGGTCGCGTCAGTTCGAGGAGCGCCTGTCGCAAGCCCGCCAGGATTTCAGGGTTTTTCAGAGATGTCTGGTTGCGCACGGGCAAGCCATTCACCAGGTCTCTCGCAGCCGCTTCTGACGGCTTGCCGCTGTGGGTCATGGGAAGGTCGGCTACGGCCAGGATCACTTGCGGCGCATGGTTCGGCGAAGCCTGTTCTGACAGAGTCCTCCGAATACGTCGCTTAAGTTCAGGTGTGAGTGTTGCTCCCGGAGACAGCGTGACGATCAGGACCATCCGCTCTTCGCGCGCGTCTGCAACGGCCTGCTCTACTGCAAGTGCCTGCACGATCTCCGGCACAGACCGCAGGCAACGGTAGATTTCGGCGGGGCCTATCCTGATCCCCCGAATATTCAGCACTCCGTCTATCCGACCTTGAAGGATTACGCCGCCCCTGGGTGTGATCTCTATACGGTCGCCATGTCGCCAGGCGTCGTCCGGTCCGGAGAAATAGGCTGAATGAAGGCGGCTGCCATCCGGGTCTGCCAGCAGCCCGATCGGCCGTGAAGGAAAAGGATTTCGACAGACAAGCTCGCCATGACAGGATTGGACATCCAGCCCAAGACTGACACATTGCGCTTCCCCGGCGTAGGTGGGTAGGTCGGGATGACCCAGCACAAAGCAGCCGATAATGTCCGAGCCCCCGCTGATCGATTGAACAGGCAGGGACTTTGCCCGGTCGCAGACCCAGCGCGCCTGATCCGGGTGCAGGATGGAGCCCGTGGAAAGAACCGAACGAAGCTCCGCGAGGTCGTGATGGCGGGCCGGTTCGTAGTCCAGGGACTGGCAGAGTTGCAGATAGGGCGGGCTCGTACCAAGGACGGTGACCTGGTGGTCACCAGCAATCTGCCAGAGTGTTTCCGGCCCGCTGACAACGCCATCGAACAGCAGGATGGCGGCGCCGGCGCCGAGCGCCGAGAGTTGCCAGTGCCACATCATCCAGGCTGGCGAGGTCTGAAAGAACAGCCGGTCGCCGGGACGAAGGTCACCGTGCAGGCGATGCTCCTTGAGATGTTCCAGCAGCGTGCCGCCGGCGCCGTGCACAAAGCCCTTGGCTGGTCCGGTGGTGCCAGAGGAAAACAGGACGAACAGCGGTTGGTTGAACGGAAAATGGTCAAATGAGGCCAATCCCGGAGAACTGCTCAACGCTTCGACGTGGAAGACCCTGGCATTGCCCCAGTTGATTTCAGCGAGATCCGACATCTCGCCGTCGAGGATCAGAACGGTCTCGAGGGACGGCAGCCTTTTGGCCAGCTGTTTGGCCCGATCCCGGAGCGGTGGTGCGGCGTCCCGGGGCCGGGCTCGTCTCGCCGTGATCATCATCTTTGGCGAAAAGGGCTCAAGACGCTCGGCCAGAAGGTCTGCACCCATCTCTGGCGCTGCTGTTGCGATCACGCCGCCGCAGGCCGCGACCGCAAGCACAGCAACCACTGCCTCTACGTCGTTTCGAAGGATGGCGACCACTGAATCTCCGGGCGCCAGACCCAGGGATTTCAGGCCGGCCGCGAGACGAAGAACCCTGACCCGCAGTTCACCTCGAGTGAGCCGCGTCACCTGATTACCTTCTCCGACGCCAATAAGCGCAAGGTCGTTGTCTGCCCCGATCAGCAAGCATTCAGCAAAGTTGAGACTTAGGTTCGGAAAAAACCGGGATGTCTCGCAATTATGCCCGGTGACGCTCGGGCAGGACGACCCTGTTACCGGAAGCGCCAGCCATTCAAGCAGGTGAGACCAAAAAAACTCATATTTATCAGACGTATAGCGGCTGAACTCGATATGGTTCGAAAACTTCCGCCCAATCTCGGACTCCAGACTGTCTTGAAAACCCCGCATCTGGGACCAGGCCAAATTCTGGCTCAATGGCACATGCAAGGGCTGGTCGGCCGTCTGGGCCCGGCTAAACTGCCGGGCAATCAGGTCTGCTTCTGTTTCCGGAACCGTCACGATCGTCCCTCGAACTGTCCTGAATCGGCTGTCCTCAGCCCGGGCTGCAACCGATGCGCCAAGCGTGGTGGTCGGCTGGGCGAGGTCGGACGCTCCGGGTGGCTCCCGTAGAATACTGTCCAGCATGCTTGAGCCGATGGGATGGGACCAGAGTCTGGAGCGGACGGCCCTTGGTGGGGTCTTTACGCCCTGGCGGCCGGAACTGGGCCTGACAATCAGTCTGTCCCGGACACGGGGCGCCGCCGCCTGCGCCGTTGGCCGAGGGTGCAGGGTCGGTGTTGATATCGAGGCGATCGATGAGTCCGTTGATGCCCTGGGTGTCGCCCAAATGCAGTTTGATGCGAGGTCTGCCGCCCTGGTGGCGACCGCCAGCCCGCCGGACCGAACGCGTCTCTTCTATCAACTCTGGACTCTGAACGAGGCCGGGCTGAAGGCGCTTGGGGTCGGTTTTGGCAAGTCCGTCTTGCTCAACCTGGATCTGGAGCCTCCGAAGATTGCGGGGGGTGAACCACAGGGCCTTAATTGGAAAGCCTATCTCCCGGCCACGGTTCCCGGACTGAGTCTCGCTTTGGCGGTGCTTGCGCAAGGCGAATCAGAACCCCAACTTCACCTCCAGAAGTTCGAGCTTTGAGGTCTGTGCTGCTTCAATTCGGGGTCTGCGAGGGGTTCTGGCGTTGCGCGAAGGTGTCCGCCATCGCGAACCAGGCCTGTTTGGGCTGGAGCGATTGATCAAAGGGCAGGGGGCGAACGCCGGCCCCATCACTGCGGGCCGACATGGAGGACTTGGAGGTATACCGGTCAGACAGACCCCAGGTCGTCACCGTCCTCACAGCCGGTTCTGACAGCGCGACCTGCAGAAACGCGCGATAATGCTGCGCCACGATCCTGTCCCGATCGGCGGCGGAGCCGGGCACCTTCTGGTCGTTGACATCCATTTCGGTGATGTCGATTCCAAGTCCGAGGCTGGAAACGTCCCGAAGAAACCTGCGCAGGGCCGGACCAAAACTGGCTGGCCGGTGGCCAATCAGATGACCTTGAATTCCCAGGGCGTGAATTGGCACTCCTGACCGTTTCCAACCCGCGAGCTGTTCCAGCAAGGTTCCTCGCTTTTCCACCATCCAGGGCTCGTCATCGTACTCCAGCCCATAGTCGGACAGCAGCAATCTCGCCCCTGGATCGGCGCGGTGCGCGGCTTCAAAGGCGAGTGGGATATAGTCGGGACCCAGAACGTTCAGCCACAGAGATTTGCGCAGTCCATCTGGCCTCCTGTCGTCGCGCTCGATCGCCTCATTCACGACGTCCCAACTGCGGATAAGACCAGCATAGCGGCCTACAACAGGACCGATGTGCCCCTCCAGCAGCGCCTGGGCGTTGCCGGTCTTCAACTCGCGGATCAGCCAGGCGGGGTTGGCTTCATGCCAGACCAGGCAGTGCCCATGAAGCATGGCGCCCTGTCGGCGGGCGATAGCCACGACCCGGTCCGCGCCGTCGAAATCAAAAAGCCCAGGACCGGGCCGCAGCAGGTTCCACTTCATGTGGTTTTCTGCCGTCAGACTTGCGCATTCCCGGGCAAGGAGGGCGGCAAACGCCGTGTCTCTTTCAACGGAGTCCGGCTCGATTGCCGCGCCGAACAGTATACCCTGGCGCGCAGCGATCCGGGAAAGACCCGATCGAGGGGGCGACTGGGCATAGGCGCCGCTGAAAAGTCCGGCGGCTGCCCCCGCCAACAGAAACCGTCTGGAACGAGAATAGCGACGGACCGGCGCCATCAACGCCTCATGGGCAGGGACTGAGCCGCAGCATAGGTTTCGGGCAATCCGATATCGATGAAGGTCCCGTCGAAAACCTGCCCGCCCAGATATCCCGCCCGCGCAAGGTCGGGCAGGATGTCAGCCTCAAGGGACGCTGGCGCCCGATAGCCATCAAGTGCGGAGGCCCGCAGTCGATAGACGCCCCCGTTGATCAATCCGGAGCCGAGCGTAGCGTTTCTGGGTTTGATGGCGATAATCCTGTCGTCCTCCAGGGCTACGGTTTCATACCGGTCAGCAGGCATGACGAGCCGCAAGGCGAGAGCGCCCAGGCGGCCCGGCTCCAGGGTCAGCGCCGACCAATCGAAGTCAAACCAGCTGTCTCCATTCAAGAGCAGAAAGTCGTCGTCCAGATAGTCCCGAGCATGGATGAGAGCGCCGGCCGTTCCGAGCGGCTGCGGCTCGTTGCTGATCTCGATAGGGAGTGCCAGCCGCAACTCCGCTGTTGGCCGCCAGGCCTCGACCACCTCGGCCCTATGGCCGCAGAGCAACAGAATCCGTTCAACTCCGCCAAGCCTTGCCTTTTCGATCAGCCATTCGATGAAGGGTCGACCCTGGACTGGCAGCATAGGCTTGGGCGTCTGTCGAGACAGGTCTCCCAGGCGCGTCCCCAGGCCGCCCATCAGGATCACCCCCTGGCGTGCCCGGGCCACCATTAGCGCTTCACGGTCCAGGCCTCGGCCCCGTCGAAGGTGAACTTGACGGCGCTGGCCTGGCCGCCCGCTTCATTCAGGGCGGAGGTCAGACGATAGCGATTTTCCGGGTCGGTGCAGAACATCAGAAATCCGCCGCCGCCAGCCCCGGACACCTTGCCGCCCCAGGCGCCCTGCGCCATCGCAAGGTCGAACAGTTCGTCCACCACAGGCGTGGCGATACCGGACGCCGTACCCTTCTTGGCTTCCCAGGACCGCATCAGCACCCGGCCAACCTCGCGGATGTCCCCCCCAAGTATGGCTTGCTTCATGGCGCCGGCGTCGGCCTTGAGGCGATGCATGTTCTCGATCACCAGGCCGTCCATCTGGCGAAGGCCCTCCACCTGACGTGCAATGATGCCGGCTGATTGCCTAGACTGACCGGTAAAACAGATGACCAGCGAGGATTCCAGCTCATTGAGGTAGCCCCGCCGAACGCGCAGCGGGTTCACAATGACCCGTTCCTCGGCCAGGAACTCGATGAAGTTGATGCCTCCGAAGGCTGCCGCATATTGATCCTGCCGGCCGCCAGCCAGACCCAGGTCCTGCCGCTCGATCCGGTAGGCCAGCTGGGCGATCTCGTAGGGGCCCAGCTGCAGGTCGAGGGCCATGCGGAAGGCTTCGACCAAGGCGACGACCAGGGCCGAGGACGATCCAAGGCCTGATCCGGGGGGCGCATCTGTGGTCGTGGAAACGGTCAGGGAAGGTTGCTGTCCTCCCAGATAGGTACGGGTCATGTACTGATAGACCGCCTTATGCAGCATCAGCGGGCCATTCACGCTCATGGCCTGTCCGGGCGCATAGACCTCTTCGGCGCGGATGTCGCTTGCCCGGAAAGCGATCCGGCCTTCTGGCTCCGCGCTCAGATGGGCAAAGGCGAAGCGGTCGATGGTGGCGTTGAGCACCGCGCCGCCAAACTGATCGCAATAGGGTGAAAGGTCGGTTCCGCCGCCGGCCAGGCCCAGGCGCAGCGGGGCCCTGGCCCGGACCCCGTTCAGGGCCATTGCCAGGGGCGGTCTCTGAGGCGCCGTCTGAATCATGTGGCGGCGCCCAGCACCCGGGATCCATGGCGGTCGATGCCGTAGCGCAGCCGGGGCATCTGCTGGGCCGTCATGTAGTCTTCCAGGGCCTGACCGTTTCGAGGGCAGAACAGCATCAGGAAACCGCCGCCGCCGGCGCCGATCACCTTGCCGCCCGTGACACCATAAGCGCCCTGCACATGATCGTAGAGCTGATCGATGTGGGGCCAGCTGATCTTGCTGGAGAGGCGCTTTTTCTGGCGCCAGTGCTCGTCCAGCATCCGGCCCCAGCCCTCGATGTCTCCGGCTCTCCAGGCGTCCCGGATGCGGTAGCCCAGGTCCTTGATGAAGGTCAGGCTCTCAACGACCTGGCCACGCTGTGGCGAGGCGTCCGACTGCATGGCGCTGTTCTGGTCGGACAGGATGACGGCCGCATCTCGTCTGAGGCCTGTGTAGTAGATATGGGTCTGGGACAGGAAGGCAGCTTCAAGGTCTGCCGGGATATCGACCCGTCCAACCTCGACCCGGCCATCCGGAGCGATGTCCAGTGTGGTCAGGCCGCCGAAAGCGGCCATGTATTGGTCCTGCTTGCCGATGCCCTTCTGAAGGGTCTTGATTTCAAGGGTGCAGGCCTCCTCCGCCAGGTCCTGTGCCGACGGGCTGTCCCCCTTCAGGGCATGAAGCGCATTGAGAAAACCCACCAGAAAGCTGCTGGAAGAGCCAAGACCTGTCCCGCCGGCGATGTCGGCGAGCGAGGCGGCCTCGATGCGGTTCTCCAGGCCATGGGACAGCAGCGCGGCCCGAACCAGTTCATGGCGTACATCCATCGCCCGATCGGAGGCTTCCGGCTGAGGGCCGTACAGAACCACCCGGCTATCGAACAGGGGGCGATGAGCCGTGATGTGGATGTATTTGTCCAACGCCATGGCGAAGATGAAGCCGCCGCCATGGCGATAGTAGCTTTCCAGATCGGTGCCACCGCCGCCAAGAGTCACGCGCAGCGGGGTTCGGGTCGAGATCATCTGTTCAGGCCGCAACGGGATCAGAGGCTGGCGCGATCTGCTCCCAGTGTCCCTTGGACTGGGCGAGCGCCGGGTGGGACACCAGCAGGTGCCAGACGACCGCCGCCAGACCTTCGACGATAGGGGTGATCAGTTGCGGATCGACGGTGGGAATGATCACGCAGGCGTCTGCCGCCTGGGCTGTATAGCCGCCGTTGCGCCCGACAATGCCGGTGACCATGGCGCCGCGCTGCTTGGCCAGCTGGATAGCCCGCACGATATTGGCGCTGACTGGAGGGTCGATGCTGCCGCCGCCGACGGAGAAGATCAGCAGGCCGTCTTCGGGCTTGAGGCGGCTGGTTTCCAGCCACGTGGACAGCGTGCCCTCCCAGCCTTCGTCGTTTATGCGGGCGGTCAATTCGGATACGTTGTCGGTCGGGCAATAGGCCTCGAACCCGCAGATCTTGCGGAAATCGTTGGTGGCGTGGCTGGCATGCCCCGCGCTGCCGCCGACACCGATGATGAACAGTCGGCCCCCGCGTTCCCGAACGGCAGCCAGGGCCTGGGCCGTCGCTTCCACGGAACTGCGGTCGATGGCGGCGGTGGCGCGGGCGACGGCGTCGAAGAAATGGTCGATGAACATGGCGGCTCCGGGGTCAGGCGGTCTGTCGAAGGGGGAGGGATTTCAGGATCTGGTCGCAGATCAGGGTTAGTTCGGCGGCAATGATGTCGGCGCCGGCGCCGCTGTTGTACGGCCGGCTCAGGAGGGCTGTTCGGCAGCCGGCGGCCTGGCCGCAGGCGGTGTCGCGGTCCTGGTCGCCAATCATCCAGCTGGCGGTGAGATCGACAGACCATCGACGGGCCAGGTCGAGCAGCATTCCAGGCTTGGGTTTTCGACAACTGCATTGGTCGCGGTCGTCATGGGGGCAGCAGGCAATGTCTTGGACGGGCAGGGCATCGGCCAGGCGCCGGTGGATGGCCTCAAGGGCCGGGGCCGTCATCAGACCTCGACGAATGTCGGGCTGATTGGTGACGACCAAGGCCAGGAATCCGGCTGACCTGAGGCGATTGACGACTTCAAGGCAACCCTTCGCCAGCACCAGTTCATCCGGCGAGCGGGGCGAGGCCGGTTTGCCCTCGCGCCAGACCACGTCGTTGAGAACGCCGTCCCGGTCGAAGAAGATGGCAGGGCGCAGACTCACAGGACCAGTCTTCCCTGTTCGAGAAGGGCGAGGCCCGTTGCATGGCTTTCGGGGGTGTCCAGCCCGAGGCAGAAGCCGTCGTCTTCCATGATATGGCCATCTAGCCGCCGGGCGGCGCCAAGCATGGCGGGGAAGATGTCGCGGCCGAAATCGCTGAAGCCCGGCGGGATCAGGTCGAACACCGAGGGATTCACGAGATAGACCCCGGCATTGACCAGGGGTTGGCCATTGCTGTCGCCCGCGCCTTCAACAAACCCGTCCACCGAACCGTCCTGGCCAAGCTTCACCCGGCCGCCGGCGATCCCGGTGTGGGCATGACGGTCCCTGTCGAAAAGCGCGATCGTGATCTCGGCGGCCTGGGCGTGATGCCGGGCTGCAAGGGCGTCCAGACTGCAACGCACGACACTGTCGCCATAGACCACGAAGATTGGTCCCGTAACCTCCTGGCGGATATTGCCCAAGGCGCCCGCCGTTCCCAAAAGCTCAGGTTCAAAGACGTATCGAACCGCAAGGCCCAACCCGGACGCATCGCCGATGGTTCGGCGAATCGCTTCTGCGCCGAAGTGCAGATTGATCCAGACATCCGTCACCCCGCTGTCGGCCAGCCAGCGAAGGTTACCGACCAGGATCGGCTCGCCGCCAAAGGGCATCAACGGCTTGGGGAGGTCGCCCGCCACCGAACGGATGCGACTTCCAAGGCCCGCAGCCAGAACCAGAGCCTGGGTCATGGGGTGCTGATCCTAGATCCGGTAACCGGCGGTGACCGCGTCGTCGCGGAACATGGCGACGGTTTCCAGGGAGAGGTCGTCCAGGTCCTTGCCGGACATATCCAGCTTGCGAAGGATATCCGGAGTGGCGGTAATGATGTGACAGCTGCAGTCTCGGGCCTGGTAGAGGTTGAAGACCTCTCGGGTGCTGGCCCAGAGAACCTCTGCCCGGGGCCTGCGCGCCGCCATGGCCACAGCTGCCCGCATGACCGGCACAGGATCGATCCCGGTATCGGCGATGCGGCCTGCGAAGATCGAGATGATGGCCGGGACAGCCGGGTTCAGGGCCTCGACTGTGGCGGCCGTCTGTTCCAGGGTCATGATGGCCGTGACATTGACCTTGACCCCGTCTGCGCTCAGCCGTCCGACCAGCGGCAGGCAGCTCTCGCCCCGGGTATTGGTAATCGGGATCTTCACATAGGCATTGCGGCCCCAGCTGGAGATCAGACGCGCCTGTCGATCCATCTCCTGCAGGTCATCGGAGAACACTTCGAACGACAGGGGCATGTCCGGGATCAGGTTGATCAGCTGTCGGGCGAATGCGGCATAGTCCTGGACGCCAGCCTTGAACATAAGGGTCGGGTTGGTCGTGAACCCGACCACGCGACCTTCGCTGCGCAGTCGGGAAAAGTCCGCGAGGCTGGCGCCATCGCCGAACAGTTTGATGCCCTGGAGCATCGGGGCCGGCGATGCGGCGAAGGGAACGGCAAGATCGCGCAACATGGTGTCTCCGACGAATGGCCCAAATGGGCACAGCTGAGCCTCATCGGATCAATATTCGCGCCAGTTTCGACGGGGGAACAACCTTAGTGAAGGAGATCCTAATCTATTCAGTAAACAAAGTATTGCCTGATGGCTCGGCGATATAGCCAACAGGACGTCTCCAGGTCAGTTTTCCCAGGCCATGGGCCATCAATAGGCGTCCGGCTATGCGACTTTCCGATCCGAACTCGAAGGAGGCCGCGGCGATCAGGGCGCCGACAGCCGTCTGGGCAAGTCCTTTTGCCATAAGGACAATCCAGGCCAGCCGGCGGTGTCGTGCGCCGTCCAGATAGATACTGACATAGTGCTGGGTTTCCCGGCGGGTTCGCAGGAATCGATAGCCAGGGGTGGTGCGGTGGGCCGGCACGGTCTCTGTCACAAGCGCCTTGGTCGACCAGACGATGCGTCGACCTTCCCGGTGCAGTCTGACGAAAAGTTCGGCGTCCTCGCCTCCGGCATCGCCAAAGGCCGTCAGCATCGGCCCCTGTGCCGGAACGTAACAGCGCGCCAGGTTGAACAGGGAGTTGCCCGTGCCCAGACCGTAGCGCGGCTTGCCTGAGGGTTCGGTCAGGACGATCTCTGCCTGGTCGGCAAGGCCAAGATCACGAACGAAGCTCTCGGCCTCCGGATCATAGGCCGGCGGCCGGCCAGCCTCGAACCGGGCCAGCCGCGGCCCCACGACGATATCGGCGTCCGTCGCCTGCAGGGTGCGAACGAGAGCGTCGGTCCAGCTGGGATCGGCAATCTCGTCATCATCGATGAACGCCAGCCACAGGCCTCGCGCCTCCGAAAATCCGCGATTTCGCAGGACCGCCATGTTGCGGGTCAGGTCGACGAGGTATCGAATGGGGCGGTTGAAATCCTTCGCGAGCCGTTCGCAGACCTGACGCCCGCTGCCGCTGGGATGGTTGTCGATGACGATGATTTCCAGGTCGAGGCCAAGATCATTGGTCTGGGACAGGCAGGACTGCAGCGTCAGGGAAAGATGCGCCGGTCGGTCGTAGGTGGCGATGACGATGCTGAGATCAATGGCCCCGGCGGCCGGGTCCGGCTCCTGGCGGTTCACGCCGCCCCCTCTTTGATGAAGCCAATAGGTGAGCGCCAGGTCAGCTTTCCCAAACCCTTGGCCATGCCGATGCGGTGGTCATAGCGGCCTGACCGGAAGGCTTCGCCAGACAGCACATAAAGCGCCGCATGGACGGAAAACTGGGCCAGTCCCAGCAGGGCGACCCGCACTGTTGTAAGCGGCTTGTTGCGACTGGTATCGATCCGGCAGACCGCATAGTGCTGCGATCCCCGCTTCATCCGGGTGATCATGTAGTCGGGCTGGGCGCGCTCGATTTCGATGAATTCGTGAACAACGGCGGTCGGGCACCAGACGAACCTTCGGCCGGCCAGCGCCAACCGAAACAGTAACTGGGTATCCTCGCCATTGGCGTCGCCAAACGCGACTGCAAACGGTTCGGGACCGGCGAGGCAGGTCGATTTGCGAAAGGCTGCGTTGCCGCTCCCCAGACCCTTTCCCTTGCGCCTGAAGCGCCCGAAAAGATGCAGATCCGTATCTGCCGGCAGCCGGAAATCCAGGGTGTAGCGCCAGCCCTGCGGGTCCCAGTCCGGGGCTGAGCCGCCTTCGAACTCGGGTAGTTTCGGACCGAAGGCGGCGTCTGCGCCGGTGCGTTCCAGACAGGCGAACATCTCGGCCAGCCAATGAGGCTGGGGCGCCTCGTCATCATCGATGAAGACCACATAGGTCCCGCGCGCCGCCGCTATGGCCTTGTTGCGGACGATGGAGATGTTTCGCCGACTGTCACTCAGATAGACCAGCGGGACTGCCGGATCTGCGGCAGCCAGTCGTGACACGAGGCCTTCCGACAGTCGCTCCGGGTGGTTATCCACCACAATGATCTCGAAATTTGCGGCACGGACGGCCTGGTCCAGACAACCGGAAAGCGTCCGTCCCAGCAGATGAACACGGTTGTAGCTCAACACCACAACGCTGATGTCGATCAGCGATGTCATACGCCCGTCCCCTTGATGACGACCCCGACGGTCCTGAACAGGATCTTGATATCCAGCCAGAGGGACCAGTTGCGAATGTATTCTATGTCCAGGGCGACCCAGTCGTCATAGTCGCTGATCCGGTGACGCCCTTCGACCTGCCAGAGGCAGGTGATGCCTTGCTGAGCCGCCAGCTTCTGGCGTTGGAACTCGGTGAAGCGGGCAAATTCATGAGCGCGCGGCGGCCGCGGTCCCACCAGGCTCAAATCGCCCTTCAACACGCTCCAGAGCTGGGGAAGCTCATCCAGACTGTACTTGCGCAGAATTCGGCCGAGGCCGGTCACTCTCGGGTCATTCGCCATCTTGAAGGCTGGGCCATTCATTTCATTGCGCGACTGCAGCTCTGTCTCACGGGCGTCAGCGTCCGCAACCATTGTGCGGAACTTGTAGCCCCGAAAGGGCCTGCCGCCCTGACCGACCCAATCGCACGCATACAGAACAGGGCCTGGGGAGGTTGCAGCCACGAGTATGGCGATCGTGACAAGAAGGGGGCCAAGCAGGATGAGAAGGACAATGGAGGCGCTCACGTCCATCAACCGCTTGAACAGCAATTCCAGGGTGACATCTCGGCCGCCACCGATGACAAGCCCGGGCAGGAGAGGGCGGTTCATGGTCGACCAGTCCGGCGCCGGCCAGGGGGCAGGTCTTGGCCCGGCTCCTGCAGAACCTTGCCAAAGCGCGCAGTCACACCGGGACGGGCAGTTTGATGCATGGGAATGGGACAGACCTTTATGCGGGACGTAGCAAAGCGGGACGGACAGGGAAACCTGCGGCAAGCCCTGCGCCAGTTTCTGCCCTGGTATCCAGGCCTATGACCGGTCCATTCGCAGCAGTCGGCTTTGCAGGCCTGAGATTCACGCCCCTGTCGGTCGAGGAGACCGTTGCCGCTCTTGCGGCCCGGCCTTGGGACGCGCCGTTTGCAGCGTTCGTGACTCCCAATGCCGAACATGCGTGGCTGCGCCGCACCGGCGCCGAGTTCAGGGCCTGCAGCGACTCCTGCTGGATCAGCACCAATGACAGTCGGCTTCTTGGCCGGGCCGCACGTTTGGGGGGGCTGGATCTCAAGTTTACACCCGGCGCCTACGTGGTCCGTGACCTGTTTGAACAGGTCATCGGCCCCGAGGACAGCCTGACAGTCGTCGGCGGGGGCGAAGAGGTGATTGCCGATCTGCGCGAAAAGTTTGGCCTGAATCGCATCTCGCATCACAATCCGCCCATGGGTTTCATCCACAGGCCAGAAGCGGTTCGTGAGGCGATCGATTTCGTCGCTTCCCATCCTGCGCGCTTTGTGTTCGTGGCCATGGGGCCGCCCCAGTCCGAGATCTTTTGTCAGAGGGTCATCCAGGACGGTCGCTCGACAGGGGTTGGCCTTTGCATCGGCAGTTCGATCAATGTGATCACTGGACATAGTGAACCGGCCCCCGACTGGATGGAATCCTCGGGACTTGTCTGGCTCTACCGTCTGGTTCGAGAACCCCGCAGGCTGTGGCGACGTTATCTGGTTCGAGGGATGTACGGTCTGGCGCACGGCCTTTGGGATGCTGTTCTGTTGAGGTTGGGTCTCAAGAGGGCGGCGTTTGGCGGCTGAAGCAGCCTCACGTGCGGTCCTGGCCCGCGAGAACTGGCGGCTTATACAAGCCGATCAGAGGGCGGCACGCGCGGCCTGGATCGAACGCTGGGTGGTCGGCTTTTCCGGTTTCTTGCTGGTCCTGATGCTGCTCTATGTGCTCATCGGCAACAAACCCTATGTTCACGAAGTGGCGCTGGACCCTCTGACCGGGGCCACTGAGATGTCACCGATCAACCGCTACATATGGCTTCTGCTCGGGGCCATGTCGGTTCCTATCCTGTGGATGAGGCGGGCGGTCCTGCCCGTGGCGGCCTTGCGGCTCTGGCCGCTGATCCTGCTGTTGGGCTGGTTCGCCTTGACCACCCGCTGGGCCCTTGATCCGGCGGCCTCCAATCGGCGGCTGCTGCTCTACGGGATCAATGTGGTGGTCTGTATCGCTGTAGCGACGGGGCTGCGGACCCTGCAGCGAACCCACGCCGCCATGGCCGTGGCCTGCGCCATCGTCATCCTGATCGACCTGTTTTCCTGGATTCTCATGCCGGGCCGATCGATGACCGATCTTGGCCTGGCGGCCATCCATTCCCACAAGAACACGCTCGGGGCTGTCATGCTGCTGTCCGGGTTCATCTGCGGCGCCTATGCCTGGGGCCAGTCCGGATGGCGGGGCCGCCTCTTCTGGTGGTCCATGACCGCCTCTGCCGTAGCGCTGCTGCTGGCCAGTCAGTCAAAGACCAGCATCGGCATCTTCTTCGGTCTTGCAGCAGCCACGCCACTGCTGCTGCTGCTTCTGTCCCAGCGGCCTGTTGTCATGCTGAGCGCTGTCTCACTTGGCGCCATGACCCTGCTGAGCGGCGTTTTCTGCTGGCTGGCTTGGTGCGAACTGTCAGGATTGGACCCCCTGACTCCCTTTCGGGGCGTGACCTTTACCCAGCGCACCGATGTGTGGGCTTTTGTCTATCAGCAGTTCACCTTGCAGCCGGTCAAGGGCTGGGGTTTCGGGTCCTTCTGGGACGTTGATCCCCGGGTCCAGCCCAGCCTGCAGACCGACTACTGGTTCTCGAGGCCCGACGCCTTCACCAACGAGGCGCACAATGGCTATCTCGACCTGGCTGCGACAACCGGGTCGGTCGGCCTGATCGGGGCCCTGTTCCTGCTGGGCCGTTGGATGAGCCAGGGCGTGGTCCGAATTCGGAACGAAGCGCTTGCGCCCCTCCGCAACGGTCGCGGCGCCCTTGCCGCCGCCACGGTGATGGGCGTGTTTCCCCTGCTGTTCTTCGGACACAACTGGATGGAAAGCAGCTATTTCACTGCCAACGCCCTGTTTGGCACCATCATCCTGGTCGTCGGGACCAGCCTCGATCTGAGTGCTACGTCTTCGCCACCGCAGCCTGCCGCCTGAGCAGAAGCGACAGGATGACGCCCATGGCCAGGGCTTCGAGTCCCTGTCCAAATGCAGTGCCCAGGATAGCCCCCTGGTAGCCCAAGGGACCCATGGCGATCAGGATCGCCAAGGCAGCAACGACCGATGCGCCGGCATTGGCCAGGGCTAGAGCCTTGAACGCCTTCAACACCTGAAGCCCGGTGCTCAGCACCATCTGCAGGAACCCCATGGCTGCAGCCAGCCCCCACAGCGGGATCAATGGCCCAGCTTCGACATACTTGCCGTCAAACAACCAGTGGGTGATCAACGGCCAGCCAGAAACGATCGCAAGGGACCAGGCGGCGGCAACCAGCATGCCGCCGATACAGACCGCGAAGATCATCCGGGCAAATCCACTCCAGTCGGCGGCTTCTCGCCGCCGGACGAGATCGTTCCGGCCGATCATGCTCCAGGACAGGGCCAGAAGGGGAACCGGCCGCAGGAAGGTCTGGCTGAAGGACAGCAGGGCCAGAACGGCGTTGCCCAGCAGCCCGCCAACCGCAAAGACGTAGAACCTGGCCAGAAGCTCACTGCTGGCCACGCCCAGGAATATCCATCCAGACTGGCGAACATAGTCGCCATAGGCCTTCAGAATCCTGAAAGAGAGACCGGACCACAGTCCGCGCATAGCCCTGATCAAACCTGCCATACCGACCAGGCCGTAGGCTGCGCCGAGAAGCAACAACATCTCGTTGGCATCCATCGGGTCAAGAATAACGCCGCCAAGTCCCAACAAGACGGCGGCAAGCACAAGCACCGTTCCGGTCTGGATGGCCGCTGTCAGAGCCTCGCCCCGGCTGAAACACAGGAACCGCACATACTGCTGCAGCAGAAAGGCCGAAACCAGCAGGGCTGCGGCCGGCGCGCCAAAAGGCGAACCTGCAGCCCGCAGGGCGGCTGACAGACCCAGGGTCACGACAGTCGTCGCAATCAGGAACACGATGGTCACGCCCAGCATCAGCCGCTCAACCTCCTGGCGTTCCGGGTCCAGGCCCGAACCTGTCGGAAGGATCTGCAGGTGACAAAGGGTCAGCGCATTCTGCAGGCTACTCATCACGTAGGCGATGCTGGACCAGAAGATGAAGACGCCGAACTCCTCGGGAGACGCCAGCTTCGCCAGAAGCAGGGTCACGCCGAGGTTCAGCAACGACCACAGGGCCTGTTCAACGATCGAGGTCAGGTAGCGTGACATGTTCCAGCCCGTCCGGGGCTGCATCCTTGCGTTCAAAAGTTACGATTGAGGTCGTAGCTGAAGCCGAAATTGAACGGCAGAACCCCATTCAGATATTGCCGGACGAACAGGTTGACCTCCGAAATCCGACTGCGTGGAACGAAGATGAGGTCCCCTGGGAGGATCTGGAAATCGTCCTCCGGCTCGCCCTTCAGAAGCTTAGCAACATCGACAATACGGATGAGCAGGTGGTTGTCGGACGTGCGGCGTCGCAGCACCGCCACTTTTCCGGTCCCTGCGGTATCCTGGAATCCGCCGGCCGCCACCACGGCCTGCGCGACGTTGATCTGGCCCCGGAGGGGCTGGACGCCTGGTGTGCGCACTTCGCCGCCAACATAGATCTGGGCAGCGCCATAGACGGCGACGAGGGTCTCGACCTGAGGATTTCGGAGAACCTGGCCATAGGCTGCCGTCAGGGCGCGTCCGGCTTCCTCGACCGTCAGGCCCGCGACGGGAATGCTGGACACCAGGGGAAAGACGCCGCGGCCATCAGGCCCCACGATGACCCGGCTGTTCATATCCGTCGCGATCAGAAAATTCAGGCTGAGTTCGTCACCCGGCATGATGCGGTAGAGGTAGTCCTGCCGGGTCCAACCGTCATAGGAAACAACGGGGGAAGGGCGGGTCTGCGGCGCCGGCGCGGCCAGGGCTGCGCCGGCCAGGGCCAGACACAAGATCAGCAGGCTGCAGAACCGCAAGGCCGTCTCCCGATTCCTTTCGCCGCGAACCCAGGCGGTTCGTCGGCAGTTTGCCTGGCTCTCGGTGTGGCGGCCTTCGAGGACATCTGGGCCAAGGCGGTCGTCGCCGATTGAGTCGGGCTTCTGCTACTGTAAGGGGCTTCCGCCTGATTCTCCTGTCTTGCTGACGCACGACAGGTGAATCGGACCGGATTTTTCCGGCCCTGATCATCTTCGGCCCCAGAGTTCGTGTTGACCGATACCACCGCCTCCGATGTCGGTTCGACCCGGTCACCTGGCCGAGCAGGGTTCACGACCCGCGACCTTCTGACGCCTGTTTTCTACTATGGCAGGATGGCGCTGCTGATCTTCCTTATTCCGGTGGTGCTGTCCCTGGGTCTGGCTGTCACGGCCAAGCCCGTGTTCACGGCTCAGTCGAGACTGCTGATTCTCCTGGGCGACGACTACATCTTCCGGGGAACGGTCAACAGTAGCGGTCCGGGCCTGACTTTTGACAGGGCCCAGATTGTCAATGCCGAGATGGAAATCCTGAAATCCAAGGATATCCAGGCCTCGGCGCTCAACGCTGTCGGGATTTCCACAGTTTACCCCTCACTGCGAGGGGACCCAAATTCAATCAATCTGGCGCTGGAGCAGTTGGGCAAGGATCTGCGGATCGAGAATGTCCCGGCGTCCAATGTGATTGAGCTGGGTCTCCGAAATCGGAATGCCGCAGTGTCCGCCGAACTCCTGAACACCTTGATTGACCTCTACATCAAGCGCCGGCGTGAGATCTTTGAACGATCTGACGTCAAGGTAATCCGGGAGCAGGAAGCCGACCTCCGGGCGCGGCTTGCGGCCCTCGAAGCGCAGATCGCATCCGTCTCTTCGGCATCGAGGATCGGCGACTACAACCAGGAACTGGTCTCTACCCAGACCCGCCAGACCACGTTGATCGCCCAGCTTCAGGGCATGGACCAGCAGATTTCCCAGGCGGGCGGCCGTGAGGGACGACTGGACCAGGATCTCAGGGACACGGCCCCGATGATCACCCTGAATACCGACTGGGCGCGATCGCAGCAGGTCGAGGCCCTCACAACGGCTCTGTCGACCGTGCAGGAGCAAAGACGGGTGGCGGCGGCGAAGTTCCGGGATGGTCATCCGCTCGTGGCTGAACTCGACCGCCAGATTTCCGGCCTGCAGGCTGCCATCGCCGCTGCGCCCCAGCAGGAAACAGCCCTCGTGAGGCAAGGTGCAAATCCGGTCTATCAGGATCTGGACACTCAACTGGCGACAACACGGGGGGAGGCAGCGGCGCTCAAGGCCGGACGCCAGCAGGCCCTGGACGCCCTGAACGAAAACGCGACCAGGCTTCAATCCTTGATCGAAGTGGGGCCCCTCTATCGGGAACTGCTTCGCAACCGGGCGCTTCTTGAAGGCGCCTATCAGGACATTGCAAGGAAGGCGGAGGACGCGCGTTTGGAAGGCGCCCTGGCCGGCGTCCAAGCCAACGTCCGCATCGTCGAGCGGGCGCAGCCGCCGTCCAAGGGCCAATCCGGCCGCGCGATCGTGCTGGTCGCCGGCTTCATGCTCGGTATTGTGGCGGCAATGAGCCTGATTGTCGTGTCTGCTGCGACCTCCCAGATCATGGTCAGCCCTTCCGACGCTGAATCGAAACTGGATCTCCCTGTTCTGGTCACCGTGCCAAAGGGACCTGAAGACATGGCCAGATCGCCGCTTTGGCGGCCGCTGCCGGGGCGAATGACGGCGGATGACGTCAACCTTGTTCACCGTCTGTTGCGCAGTCTGGTGGGAGACGGCAGCGGCATTGTCCAGTGGGTCGCCGCTGATGAGGGGGAAGGCGTGTCCAGTCTGTGTCTGGACATGGCGATCATGCGAGCGCAGCGAACCTTGGGGCGAGTCCTGTTGATCGACGTCGAGCCCTTGGAAGGACAGTCGCTCGCCTCGCGCATTCATCATCTTGGCGGACGACTGGACGCCGTGGAAGACGCTCGCAATGTCTTCCAGGTGGACCGCTCGAACCTGTACATCACGGGTCCGATGGCCAGGCCCGGTCAATCCCTTTCCGATGACCGATGGCTCGCCTTCCTGAAGGCCGCCCGAGCGGACTATCCCCTGATCCTGCTCGACTCTCCGGCGGTGCAAAGGTCTGCGGCGGGGGTTTTGATTGCGCCTCTGGCCGATATGACACTGATCGTTGTCGAAGCTGAGTCTGCCCGCGTCCCGGTCGTTCAGAATCTTGTTCGCCGGATTGAGGGGGGCGGCGGCGCGGTCCTCGGTGTCGTATTGAACAAGCGACGGTTCTTCATTCCGCGGTTTGTGTATTCCAAGATCTGAGGCCGAACGTCACTATGTCGCCCGAACCGGAAAAGGGTTGAAGGATCCAAAATGACAGATCGGGTTGTGGTTGTGACAGGGGCGTCCGGAATCCTGGGAAAGGCCGTTTGCCAAGCCGCGCTTGCATCTGGCCACCGCGTTGCGGAGATCGATTTTTCACCCGCGGCGTCCGAGCATGAGACAGAAGGAACCATGGTTCTGGGCGGCGTCGACCTGACCAGCCCCGTGCAGGCCACCGAGGCGATCAATTCGATCATCGCCAGTTTCGGGCAGATCGATGTGCTGATGAATATCGCCGGTGGATTTCGCTGGGAGACGGTGGGCGCCAGCGACCTCGCCCTTTGGGAGCGAATGCATCACATGAACCTGGTGACGACGCTCAATGCCAGCAAGGCGGTTCTGCCGCATCTGCTTGCCAGACGATCAGGCCGCATAGTCAATGTTGGCGCCAATGGTGCTCTGAAGGCGATGGCCGGTATGGGCGCCTACGCCGCGTCAAAATCGGCGGTGCATCGTCTGACCGAAGCGCTTGCAGAAGAAACCAAAGGCGCGGGAGTTACCGTCAATGCTGTCTTACCGTCCATCCTGGACACACCAGCCAACAGGGCGGACATGCCTGATGCAGACTTCAATCTGTGGGTAAAACCCGCTGCGCTTGCTGAAGTGATGATGTTTCTGGCAGGGCCGGAGGCGGCAGTCATCACCGGCGCGCTCCTGCCGGTAACGGGCGGTGTTTGACCCGACAGAGTCTGGCGAGCGGGAGCCGATCGGTCGCCAAGGGTCCCTGGCCAGCGCTGCAGGATGCGAACGACGTGTGATCCAGTTTGACGGGGCGGCATCCAAATCCGGTTGTTTCTCCGGCCGGGTCCTGAGTCTGAGTCGGGTTTCCTGAGCTCTGGGATCCTCACCTTCTGCGACTGGCAGACATCGCATCCTGCAGGTCCGACCGGCTTTTCCCGAAGGCGACAAGTCAAGTGAGTTCGGGCAGGGAAGGGGATCGGCCGCGAGCCGCCATTTCTGTCAAAAGCGGAAGTAGTTCTTCGAGACGTTCTGTCGTGCGCCAGGCCATCGAAAAGCTCGCCGGGGTCAGGCGTTCGGCGATGGTGTGTTGAAACAGCTCGAACAGGGGCTGCCAGAAGTTGCGGGGACTGTAGAAGGCTATGGGTTTGTCATGCAGTCCCAGCCGTTGCCAGGAGAGCAGTTCGACGACTTCCTCAAGGGTGCCGACACCGCCTGGCAGAATGACAAACGCGTCTGATGCCGTGAACATCTGCATCTTCCGTTCGTGCATGGTTTGAACGACCACGGTTTCAACGTCGGAGAATGGCTGTTCCCGGCTTGTCAGGAATTCAGGAATGATGCCCAGGACTGCTCCGCCCGCCGAATTAGCCCCCCGCGCACAGGCGCCCATCAGGCCAACCCCTCCGCCTCCATAGACCAGCCGAATGCCGCTTTCGGCCAAGAGCTCACCAAACCGCCGGGCTGACGTCAGAAACTCCGGATCTGCCTCGTCCGAGGAGCCGCAGAACACGCAAACTGAGCCTATCGCGACCGGCATGGGCCCACCGTTGTCCGTCATCTTCGCTCCACAACAAAAAGGCGCGCTTGCAGGCGCGCCGGAAAATCTCGATGGAATATGTTCAACGTTCCTGGTGAGGGTTTCAAGTATCGTGTGGAAGCAGTGGGCGCTTGTGAGCGGGTTTGTGGTCCTCACGGCTTGCGGACCGAGCGAACCGGGAGATAGCGCCTGGCGTGGCGAGGTTCCCAAGTCCGGCGCCGATCCGGCAACTGAAGCAGGCTACCTGAAACCGCCGTCGTTGATGTCAAGCCGCCGAGCTGCCGATGGGCAGATTCAGCTCGACGGAAATGCCGACCCGGGCGCGGAGGTTCGACTTGGCGCACCCGGCGGAGCGACGATGACCGGAAGGGCCGGCCTAGATGGGGTCTGGTCAGTGCGCATTCCAGCATCGGCTGGGGTGCAACTGTTCGGTCTTTCCATGAGTGCTGAGGACGATCGTCGAATTCAGGCCCAGGGCTATTTGGCCGTGTTGCCGGACGGGCGGTCTGCGCAACTTAGATCCGGCGCAAGCGCCCAGGTTATCGGCCCCGCCAGTACCGCGCCGCGCCTGCTGAGTGTTGATTTTGACCGGGACGGCGCTGCATCCGTGGCCGGGGTGGCTCTGCCAGAATCGGGAGTATCCCTGCGCGTTGACCGAAGTGCGGCCGGCGCGGGCAAGACGGATCGTCAAGGCCGGTTTCATCTTGCAATCGAGCGCCCCCTGGCGTCTGGCGACCGGCGCTTCGAGATCGCCGGCGAACGCGGGGAGCAGACCTCGGTGCTATCGATCAGCCCGGCAGCGCCACTGGGCCAACCGTTCCGGGCCGCCCGCATCGGTCGACATTGGCGGATCGACTGGATGACCCCTGGCGGCGGAGTTCAAAGCACCCTTGTCCTGGGTGACGCATCTTGAGACCGATGCCGGAGCGCAGTCGCCCGAAAGGACAAGCCGAGCCGGGCGAAGCGCCCGTCAGTGCGGTCAGCGCCCTGAAGGACCTGCTCGCCGTGATCCTGACGAGCGGAGCGCCGGGCTTGCGCTGGCGTCTCGGCGGAGCCTTGACACTCACCCTGGGCGGCAAAATCTTTGGAGTCCTTGCGCCGCTTCTGCTGGGGGCTGCAGTCAATGATCTCAGCGCCGGCAAGAGCGCACCTACGCAGGTGGGCATCGCCTTTGCCGGACTGATCATCGGTTGGACCCTGGTGCGGTTTCTCGCCGCCGCCGCGCCGCAGTTTCGGGATGTGATTTTTACACCTGTCGCGCAAGCCGCGCAGCGGCGAGCCGCAGCCGAGGCCTTTGGCCATGCCTTGTCACTTTCCATGGAGTTTCACCAGGGCAAGCGGACCGGATCCCTGTCCAGGGTCATTGATCGCGGCGCCCGCTCCATGGATTTCCTGCTCCGGGCCCTTGTGTTCAATCTGGGTCCGACAGCCATCGAACTGGTGATTGCCGCGGTTGTGCTGGCCAAGGCCTATGACTGGCGGTTTGCGGCGGCGGCGGTCATGACCGTCCTGGTCTACGGAGTGCTCACCTTCGCGATTTCGGACTGGAGGATTGCCCACCGCCGTGCGCTCAATGATGCCGATAGTGAAGCGGCGGGCCGGGCGGTTGACGCCCTGCTCAACTATGAGACCGTCAAGGCGTTCGGAGCAGAAACCAGAGCCGCTGCAAACTATGAACGGGCCTTGGGCGCCTACGCCCAGGCCCAGATCCTCGCAACCAACTCATTGAGCCTGCTCAACCTTGCCCAGGCGGCCATCATGACCGTCGGACTGGCGGCAATGGCGTTGCTGGCGGGGTTCGAGGCCCAGGCGGGACGAATGGGTCCGGGGGACGTCACAGCCGCCATCCTCATCCTGATAAACCTGTACGCACCCCTCAATATCCTGGGTTTCGCCTATCGTGAAATCCGTCAAAGCTTCATTGATCTTGAAGCCATGATGGAACTCCGTCGGCAGAAGCCGGACGTCGCGGAGGCGACGGATGCTGTTGATCCTCCGCCAGGGGATGGGCGAGGGGGCTCGGTCGTTTTCGAGTCTGTGTCGTTTCGGCATGGCGCAAGATCCCAGGGGCTTGAGAGCGTCAGCTTTGTCGCCAACCCAGGTGAGACAGTTGCCCTTGTAGGCCCGTCTGGCGCCGGCAAGACCACCCTGGTGCGGCTCGCCCTCCGCATGATTGATCCGCAGGCAGGCCGGATCCTGCTCGATGGCGTGGACCTGACCCGCGTGAAGATTTCCGCGCTCCGGCGGATGGTCGCTCTGGTTCCCCAGGATGTTGCGCTCTTCAACGACAGCCTTCTGGCCAATATCGCCTTTGCGCGGCCGGAAGCCACACCGCTGGAAATTGCCGCAGCAGCGGACGCAGCCGAACTGACGGAGTTTATCGCCGGGCTGCCGGAAGGCATGGAAACCCGGGTCGGCGAGAGGGGGCTCAAGCTGTCTGGGGGTGAGCGCCAGAGGGTCGGGATCGCCAGGGCCTTGCTCGCCGGGCCCCGGGTTCTGATCCTGGATGAGGCCACCAGCGCCCTGGACAGTCGCACCGAAGCGGCGATCCAGGACACCCTCAAGAGGGCCCGTGCCGGACGAACGACACTGGTTGTGGCGCACAGGCTGTCGACTGTCGCGGATGCCGACCAGATTCTCGTTCTTCGGCGCGGCAAGATCGTGGAGCGCGGAAGGCACGAAGACCTGCTGGCCCAGGGCGGCGAATATGCTGTGCTTTGGCGACGTCAGACCCGGGGAAAGCAGCCCTGATTGCTATTCCGCCGCCGGACGAAGGTCGACCGGTTCAACAATCGCGTCCTTCCGCTTGACGTTGTCTCCCGCGCGGATCCGTTGGTCCCAACTCTGGCGACCACGGACAAGGTTCCAGATGTTGCGGAACCGCCTGCTCAGCGTTCTGGGCGCCGCAAGCGCCGCCGGGGTGATGAACAGGGTCAGGAGGGTCGAAAAGCTGAGGCCCCAGACCACCGAGCCGGAAAGCTGGACCCACCATTCCGAGCCGGGGGCGCGATACTCGAAATGCAACCCGCGGAAGTTGGGGTGCAGTTGGAACATCAGCGGCAGCAGGCCCACCACGGTCACGACGGTGGTCAGCATGACCGGTCGGAAGCGCTGGACGGCCGAGCGCATGGCGGCCTCATCAGCTTCATAGCCCTGACGGCGAAGCTGATAGAAGGTATCCACAAGGACAATGTTATGGCCGACGACCACCCCGGCCAGCGCCACGACCCCGGTCCCAAGCATCAGGACCGAGATGTAGTCAAAGGTGTTGGCCAGATTGACGACCACGCCCAGCAACACGCCCATTGTTGACAGAACCACGGCCGACAGGGTCACGACGATCCCGTAGAAGCTGTTGAACTGCCACAGCAGGATCACCGCCATCATGAACAGCGTGGCGACCATCGCGACAATGAAGAACTGAGCCGCCTCCTGGCCTTCCTCGTCGGCCCCGGTAAACTTCCAGCGGACATTGGGATCAATGCCGGCCTTCTCCAGCCAGGGCCGAAGTTCGGCGATCTTCTGGTTCGCGGCCACACCTTCGATGGTATTGGCCTGCAGGATAATCAGCCGCTGGGCGTCCCGGCGCTGGATGCTGGTCACTTGCTGTGAAGGGGTTTCCTTTACGAAGTAGCTTGCCGGGACCGGACCGAAGGGCGTGGTGATCTTCAGTCGGTCAAAGGCCGCCAAGTTGCGGTTTTCCGGAGTGAAACGGACCCGGATATCCAGTTCGTCCTCAGCATCGTCGGGACGGAACCGTCCCGCCAGAACCCCGGTGGTAACGAACTGGATCGCCTGTCCGACGGACAGGACATCGACTCCGTAGCGCCCGGCGGCCTCGCGATCGACCGTGAGGTTCAACTCGATACCGGGAGAGGCGCGATTGTCCTCTTGCTCGATGAGTTGCGGATCGCTGGCGAGCCTGGCCTTGATGAGGTCTGCTGCCCGGTCGAGCGCGGCAGGATCGGCGCCGCGAAGCTCGACCTGGACGTCCTTGCCTTGCGGCGGTCCGCCCTGGGGAAGGCGCACCTCGGTCAGGACGCCTGGCACGTCTGCGACGCGTTCACGAATGTCTGCAGTAATGTCCTTGCCGCGCAGTCCCAGGGCCTTGCGATCCTCGAAGTCCTGGAACTCGACCTGGATACGGCCGACGGCGTCTGCGGGAGGAGAACTACGCCCACCGCCGCTGAACTTGCCGGAGGCGACGTAGAGGGACTCCATGCCCTGCAGGCCGATCAGACGTTGTTCCACCTGTCTGACCAGTCGGTCCGACGACTCTGCGGTCAGGTTTCCCCGTGCCTTTACCCAGACCGTTGCGGACTCCGGGTCCTCGTCCAGGAAAAACTCGGTGCGATGGGTCTTGGATCCGAAGGCGATGACGATCGCCACCATGACCAGCAGGGCAACGGCGGTCACGCGGAAGGGATGGTGACCGGCGGACCACAGGGTCCGAGCGTACCAGCCCATGAACCCTTTCATCTCCCTCGGATCGCCATGCTCCGACTTCTGGATCTCTTCCAGATGTTCGGTGTCGACCCCCTGTTTGCGGCCGAAGATGGACCCGAAGGCCGGGGTGAAGATCAGGGCCACAAAGATCGAGGCGCCGAGCACCATCATCAGGGTGATGGGCAGGAAGCTCATGAACTTGCCGGGGATGCTGTTCCAGAAGAGGAAGGGAACAAAGGCGCAAAGGGTGGTCAGGGTGCCGTTGACAACAGGCCAGAACATCCGGGTCCCTGCGGCGGCAAAAGCTTCTTCCCGGTCCATGCCTTCGGCCATCTTCCGGTCAGCATACTCCACGACCACGATGCCACCATCGACAAGGATGCCGACTGCCAGGACCAGCCCGAACATCACCATCTGGTTCAAGGTAAGGCCGAAGGCCTGAAGCAGCAGGAAGCCGATCATGAAACAGACGGGAATGGAAACCCCGACCATGATGCCCTGGCGCACGCCCAGACTGCCGACAATGATGGTCATCACCAGGATGGTGGCGATGATCAGTCCGCTTTCCAGAATTGTCAGGCTGCGTTCGATGAATTCGCTTTCGTCGAAGGTGTAGGCGACCTGGATCGTGTCAGGCCACCGCTTCTGCTCTTCGGCGACAGCCGCCCGTACCTGCTTGACGCTGTCCAGGATATTGGCGCCGGACCGCTTGACCACATCGATGGAAAAGGTCGGTTGACCGTTGAAACGGGTGATGCGGCGCGGTTCCTTGAAGGTCCGCCTTACATCGCCGATGTCGCCTATGGTGATCAGGCGATCGCCATTGCGCTTGATCGGCAGGGCCAGAATGTCCTGCGGGTTTTCCACCACCCCCGGCACCTTGACGGCAAATTCCGTCTCGGCGGTCCGAAGATTGCCAGCCGGGATCAACTGGTTATTGCGGCCGATGACCTGGGCCAGTTCGCTGGCGCTGACATTCGCTGCCTGCATCCGGGTGGGATCGATGGTAACCTCGAGGACCTCTTCGCGGCCGCCGCCAAGTTCCGTGCGCAGGACGCCGGGAAGGGCTTCCAGCCTGTCCTGCAGGGCCTGTGAGGTCTTGAAGAGGCTGCGCTCGGGCGCCGCGCCAAACAGCATGATGCCGATGAAGGGGTCGTCATTGACATTGTTCTCGCTGATCACCGGTTCTTCGGCGTCAGGCGGAAAACGCCCCCTGGCTAGGTCCACCTTGGCCCGGACGTCTTCCAGGACCTTGTCCTTGTCGAAATTGACCTCGAATTCCAGATAGACCAGGGCGGCGTTCTGGGCCGCCACCGCGTTCATCTCCTTGAGGCCCTCCAGGGACTGGAGTTCTGTTTCGAGCGGCCGCACCAACAGACGCTCGGCGTCTTCCGGCGAAACGCCCGGATAGGGAACCGTGATACTGACAAAGGGCACCGGAATGTCCGGAGAGGATTCCCTTGGCAGATTGAGATAGGTCAGTAGGCCAAACAGTGACGCCACCACGGCGACGCCCAGGACCACCTTGCGCCGCCGTATGGCCTCGTGGATCAATGCGGAGATCATGGGCTACTGGCCTCCTGCCGACTTGCTGGTGCGGACCGACTGTCCTTCGGTGACGTAGGACTGGCCGACCGTGATCAGCTGGACCGTTCCGGCCAGGCCGGTCACCCAGATGCCTTCCGGCGTTTCGTCGATAATCGTCACCGGGGCGAAGGCGACCCGGGCGCCATTGTCCAAATAGCGGACGCCCTGTTTGCCGTCGGATCCCAGGACGAGGGCCGAAGACGGAATCTGGTGAGCCGGGATTACGCCGGTCGAGATGCGGATGTCGGCTGACAGACCGGAGCGGGCCCGGGCGCCCGGGTTTCTGGCCACGACCTCGACCCTGTAGGTTCGTGTCTGCGGATCAGCGTCACGGGCCACAAGTCGAACGCGGCCCGACAGGGTTTCTCCTGAATTGAGCACGGCCTGGGCGTTGTCCCTTACGGCGACCTGGCCAATCTGATTTTCGGCGAGATCGGCGACGATGACCAGGGGGTCCAGCTCGATAAGGGTTCCACAGGCGCCGCCCGGAGAGAGATAGGTCCCGACCTCTGCGTCCCGACGATCAAAGACACCGCTGAATGGCGCACGAACATTGACCTGCTCGAGGGTGACTTCGGCCTGGCGGACCGCGGCCTGGGCGGCATCAAGATTTGCCTGGTCCTGAAGAACTTGAGTTTGGGAGCGGAAGCCCTGTTCCGCCAGCCGGGCCGAGGCCTCCCGCTGAAGCTGCCGCGACCGCAGGTTTGCGCGGGCCTGGTCGAGGGTGGCCTGGCGAGCATCGACCGAGAGGCGGCAAAGGACGGCGCCCTTCTGGACGAAACCTCCTTCGGCAGCCGGGGTCGCGGTAACCGGGCCGGCCGTTTCGGCCCGGACAATCACGGTGCGGGCAGATTCGGTTCGGCCGCGCAGAATGATCGCCGCAGGACGCATCTGGGCGACGATGGTCGCCGTGGTAACCAGCGGCGCCGCGGGCTTGGCTTCCGCCTTTGCCCGTGCGGCGGCCTTGGCCTTGTCGTCGCCGCCGCCCAAGGCTTCGAAAAGTCCGCTTATGACAAACAACATGACGACCGAGCCAAGGAAGCCCCCGGCGACAAGGTATGAGGTCTTGATCTTCATGGTCGAATTGGCCTTCGGCGTCGCCCGGCCGATGCGCTGACTGCGCCCCGCCCCCCGGGATCCTGATCTGAACACTGTTCTGATATGGCGGCGCTCTGGCTTCGCGGCAAATGAAATTGGGGAAAGAATGGGGAACAACTGCGCGCATGTCGCGACGCGGTGACAGGGGCGAGTCGATCCTTGCCCCTTTTCTTGGCATCAGATGCAGTCGATAAGCAGCAAATGACCGGTCGACTCTGGGACATCACGCAGCCTCTCAGACCCGGCATGCCGACCTGGCCTGGAGACACGCCGTTCGAGCAGTCGCGGGTCTGGACCATGGGGCCGGACTGTCCGGTCAATGTGGGCCGCTTCAGCCAGTCGGTTCACGCCGGCACCCACGCGGACGCACCCCTTCACTATGTGGAGGGCGGGCGGTCGATCGAGGCTGTCGATCTTGAAGTCTATCTGGGGCCCTGTCGTCTGATCGACCTGCGCAGCGCCGGGCCTCGGATCGAGCCCGTTGATCTCTCGCCCTGGCTGGTCGATCTGCCGCCGAGGGTCCTCCTGCGAACCTATGAGACTTTTCCGCTTAACGACTGGGATAGCCATTTCAAGCCGGTTGCGGCCGAGTCGATCGCCTTGTTGTCTGACCATTTCGTGCGGTTAATCGGCGTTGATACAGCCTCGCTGGATCCCGAATCTTCAAAATCCATGGAAGCCCACCGGATGGTCGCAGAGCGTGGCATGGCAATCCTTGAGGGGCTGATGCTGAGCGACCCACCGCCGGGCGACTACGAACTCATCGCTCTGCCACTGCCGCTTGCCGGGCTGGATGCGGCGCCGGTGCGCGCCGTGCTGCGGGAACTGGAATGATGATCGACGCCGACGTGACGGCCCTCGACGCCGGAGATGCCCTGAAGGGATTTCGCGAGGAATTCTGCCTGCCTGAGGGACTGATCTATCTTGACGGCAACTCCCTGGGGCCCCTGACAGTCGCGGCCCGTTCCCGCCTGGCCCAGGTGGTGGAACAGGAGTGGGGACAAAGCCTGATCCGGGGCTGGAATGACCACGACTGGTTTGGCGCCCCGCGCCGGGTTGGTGACCAGATTGCGGGGCTTGTGGGCGCCGCCCCGGGTGAGGTGATTGTGGCGGATTCGACCTCCGCCAATATCTACAAGCTCGCGGTCGCAGCCATGCAGGCTCTGCCGGACCGCAAGGTCGTTCTGTCTGAGCCGGGCGATTTTCCCACTGACCTCTACATGCTCGAGGGCGCCATTCGCACGCTTGGCGACGGACGTCGGTTGGACCTGCGTCCCTCGGACGAGATTGAATCGGCCCTGTCGCCCGAAGTGGCCGTGCTGGTCCTGTGTCATGCCCACTACAAGACCGCCGCCATCCGGGACATGAAGCGCCTCACCGCCGCCGCCCACGCTGTCGGGGCCCTGGTGATCTGGGACCTGAGTCACAGCGTTGGCGTGCTGGAAGTGGACCTGAACGACTGCAATGCGGATCTGGCGGTCGGCTGCGGCTACAAGTATCTCAATGGCGGTCCGGGCGCCCCTGCCTTCCTGTTTGTCGCTCGTCGCCATCAGGACAAACTGGTTTCTCCCCTTTCGGGCTGGATGGGGCACGCGGCACCGTTCCAATTCGATGATCGCTACAGTCCGGCAGGGGGTATCGCCCGATTTGCCTGTGGCACTCCGCCGGTGCTTGGAGTCTGCGCCCTGGAATGCGGCGTGAAACTGTCCGCCCGGGCCGGCATGTCCGCCATTCGGGCCAAGGCGGCCACCTTGACCGAACTCTTTATCTCGCTCGTCGAGACGGGTCCAGCGGCCGGGTTGCTGGAGCTTGCGACCCCGCGTGACGCCTTGAGCCGGGGAGGACATGTCAGTTTTCGTCATCCGGACGGGTATGCGATCGTCCAGGCCCTGATTGCGCGTAACGTGATCGGCGACTTCCGCGATCCCGACATCCTGCGATTTGGCTTCTCCCCGCTGCCTCTGAGTTTTGCCGAAACCGCGCGGGCCGCCCATATCCTCGGCGAAGTGGTGTCCAGCGGGCGCTATGATCATCCAGACTACCGTCGCCGCGCCGCGGTGACCTGAAAGGACTGTTTCATGCAATATCTTCACACCATGGTTCGGGTCGCAGACCTTGAGGCCGCCCTTGATTTCTACTGCGGCAAACTGGGGCTGGCCGAGGTGTCCCGCTACGACAATGCCGGCGGCCGTTTCACGCTGGTGTTCCTGGCTGCCCCTGCTGACCTGGACCTGGCCCGAGATCGAAAGGGGCCCATGGTCGAGCTGACCCATAACTGGGATCCTGAAGCCTATACGGGCGGCCGCAATTTCGGACATCTGGCCTATGCGGTGGATGACATCTATGCGGCCTGCCAGAAACTGATGGACGGCGGCGTGACCATCAATCGGCCGCCGCGGGACGGCCACATGGCTTTCGTCCGATCTCCGGATGGCATCTCCATCGAGTTGCTTCAGAAGGGGGCATCCCTGGCGCCTGCCGAGCCCTGGGCGTCCATGCCCAATGTCGGGGTCTGGTGATGAAGCTTTCCGGTCGCAAGGCCCTGGTCACGGGAGCGGCCCATGGCATCGGCCAGGCTTGCGCCCTGGCATTCGCCCGGGCCGGCGCCGATGTGGTGCTGATGGATATCGACGCTGAAGGGGTGGAAGCGGCCGCCGCAGCCATTGCCTTGGAGACCGGTCAGCATGTGGTTGGACTGGTCTGCGACGTTTCCGACGCTTCTGCCGCCAGACAGGCCGTGGATCAGGCGGCGGTTTTGATCGGGCCGATAGACCTTCTGCTGAACAATGCCGGGATCCTGGCCGCGGGCGACATCCTGACGGCCAGGCTGGAGGATTTTGACCGGGTGCTGTCGGTCAATCTGCGCGCCGCCTTCGTGATCGGCCAGGCGGTTGCCCAGGCGATGGTCGCGTCGAATCTGCAGGGCTCGATCATCAATATGAGCTCGATCAACGCCGTCATGGCGATACCGACCCAGCTGGCCTACGTGACGTCGAAGGGCGCCATGAACCAGCTCACCCGGGCGATGGCCCTGGGACTTGCGCCTCACAGAATCCGGGTCAACGCCATCGGGCCAGGGACCATCGCCACGGACATCCTGAAAGGGGTCATGACCACCCCGGATGCCGCCCGGGGTATCCTTTCCCGCACGCCACTCAAGAGGTTTGGCGAGCCAGACGAGATCGGCAGGGTGGCCGTATTCCTGGCCAGTGAGGACGCCAGCTACTTCACGGGGCAGACGCTGTATCCCGACGGCGGACGGCTGGCCCTCAACTACACGGTGGCTGTGGACTAGGTCACTTCTCCGCTTCGACTGATGATGAAGGTCGCAAGCGTGAGGGCGCCGCCAAGTGCAGCGCCGATCCAGATGGCATTGAACCCCAGCAGGCCAAAGGCGACAGCGCCCAGGAAGGCGCCGACGACAAGTCCGGTCCATAGCATAAGGAACGGGACCCACGCCCATCGATCCCCGCCTGCCAGGGCGGCAGAAAACCGCTGGCCGAATTTCACCAGGGCGCCGGTCATGTAGGTGATCCCGATGGCGATATCGCCGTCCCGCTCGAAGGTGGCGTTCAGGGCGCCCATGGCCAGGGCAAGGAAGCCGCTGGAGGCCAGCGCCCAACGGTCACCGGCCAGGTCATGAACCAGCGCCGCCCCCAACAGCAACGTTGTCACCAACCCCAGCACGGCCGGCTTTCGGGCTTGTCGAGCCTGTCGTCCGACGCTCGATCCCAGGACAACGCCCAGAACGAAAACAGCGATCAGACCGCCGGCGATCCAGGCCGCCCGACTCTGTTCGGCCAGCCCGACCGCCAGGCGTGTGGAGTTGCCGCTCATGAAGGAGACGAAGAAGCCGCCCAACTGGAGGAAGGCGAGGGCGTCCACGAACCCCGCCAGGCTCGACAGCAGAATCGCGACCACCCGAAGTGGGCGGCTATAGCGGTGCAATGGGCCGGCCGGCGGTCACGCTGTCTCTGGGATCGGCTCACTGACGACCTGAAAGTCGACCAGCTGCGCCGATCCAAAGGTGTTGGCGATGGCTACGTCCGTGGCGTCGCGGCCCCGCGCTATAAGGACCCTGCAGCAGCGGGGACGGTTGTTGCGGGCGTCAAAGACATACCAGCGATCGCCCAGATACACCTCGAACCAGGCGCTGAAGTCCATGGGCAAGCGTAGCGGAACGCCGATGTCGCCGAGATAGCCGGTGCAGTAACGCGCGGGGATGTTCATACACCGGCAGAGGGTGACGGCCAGATGGGCGAAGTCGCGACAGACGCCATATCGCTCTTCATGGGCGTCGTGGGCGCTCTTTGTCGATCTGGCTTGTTGATAGTCGAAACTGATGTGGTTGTGGACGTAGTCACAGATGGCCTGGACCCGGGCCCAGCCGGGCGGGGTGTTCTGAAAGAGATGCCAGGCCAGATTGCTCATCCGGTCGGTTTCGCAATAGCGACTGCCGAGCAGATAGACCAATGTCTCGTCCGGCAGGTCCTGCACGGCAAGCTGTCGGGCGTCCGGGGCGTATTCGTCGACCAGGCCGCTGTCGCGAACGATGAAATCCGATGACAGGGTGAAGCGCCCTGCCGGCGCCAGGACCCGGCTGCAGATGTTGCCGAAGCCATCCAGATACTGGCGGACCGGGACCATCGGATTGGTTTGGAGCCACTCCGGGGTTTCCAGGGCGTCTCGTCTGGAGGGGTGTACGCTGAGGCTCAACAGCATCGGCGTGTCTTCCGGACATTCGTAGGTGATCTCGAACCCGGTCTTGATGCGCATGGGCTGCTCATACCCCTTCAAGGCGATCCGGCCAAACGCCGATTGCGTGTTGCCGGGGCGGGAGATCATCGGTTTCGGTTGCGACATGGACTTCCACGTCCATGCCGACGAAGTCGCTGGCTTCACCGTCCCAGGTTCCATGGAGCGGAACTGCTTGTCGCGGATCCCTGGCGACGGCGACCCGAACCAGGTCTGCATTGCCGACGATGCCATTGGTCGGATCAAACTCGACCCAGCCGCAGGCCGGGAGGTAGACCCGAACCCAGGCATGGGTATGCCCGCCCCCGACCCGGCCGACCGTGTTGGGGCCGGAATAGGGACTGTAGATGTAGCCCGACACGAACCGAGCCGCGAGCCCCAGGCTTCGGACCGCGTCCATCATCAACACCGCATAGTCGCGGCAGCTGCCGGTTCCCAGGCTCAGGGTCTGCAGGGGAGTCTGGGTGCCGATTTCCAGGCGGGCCCCATACCGAAACTCGGCATAGATCGACTGCGTCATGTCACTGAGCAGGGTTTGAAGGGGCGTTTTTCCGGCGCTGCGGACGAACCG
>CAMAVA010000013.1 GCA_945861515.1 Brevundimonas vancanneytii | reverse complement strand
GCCGGGGCATGGGCCTCGCGGCGGCTCTTGCCCTCTTCGGCGTCGAGGGAATTGCGCAGGGAGGCCTCGCTGAACTGGAAGGCCTTGTTGGCGATCAGCTCGGCCTGTTCGCGGGTGGCGGCCACTTCCAGGTCCGGCTCGATGCCGGTCTTCTGGATCGAGCGGCCGGCGGGGGTGTAGTAGCGGGCCGTGGTCAGCTTGACGGCGCCGTCAGATCCGCCGCGCAGCGGAATCACGGTCTGGACCGATCCCTTGCCGAAGGTGGTCAGGCCGACCAGCTCGGCCCGCTTGCGATCCTGCAGGGCCCCGGCGACGATCTCTGCGGCAGAGGCCGAGCCATTATCGACCAGCACCACCAGGGGCAGGCCGTCCAGCATATCGCCGGAACGGGCATTGTAGCGTTCGATATCCTTGGCGTCCCGGCCGCGCTGGCTGACCACTTCGCCGCCGTCGAGGAAGATGTCCGACACCCCGACGGCCTGGTCGAGCAGACCGCCCGGATTGCGGCGCAGGTCGAAGATCAGCCCCTTCATCTTCGGGTTCTTTTCCTGCAGCCCCCGGATAGCGGCCGTCACCTCATCCGTCGCCTTTTCGTTGAAGGTCGACAGTCGGACATAGCCGTACTCGCCCTCCATCCGGGCGGTGACCACCTTCTGCTTGATGACTTCCCGCACCAGGGTCACATCAAAGGGATCAGCCTTTTCCCGGGCGATGGACAGGGTGACCTTTTCGCCCGGCTTGCCGCGCATGGACTTGACCGCCTCGCTGACCGGCAGGCCCAGGACGCTCTGGCCATTGACGGCGGTGATATAGTCGCCTGGCAGCAGTCCCGCCCTGTCCGCAGGCGTGCCGTCCATCGGGGCGATGATCTTGACCACCCCGTCCTCGCTGGTGATCTCCAGGCCAAGACCGCCATATTCGCCCTTGGTGGTCTCCTGCATGTCGCCAAAACTGTCGGGCGCCAGATAGCCGGAATGGGGATCAAGGGACGCCAGCATGCCTTCAAGGGCCGCCTCGATCAGCTTTTTCTCGTCCACCTCGGTGACATACTGGCGCTCTGCCAGTTCGAGGACGTCGCCGAAGAGTTCCAGCATCCGATAGGTTTCAGCCTTGGGCTGGGCGGTCGCCTGGGCCTGCTGGCTGACATAGGCCATGGTGCCGGCGCCAAGGACAAAGGCGCAGGCGCCGATCATCAGATGCTTCTTGAACATGATCGAACCAAAGACTCCCAATGCGGCATCCTGAAGGCCGCGCCCTGCAACACAGTATCCCTTCCGGGAGATATATAACCTTTAACGCGTCGCCAGCCAGCGAACAGGATCGATGGGCGCTCCGCCCCGGCGAAGCTCCAGATAGAGCTCCGGCCCGGTCCCCTCCGAGGTCGCCATCCGGCCGATCGGTTGCCCGGCCGTGACACTTCTGCCGGCTGCCGCTGTGGCCTGATCCAGTCCGCCCAGCACCAGATGGTAGCCCGTCGAAGCCCGGATGATCAGAATGACCCCCCATCCCGTCACAGGCCCAGCGAATTCAACCACGCCCTGAACCGGACTGACCACCTCGCCGCCCAGGGGCGCACGGATCCACAGGCCAGGCGAGGCCGGCGCCGAATATCCACGCACAATGGCGCCCTGGACCGGCCGCAAAATCGGACCCGGACCCGTGTCTGCGCTGGCGACCCTTGGAAAACTGTCGGCCAGGGTTCCCGGACTGCCAGCGGCCCGCCCGGCGGACTGGGCCGCTTCAGGATAGCGTGTCTCGATATCCTTCTGCTGGTCCAGAAGCCGCTCAAGGTCCCCCCGGCGACCGGCCGCCTGACTTTCGGCGCTGAACAGGGCGGCGCTGGCGCCGGCCGCCTCGCGCCGCAGGGTGGCGATCTGTTGCGCCTCCTTCGCAAGCGCCCTGGCCCGCCGCTCCAGGGCAGGCGTCATGGCTCGGATCAGGATGGCCGCCCGCACGGCGTCCCGCGCATCGTCGGTCCGGACCAGCAGGGGCGGCGGCGGGTCGCGGCGAAACAGGGCCAGGGCGACCAGCAGCCCGCCGAGCCTGGATCGTTCGTGACTCATCTCTGCCGTCAGGGCGGTTTCCCGGGCATTGAGCAGGGCCAGGCGGCTCCTGGCCGCCTCGACGTCGCGGCCGCTGCGGGCCTGGCTGGAGGCAATGCGCCGGAGGTCCAGACGCAGGGCGGCTATCTCGGCGCTGGCGGCTGCCCGCTCCTGGGTCTCGACTCCGGACGATTTCTCGCCGGAATCCCGGGTCGGGGCCTGGGCCATGACGACAGCGGCCGTGCCGCCGGCAAGGCTGATCACAAGCGCCGTCAGAGTGATGCGGACGACGTCCAGCGGATGCCGGCTGAAATTCGGGTCAGTCGCGATGATAGGGGCTCCCGGCCAGTATGGTCACCGCGCGGTACAGCTGTTCGGCCAGCATGGCCCGGGCCAGGGCGTGGGGCCAGGTCTGGGGACCAAAGGCCAGGGTATCGTCCGCCGCTGACAGCAGCGATGGGTCCAGGCCATCGGCGCCGCCAATCATGAAGACCAGGCGTCTGACGCCGTCATCCCGCAGTTGGGCGACACGCCCGGCAAAGGCGCGGCTGGTCCAGGCCCTGCCGTGTTCATCACAGGCCACGACATGAGCATCCTTCAGATGTGGCGCCAGGACCTCGGCTTCTGCCGCCTTGCCGCCCTTGCGGCCCTCGACCTCGATCAGGTCGAAGGGACCAAGTCCCAGCGCCCGGCCCGAGGCGCTGGCCCGCTGGGCATAGTCCAGTGCGAGACCGGCCTCGCTGGAACGGCCCAGCCGCCCGACGGTCAGCAGGGTGACTTTCATTTGGGACCCACGCCGCGCCCTGGCCCGAAGAGGCTAGTTGGCCTGTCTGATGTGGGGGGAATCCACCGACCAGATCTTCTCGATATTGTAGAAGGTGCGCACTTCCGGCCGGAACAGGTGGATCACCAGATCCCCGGCGTCGATCAGCACCCAGTCGCAATGCGGCAGGCCCTCGACCCGGGCCCGACCGTGGCCGGCGTCCTTCAGGGCGCGCAGCACGTGGTCCGCCAGAGCTCCGACGTGACGATGGGACCGGCCGGACGCCACAATCATGGAATCAGCCATCGGGCTTTTGCCCTTCAGATCGATCAGAACGATGTCTTCGGCCTTGTCGTCGTCCAGCCGGGACAGGATCAGATCTTCCAGCGAGGCCTGTCGGCTCTCGTCGGTGGAGGCCGGAATCGTGGCTTCCTGCGCCTGGGGCGCCAACTCGCGGTTCAGCGGAGTGCTCCTTGTTCTCTCTCGCTACAAAAAAGAGCCATAGCAGGTTTTCCGGCATTCGTCAGGGCGGATGATTCGGAAGGCCGAAGGGTCACGCCGAACCCTTTTTAAACGTCCGGCCGCTAGGGTGCAGGCTCCATGCAGGGCGCAACCACTTCCATCTCCCGAAGGTTCCTGATCAGCGTCGGCCTGTTGTTGATTGTTGTGACGACGATTGCCTTCCTGGCGGCCTTTGTCGCCTTTGAACAGGAACTGGAACGCCGGGAGATCAGCTATCTCCAGGACTATGTCACCCAGAGGGCCAACCAGGAGGAGCGACGCTTCACCGATCTGGCGGCGGCCCAGCAGGATGCAGGACGGGCCCTCAAACTGCGCATGTCGCGTCTGGGCGACGCCGAGACCAACCGGCTGTTCGAACAGTATTTCCCCCTGAAGCCCGACGGAACCCGGCGCAGCCTGGATTCCGCCTTCAACGGCCAGAAGGATGAGGACGGCGACTACCGCTACGGGCTCGGCGCCTATATCCGGGATGGCGGCGATGTATCGCTCGAAGAGCGGCGGGCCCTGGTCGCCGCCTATCAGGTCGTTCCGCATTTTGGCGAAGCCCTGGTCACAAAATACGACAATTTCTACTTCTTCACCCCCCGAACCCGGGTGGTGATGTTCGCACCCAACCGGTCAGACCGGCTGATGTTCTATCGTCATCTGGCCCCCAATAACCTGGACATCAGCCAGGAGCAGATGACCCGCATCACCCTGGCCGTGGAAAACTCGGGCCGGGGAATCCGCTGCACTTCCCTGCAAAGGCTGTTGCAGGACAATGCCGGCGAACGCCTGGCCACGGGCTGTGTAACCCCAGTGGACGTCAAGGGCTGGCAGGTCGGCGCCTTCGGATCGTCGATCGATCTCACGGGCTATTTTCTGCGAGCAATCCAGGGAACGACCCGGGGCGCGGTCAATCTGATCACCACGGGGTCAGGTGATCTGATCGCCTATCCCGGATTCGAGACTGCCGGAAAGGCGTCGGAGGCGACCCTTGCCGACTATGAACGGGACATGGGGCTTCGGGCCCTTGTTCAGTCGATTCGCCAGAAGGCGGCCACGCGGGGCGTGGTTCGCAGTCCCGACGGACGTTACATCGTCGCCTATGGCCAGCTTCGCGGCCCTGGCTGGTATTTTCTGATCCGCTATCCGGCCGAGGCCGTGACCCTTGCCGCCGCCCGATCTGCCGCCTGGATTCTTGTCCTGGGCCTGATGGCCGCCGCGGCGCAAGGGGCCCTGATCATGGTCATGGCGCGGCGCACCATCGCCAATCCGCTGCGCAAGCTTGCCGCCTTCGCGGAAGCCCAGAGAACCGCAGCCAAGGTCTCTGACCGCGCCGAGGTTGATGCCGGACTGGAGGCCGGACTGGCGGCCATCGAGGCGCGCCCCGACGAGATCGGCGTGCTGGCGCGGGCCCTGCGGACGGGACGGGAACAGGTCGATCACGCCATGGACGACCTCGAAGAGCGGGTCCGGGACCGGACAGCCGAGCTCGAGCGCGCCAACCAGGAAAAATCGCGGTTCCTGGCCAATATGAGCCATGAACTGCGCACGCCCCTGAATGGCGTGGTCGCGGTTTCGGAAACCCTTTCCCGGGAGCAGACCACCGACCGTGGCCGCGAGCTGGCCGACCTGATCGTCTCGTCCGGGCGGCTGCTGGAACAGGTCCTGACCGACATCCTTGATTTTTCGAAGATCGAGGCCGGGGAACTGCGACTTGAACCCGGCGCCTTTGATGTCGCCACCCTCGTCAACCAGATCTGCGCCCTGCATGCCGCCTCGGCCGAAGCCAAGGGCCTGGACCTGACCTGGCGTCTGGATGACGGCGCGGCCGGCCGCTGGACAGGGGATGCGGTTCGCATCACCCAGATCCTGTCCAACCTGCTGTCCAATGCCGTCAAGTTCACGTCGACCGGCCATGTGCGGCTGCATGTCGGCCGCCGTGACAGCGGCCTGGTGTTCAGCGTCAGCGACAGCGGTATCGGCTTTGACGACGACACGGCCCGCCGGCTGTTCAACCGGTTCGAACAGGCCGACGCCTCCATCACCCGGCGCTTTGGCGGAACAGGCCTCGGCCTGGCGATCTGTCGGTCTCTGGCCGGTCTGATGGGGGGCTCGGTCCGGGCCTTCTCAAGGCCGGGCGAAGGCTCGACCTTCATGGTCACCTTGCCGCTCGAGCGGGCGGAAGACGCGCCGGAGCCGGTCTCGGTGATGCAGACGGAATCCGTCCCGGCGCCTCTGGAAGGTTTGCGGGTTCTGCTGGCCGAGGATCATCCCACCAACCAGCGGGTGGTCCGGTTGATCCTTGAAGCTGTCGGCGTTCGGCTGGAGATTGTCGAGACCGGCACAGCAGCCCTCGACCAACTGGCCAGGCAACCCTTTGATCTGGTCCTGATGGACATGCAGATGCCGGAGATGGATGGCCTGACGGCGACCCGGCGACTGCGGGAACGCGAACGTCTGACGGGAGCCCGCCGCACACTGGTCATCATGCTGACCGCCAATGCCCTTGACGAGCATGTCCGGTCCAGTCTTCAGGCGGGCGCCGACGCCCATCTGTCAAAGCCGGTGCGCGCCGACCGTCTGATCATGACCCTGACAGAGGTCATGGGGGGCTGCCCCGACAGATCGACGACGCCGTCGCCAGCTGACGGCCACGATTCCGCGGCTCAGCGGCCCTGTCCCCTCACCACGCGATCCCGGATCGCGGTCGAGGAGGCATAGTTGAAGGGGCCATGCAGATAGACCCAGGCCGGCGCAGGCAGGCGGGCCAGGATCGGCGCCTGACGCGCGGCGTGGCGGGCATGGGCAAACCGCCTGGCCGTGGGCGAAAGCCGGGCCTTCAGCGACGCCCAGGGCCGGGACACCACAGCCACCGGCGCCTCGCGCATGATCTGGGTCCAGCCCCGCCACCGGTGAAAATCCTTCAGGCTGTCCGCCCCCATGATCCAGACAAACAGCACCCCTGGATGGCGCGCCTTCAGAAGCCGCAGGGTGTCGATGGTGTATTGTGAGCCCAGGCGGGTCTCGATGTCGCTGACCACCATGCCCCGGGCCCTGGCCACCTTGCGGACTGCGGCGAGGCGCTCGACCAGGGGGGCGGTGTCACGCCGGCTTTTCAGGGGATTCTGGGGTGAGACCAGCCAGATGACCCGGTCCAGCTTCAACCGGGCCATGGCTGTCTCGGCCACATGGGCATGGCCCTCATGCACCGGATTGAAGGATCCGCCATAGAGGCCGACTCGCATTCCGGGCCTGAGGACGACTCCGGTCCGAAGCGCGGCCGGGCGTCCCGCCTCAGGGACGAGTCTGGCCGGTCCCGCGAACCACATACTTGAACGTCGTCAGCTGTTCTGCGCCCACGGGCCCTCGGGCATGAAGCCGGTCCGTGGCGATACCAATCTCGGCGCCAAAGCCGAATTCTCCACCATCGGCAAACTGGGTGGAGGCGTTGATCAGGACGATGGCCGAATCCACCTCTGCGGCAAACTGTTCCGCTGCCGCTGCATCCTCGGTGACAATCGCGTCCGTATGGCCCGAGCCATGGGTGGCGATATGGGCGGCCGCTCCGGCGACCCCGTCGACAATCGCCACGGCCAGGATCGGCGCCAGATATTCGGTGGTCCAGTCGGCGGCGGTTGCCGCCTTCATCTGGGGTTCGATGGCCCGGGCGGCGGCGTCGCCGCGCAGTTCGCAACCGACCCGGATCAGGTCATCGGCCAGGGGTGGCAGCAGGCGCTCTGCGGCCGCTCGATCGACCAGCAGGGTCTCGGCCGAGCCGCAGACCGACACCCGCCGCATCTTGGAATTGACGATGATGGCGCGGGCCTTGTCCAGGTCCGCCGCCGCATGAACGAAGACGTGGTTCAGGCCTTCCAGATGCCCCAGCACCGGCGCCCGGGCTTCCGCCTGGACCCGGGCGACGAGACTCTTGCCGCCCCTGGGGATGATCAGATCGACCTGCCGGTCCAGACCCGACAACAGATGGCCTACGGCGTCCCGGTCCGTGGTTCGTACGATCTGGACGGCCGATCGGGGCAGTCCCGCCGCTTCCAGCCCGGCCGCGATGCATTTGTGGATGGCCAGGTTGCTGTTCAGGCATTCGGACCCGCCCCGCAGGATCACGGCGTTTCCGGCCCTCACGCAAAGGGCCGCCGCATCGGCCGTCACATTGGGACGGCTCTCATAGATCATCGCCACCACCCCGATCGGGGTGCGCACCCGGGCGATGTCCAGGCCGTTGGGCCGGGTCCAGCGGGCGATCTCGGCGCCAACCGGGTCAGGAATGTCGGCGATGGCCTCCACGGCCAGGACCAGGTCCGCCAGCCGGCCCGCGTCGAGCCGAAGTCTGTCCAGCATGGGACCGGAGACGCCGGCATAGGTGGCTGCAGTAACGTTCTTCTCGTTGGCCGCCAGAATCTGCGGGGCCTGGCGCTGGATGGCTGCCGCCATGGCGCGGATGGCTTCCGTGCGCTGCTGCGGACCGGCCAGACGCAGGGCCCTGGCGCCGGTGCGGGCCGCCCGCCCCATGGCCATCATCCGATCCCGCAAGGATAAGCCAGCGTCGTCCATCTGCTCCGTATCCAGATTTGCTCAGATTGAGCCTTAGCGACTTTGGACGGGCCTGAACAGGGTTGCGGCGCGGGGATCCGGATCAGGATTCCGGATACTGGAATTCAAAGGGCTGGGCCTGCGCCGTCAGGCAGTCGCCGTCTACGGTCGCCTCCGGATTCGCCAGGAAGGCCCGGATCATCCGCCTCGCACAGGCGCTGCCGGAGCTGACCCCATGGGTGGCGTTGGAGGCGATGAACAGCTGCCCCTTGGAAAACCTCGCGACGGCGGCCCTGGCCAGACTGGGTGGACAGCCCGGATCGATCTCGGCGGCGATGAACAGGGTCGGGACATCGCTGGACTGTGGCGCCCCGTCCCGGGGGTCCGGCTTGCCGACGGGCCAGGCCTGGCAGACCTCGAAATACCGCAGCATCGAGGGGACCAGCAGCCGGGCGACGGGATCCCCGGCCGCCTCTTCCACCAGTTTCCGGGCGTCCTCGAACGGTATCTCTTCCTTGCACAGATGGGTCAGATGCTGGCCCTCGACATAGGGGCTGCGGTCGGCCCGGTGGACTTCCAGAGCCGAAAAATCGCCACGGGACATGGCGTCCAGATCGGCGGGAAGCTGGCGCGCGCCGTCGGCGCTGTAGGCGGCGTCCATCAGGAAACCGCCCAGGTCTTCGGCCCGGTAGCTTCGCGCCTTGCCGGACTGGGGGCTGGCCAGGAAGCGCGCGGCCATGGCGTCGACATCCTTTTCGAGGGTGGGATAACGCCCCGCGCAGACGGCATCGGCGGCGCATTTGGCCAGCACGACCCGCAAGGCGTCCGCCACCATCCGGGGACCGCCCTGGGCCCAGGTGGCTTCCGGCGGCCAGGGGGAGTCCAGCACCACCGCCCGAACGCCTTCCGGCGCATGCCGCAGCACCGCCATGGCGATACTGGTGCCATAGGATCCGCCAACAAGATCGATCTGGCGATAACCGAGCGCCTTGCGCAGATCCTGGATATCAAGGGCCACCTGGCGCTCGTTGTATTGGCCAAGGTCAATGCCGGCCGCCTTCTGGCGCGCGCCGCAGGCGATCAGGGCGCGCGCGGCGGCCTCGGACAGCGGCCCCGCGTCATTCATCGGCACGGTCCCGCAGTCCAGCAGGGGGGTGGCCAGGCCCGAGCCGCGCTGGTCGAAGAAGACCCAGTCCTGATCGACCGCCGCCATCTCGTCGGATCGCTGGCGCCGGATCCAGCCAGCGACGGAATCCACGACATCGCCGCCGGGGCCGCCATGCAGGAAGAACACCGGCGGCGCCCCGGCCCTGGGCGCGGAAGCCTTGACGATGGCCACCGGGATCACGACCCGACGGCCGCTGTGACCGCCCCGGGTTTCATCGACCGCCAGCATGCCGCAGGTGACCCGGGACGCCTGGTCGCCAAAGTCACCGGTGCAGGGCGTCGCCTGCCAGGCGGCCGGGCCGGCCTTCGCAGCGGCCGGCGCCATCAATCCAGCCAGGGTCAGGGACAGCACGATCAGGGCGCGTAACATGGGCAGTTCCTATGCTTCGGCAGCCGTACCTTTGTAGTCTTGCCCTCGGATCAACAACAGGGGGCTTGAATGCCCTTGCGTGAAGCGCATTAAGAGCCGCACAACTTTCCGCAAACGCGGTCCCTGCACGAGGAAACCCCATGACCGAAGCCCTGATCATCGACGCCGTCCGGACCCCCCGCGGGATCGGCAAGATCGGCAAGGGAGCCCTGGCCGAGATCCATCCCCAGCAGTTGGGCGCGACGGTTCTCAAGGCCCTGGCCGAACGCAACAACCTCAAGACCGACGAAGTCGACGACATCATCTGGGGCACCAGCAGCCAGCGCGGCCCGCAGGGCGGCGACCTGGGCCGCATGTCGGCGCTCGACGCCGGCTATAACGTCAAGTCGTCCGGCGTGACCCTCGACCGCTTCTGCGGCTCGGGCATCACCTCGGTGAACTTCGCTGCCCACGCGATCATGTCCGGCATGGAAGACCTCATGGTCGCCGGCGGCACCGAAATGATGTCCATGGCCGGGCGCCGCGCCAGCGAGAGCGATGGCCCGATGCTGATGGACGGCGGCAACCTGCGCCTGCGGGCCCGCCATCCCCAGTCGCACCAGGGCGTCTGCGCCGACTCCATCGCCACCTTGGAAGGTATCAGCCGCGCCGATGTCGACGCCCTCGCCCTGGAAAGCCAGAAGCGCGCGGCCGCTGCCATTGCCGGCGGCCATTTCGACAAGTCCCTGGTGGCTGTCTATCATGAGGACGGCGCCCTGGCCCTGGACAAGGAGGAATTCCCCCGTCCCGGCACCACCGCCGAGGGCCTCGCGTCCCTGAAGCCGTCCTTCGCAGCCATGGCCGACGTGCCGCTGGACGCCAATGGCACCACCTTCCGCAAGCTGATCACTGCCGTCTATCCTGACCTGGACATCCAGTTCATGCATCATGCCGGCAACAGCTCGGGCGTGGTGGACGGCTCGGCGGCCCTGCTGCTGGCCTCACCGACCTATGCCGCCAAGAACGGCCTGAAGCCCCGCGCCCGTATCGTCGCCACCGCCAACATGGGCGACTCCCCGACCCTGATGCTCAATGCCCCGGTCCCTGCCGCCCGCAAGGTCCTGGCCAAGGCCGGCCTGACCGTCGACGACATCGACCTGTGGGAAATCAACGAAGCCTTCGCCGTGGTGGCTGAAAAGTTCATCCGCGACCTGAAGCTTGACCGCGACAAGGTCAACGTCAATGGCGGGGCCATGGCCCTGGGTCACCCGATCGGCGCCACCGGCTCCATCCTGATCGGCACCCTTCTGGACGAACTCGAGCGCCGCGACCTGAAGCGCGGCCTGGTCACCATGTGCGCCGCCGGCGGCATGGCCCCGGCCATCATCATCGAGCGGATCTGAACATAGTCGGCTCTGGTCCCGGCGCCTGCCGACGACCGGAGCAGAGAATGGTCCTGGGAAGGGGGCGGCGCCGGCTACAGGCGACCGCCCTTTTTCTTGTGATGCGAGCGAATGAGTCGGTCGTCCGCTGATCTGGATCATTGCGGGATGCCGGGTCTGCTGCAGACTGCCTGCATGATGCTGAATGCTCCTCGCCTTGGAATGATGGTCGGAGGCCTTCTGGCCGGACTGCACGCCTTCTGGGCGCTATTGGTTGCAATGGGGTGGGCCCAGCCGTTCCTTGACCTGATTTTCTGGCTGCATTTCGTGACCCCACCCTACCGGGTCGAGGCCTTTGAGCCGGTCAGGGCGGCGGGTCTTGTCACTATCACAGGGAGCCTCGGGGTTCTCGGCGGGGCTGGCTTCGCGTTCGTCTGGAACAGAGCTGGCCCTGGGCGGGCCTAGGCCGCCCGAAGGCATTCAGCGAATAGTCGTGATCTCGACCTCGGCGCCGGCAAGGGTCGCTGTCTCACCAACCGCTTTGCCGAGCAGCGCCCGGGCGAGGGGCGAGATGTAGGACACCGAACCTGCAGCAGGGTCGGCCTCGTCTTCGCCGACGATCCGGAAGGTCTGGCGCCGGCCGTCCTCGCGTTCGAAAGTGACCGTGCATCCAAAGCGCACGGCTTCCCGGTCGGGCGGCGTCTCCACCAGTTGGGCCGTGGCGCGGCGGGCATTGTAGTAGCGCAGGTCGCGCGTCGCCCGGGCCATGGCGGTGCGGTCGGCCGCCACGTCTCCCTGCTGGGCGGCGGCATAGGCCGCGCGGGCGGCCGCCAGATCGGCTTCCAGCCGGACCAGTCCGCTGGCGGTGACCAGATTGGGATGCGGGGAGATGGGGCGATCCGGCAGGTCGGCGGCAGCCGCCTCGGAATCCCCCTCCTTGGTGAAGGCGACGCTCATGCGCTCACCCTATCGGGTGCGGGCCGGGGTCAACAGCCTGCACCGACTTACAGATACAGCTCGTTGTCATCGACTTCGGCTGGGTGCGGCGCGGGTGCGGCGGGTGGCGGGGCTGGGGGCGCACTGACAACAGTCGGCGGCGCCGGTCGCCTGACGAGCCGTTCGACCCGACGCAAGAGGGTCTGGTCATCGAATGGCTTGACCATGAAGTCCTTGGCGCCAAGACGGATGGCCCGCTGCACATCGGCCGTGGCGCGGCTGGCTGCCAGAACCAGGGTCGGCGGGATGGCCCGACCGCCCCGGCCAAGGCTCTGCAGGACGCCGAAACCGTCCAACCTGGGCATGGCAATGTCCAGGATCATGGCCGCCGGCCGGCGACTGGCCACGACCTCCAGCGCGTCTACCCCATCCCGCACCGCGACCGTTCGAAAGCCCGACAACTCCAGCCGGGTCCGCAGAAGGGCGCGGATCATTTCATCATCGTCGGCAATCAGGACCAGGGGCGCGTCTGCGGCTGGCGTCAGGCTGTTGCGTGCAGGGTTCATGACGCTTGGCGACATCCAGCCTGGTCGCCCGGGGCGGAGCCTTCGTCCATGGCGCCCATCACGGCGACCAGCAGCGGGCCAAGTTGCAGGGGTTTGCGGACCGTGCCTTGGAAAAGGCCATCCAGGTCGCCGGATTCAGGGTCGGCTGTGAAGGCCAGGATGGGGATGCCGTCATTGGGTCCGCCGCCCGTCCGGATGGCCTGCGCCGCCTGAAGCCCGCTCATGCCCGGCATTCTGAGATCCATCAGCACCAGGTCGAAGGGCTCGGTCTGGGCGATCGCGATGGCCTGGCCACCGCTGTCCGCCAGGCTGCAGTCGGCGTCCAGGGATGTCAGCACCGCCTTGGCCAGGACCCTGTTGGCCTCGTTGTCATCCACGACCAGGATCCGCAGTCCGGAAAGACTTGGCGCGGGTTTCGTCTCCTGACCCAGGCCCTGAAGGCCGGCTGCTGGGGACGGGGTCGCGGCCGGAATCTCGAACCAGAAGATGGAGCCTGAGCCGGGGTCGCTTTCCACGCCGATCTGGCCGCCCATGGCCTCGACCAGGCCCTTGCAGATGGCGAGACCCAGCCCGGTGCCGCCATGATTGCGGGTCGATGAAGGATCGATCTGGGAAAACTTGCAGAACAGCAGGGCCTGATCGGCCTGTGCGATCCCCGCGCCTGTGTCCGCGACCTCCAGCCTCAGGACCTGGCGCACCGGGTCATGGCGAGAGCGCAGCCGCACTTCACCCTCGGAGGTGAACTTGACGGCATTGCCCAGCAGATTGAGCAGCACCTGGCTCACATGCGGCCCGTCCATGCAGAGGCGGGTCGGAAGGTCCTCTTCCAGGTCCAGCGTCAGCCGGATTCCCTTGTCGCCTGCAGCGGAGTCGAACAACTCCGTGGCCTCGGCCAGAAGCGTGTGCAGGTCGCAGTCCTGACGCCGGATTTCCACGCCGCCGGCGTCCAGCTTTGAAAAATCGAGAATATCATTGACGGTCGCCATCAGGGCCCGTCCGCCGCTTTCGATCCGCCTGACATAGCCCCTCGCCACGTCCGGCAGCTGATCGGTCTCGGCCAGCAGGCGCGAAAAGCCGAGCACAGCGGTCAGCGGGGTGCGGATCTCATGGCTCATATTGGCGAGGAATTCGGCCTTGGCCTTTGTGGCGGCCTCTGCGGCGACATGGGCCGCCCGCAGCTGCTGCTCCATGGCCCGGCGGGCCGTTATGTCGCGAAGAACGGTGATGATATCTGTCACCCGGCCGTCGGCGTCCCGGATCAGGCTCGGGCTGCCCTCCAGCCAGACGTCCCGGCCGTCGGGCGTGATGATCCGGTGTTCCCGGCGGATGGTCATGTCAGGGGCGTCGCCCCTGAAGAGATCCTCAGTGATTGAACGCGAAGACTCCAGCTGTTCTGGCGCCACCAGCTTCAGGATGGGCTGACCCACCATCTCGGCGGGGTCCAGGCCATAGGCACGGCAGGCGGGCGAGATATAGCGGATCAGGCCGTCGGCCCCGATCCTGACCAGGACGTCGGTGACATTGTCCGCCAGGGTGCGATAGCGCAGCTCGCTATCGGCCAGTTCGGCCTCCATCGCCCGGCGATGGGTGATGTCGCGGATCACGGCGATGATTTCGGACGGGAGTCCGGCGTCATTGCGCAACAGCTGGAAACGGGTCTCCACCCAGACCTCGGCGCCCGACCGGTGCAGGGCGCGGTGGGTCAGGGTCTGGGCCTCGGCGCCCCGGGCCATCTCTGCCAGGACCCCGTCGATCACGGGTCGGTCTTCGGGATGGACAAAGGCCTGGGCCGTCTGGCCGGCCATGTCGTCCGGTCGATATCCCAGAAGCGCTTCAATGGACGGTGAAATATAGCTGCTGCGACCATCCAGCCGGACACGGGTGATCACATCGCCCATGTTTTCCGCCAGCACACGGAACCGCGCTTCGCCCCGCCGGGCCTCCCGCACCGCGCGGACATTGTCGGTGACATCCTGGAACACTCCGGCAATGGCAAAGGGCTTGCCGTCCGAATCCAGTTCGCAGGCCCCCCGGGCCAGAACGTCGCGTTGCTCGCCCGACTGGGTGATGATGCGCAGCTGGAAGGCGCTGTCCTCGCCGGTCGCCGCCGAATGCGCCAGGCCGCTGGTCACCCGATCGCGGTCGTCAGGATGATAGAAGGCTACGGCGTCGTCGAGGTTTGGGTCGAAGGTGTCGCGGGTCACCGCGTGGATGCGATAAACCTCGTCCGACCACTCCACTTCTCCCGTGGCGATCAGATAACGCCAGCGACCGACGCCGGACATGGTTTCGGCCAGGGTCAGGAGGGCGTTGGAGCGTTGCAGTTCAATCCTTGAATGCCGCTGGATTATGGTTTCCTCGACCGCCTTGCCCAGGGCCCGCAGCCGGCGCAGCATCCGGTCGTCCGGCCTGGGGCGCGGGCGGTCGCTGATCACGCATAGGGTTCCCAGGCAGTCGCCGTCGGCTGTGGCCAGGACCACACCGCAGTAGAACCGGATGCCGGGCGGACCGGTCACGAGAGGATTGGCTGCAAACCGCGAATCCCGGGTTGCATCCTCGACCACCATGACTGCGCCCGGCCCCATGGCCAGGGCGTGATGACAGAAGGCATGGCTGCGCAGGGTGGATTCGGCCTCCAGGCCAAGGCGCGACTTGAACCATTGCCGATCTGCGTCCACCAGGGACACAAGGGCGATCGGCGTCTCGAACAGGTCGGCCGCCAGGGCGGTCAGCCGGTCAAAGGCCGGCTCCGGAGCCGTGTCCAGGATTTCGAGAGCGCTGAGGGCGGCCTCATCCTCCGGCGATTCGAAAGGCCTGTTCATGGGTCCGATAATTGAACCTTATGCCTACCAAGCGATTAATTCAGGTTGGCAGGATGGCCCTATTCCGCAGCAGGAATCGGCGCCCGTTCCAGGACACTGTTGGCGATCTGGCCGATCGCCGTCCGGACCCCCATCACCAGCATCTCGCCGTCCTGAAAGCGGATTTCGGATTCGGCAAACAGCGGGCTGCGCTTGATTCTGGCCGAATCCCTCAAGGTCAGGCGGAGGATCAGGTCGCTGGCGGCAGCGCCCTGTTCCAGGGCGTCTTCGACGGCCTGGCGCAGGTCCGCGACAGTTGCAAGACGGGGAGGTTGAGGAGGTTTTGCCAAGGTCAGATTCCGGTCTGGGCCGAAGACGTCTGCACCCGGAACAAAAAGCTGCGGGTCGCGTTCGCCATTCGCCCCGACGCTCCGCGACGCGGGGCTGATCGATCGGGCAGGCCCTCGACGTTCATCGACGGCAGGGTTCCAGAAGGAACGAACAGGTTTTCTAGCACAGTGTGACGGTCAGGGGCGACAAAAGCGGCGCCGGCCCGAAGCGAATCGTTCCGGCTGCCCGGCTTGCGCGCCGGCCGTGGGATTGCCGCCTGGAAATCCCGGCCAGATCGTCAGCCTTGAGTGCAAAGACCCAAAACAGGGCAATGGTCAAACCCAAAACAGGGCAATGGTCAAAATGACGCACCCTTTGCGGCCATGCCTTCATATCGTTGCCCATCATTTGATGCGACGCAGTTGTATCGGGACTCGGTTTTGAAACACAGGGAACCTGCGGTCGCTTGTCGTCTGAAGATCAAACATATGTGCTGGCGCATGATCGGTTCGTGCTTCGCCTGGGGATCAACTATTTCCTCAACCAGGCGTCACTTCTGGCTGAGCCCTTCGGGGGCGACGTCCTGTTGGCCTTGACCTTCCTGACCATCAACACCGGCAACCTGCAGCATTTGAGCAATGCCGCTTCCTTCAATCCCCTGGCCGTGGATGGCGTCATGCCGGACGGGCTGCGTCGCCCGGTCACCATTGCGGCGGTTTCGCGTGAACTGGGCATCCCCCGGGAAACCACCCGCCGCTATGTGAAACGTCTGATCGACATGGGCTATTGCCGCGCCACAGGCTCGCGGGGGATCCTTGTGCCCACAGTGGTCCTGAAGTCAGAGGCGATCGATTCCCTTGCCCGGCGCCATGGCGCCTTTGCCCGGGACCTGATGCAGGCCTTGATCGAGGCCCATGGCCAGCCTGCCGATCAGTGAGACGGACCGGGCGCCGCTGAACGGACAGGGCGACGGCCGGCCGCCAGGGATACTGCCAGCATCAGGACGGCCGCGCCCAGCGCCGCCATGGCCACGGTCGGCTTGACGCTGCGCTCGGCGACCCAGACCGCCGTCAGCCCCCAGGCAATCGGCAGGCCGTAGGCCAGGTGGCGGATCCGCCAGACCAACCCGGCGCCGACCACCGCCACCAGTCCCACGCCGCCCAGCGCCCAGGTTTCGCGGGTCTGGGCCGTGATCGTCCCGAAGGCTGTCAGCACGGTCAGGGCGTTGATGGCGCTGGCGATGGTCAACCAGCCGGCCAGCAGGCCCAGGGGCCAGAGGACCCATCCGCCACGCGCGCCGGTCCCCCGCCGGTCCGCGCCGTTGATAAAGCCCGCGATCATGGCTGCAGCCGAGACCGTGATGATGGCGACCGTGGCCAGCTTGGCGTCCAGGGCGGCTGCAAACAGCCAGGCGGCGCAACCGCCCATGGCGATCACTGACGGCCAGCCCACGGCGTCCAGGATGGCTGACCCCCCTGTGCCCGGCAGGGCCTGCCAGACGGCATAGGCCAGCAGTCCCAGATAGATCACCCCCCAGATGGAGAACGCATAGCCGGCGGCCCGCAGCGTCTGGTTTCCATCCCCGGCGAACATCTGCGCCGACAGGCCAAAGTCCGTCAGGGTGATGAAGGGCGCGGCGCCGACGGCGGCGACCGCCGCCAGGATGACGCATAGGGTGCGAAGCCAGGGCTTGGCAGGATGGGGGTCGACTTGGGAGGATCGGGTCATGCCCCAAGCCCTATCACAATGACGGGTCTTCGCCGCCCGCCGTTGTGGGGGCGAGGCTCCTGGAACCAGAAATCGTTGGCCGTCAGGTTGATGTGATTACCCGACAGCCAGATCACCGCATCCACAGTGTCGTTGTCATCGACATGAAGCTTCAACTCGGTGACATTGGCGGCATTGTAGCTCACGGTCGCGCCACCAATGTCGTAAGACCCGCCGATTGCCAGATGGAACCCCTGGTCGCCATCCAGCGCCGTGTTGGCGTCGATGCCCCTCAGGTCGATCCGGTCGCCTTTCTGGAAATCCAGGATGATGTCCGGCGCCCTGGTCAGGGAGTCGGCCAGGCTGTCGAAGACAAAGACATCGGCGCCCTTGCCGCCAAGCAGCCGGTCCTTGCCCAGACCGCCGTCGATCAGGTCATTCCCTTTGCCGCCATTGGCATAGACACTGTCGCCCAATCCGAAATTCAGGAAAGTGTCGGCGAAATTGCCGCCGACCAGTTTCTGCCCCTGCCAGAGGTGATGGCCGCCGTCCGCGAGGGGGCTGTTCAGACCCTCTGGTGAGGCCGCATGACGCAGACCGCCTTGTTGTTCGAGGTCCGATGCCAGCTCCGATCGAACATCCTGAATCCTCGGCGATCCTGTCGTCTTGGCTATGGCAGTCCCCAATTCCGTTTCAGGTATCAAACTCCGTCCGGCTCGCGGCCAGCCCGCCCGGATCTGCCCTGCCCGGAAAGTCTAACCCAGGGTTTGTAGGACGCATCTCCGCAAACTTGAGTGCTGCGAAGGCGCCGATCCGGCTGCTGTTGCAGCCAGCCACCGGTCTGGGGGACAAGGGGGACTCCAGGCCACCGTCGATCCTGCAGGATTAAGGGATACAGCTCCATGACGCTTTCTGCCGCCGCAACGCCCGTTCCCACCGGTCCTGCCGCGGCGCCTGCGTCCGGCGGCCTGGCCTTCACCACTTCGCGGCAGTTCGAAAGCTGGCTGGCCGAGGTTGGCGCCAGCCTGGCCCTGACCACCTACCAGGCCGGCAAGCTGATCTTCCTGGGGCTGGGGGAGACCGGGCGGCTGTCCATCTTCGAGCGCAGCATCGACCGCTGCATGGCGCTGCATGCGCGGGGCGACGACCTCTGGGTCTCCTCGATCTGGCAGCTCTGGCGGTTCCGGGCCGTGGCCGGCGCCCCGGACGGCGCCTATCGCGGCCATGACCGGCTCTATGCGCCGCGCCAGTCCTGGGTGACCGGTGATCTGGACATCCATGACCTGGAGCTGGACCAGGCCGGCCGGCCGGTGTTCGCCAACACGCTGTTCTCCTGCATCGGCACGGTCAGCGACACCGACAGTTTCATCCCGCTCTGGCAGCCGCGCTTCATCACCCGGCTGGCGCCGGAGGATCGCTGTCATCTCAATGGCATGACCCTTCAGGGTGGGGCGGTGGCCTATGCCACGGCCGTCGGGGCCTGCGACGCCGCCGATTGCTGGCGCGATCACCGCGCTGGCGGCGGCGTGGTCATTGATGGCCCCTCGGGCGAGGTGGCCGCTACCGGGCTTTCCATGCCCCACAGCCCGCGCCTGCATGAGGGACGACTCTGGCTGGTCAATGCCGGAACGGGCGAACTGGGGGTGCTGGATCCGGCGTCTGGCCGCTTTGAACCTGTGGCCTTCTGTCCCGGCTTCATGCGGGGTCTGTCCTTCATCGGCCCCTGGGCCCTGGTCACCCTGTCCCTGCCGAGGGACAATCAGTCGTTCCGCGGCCTGCCTCTGGATGACCGGCTCAGCGCCGCCAATGTCGCCGCCCGCTGCGGCGTCATGGTGATCGACACCCGCAGCGGCGCCGTGGCCCACTGGCTGCGGATCGAGGGCGCCTTCACAGAGCTCTTCGATGTGGTGGCCCTGCCAGGCGTGCGCCGTCCGGCCGCCATCGGATTTCGCTCGGACGAGGTACGCCGCATCCTGTCGGTCGGCAGCGCAAACCCCTGATCCCGCCGGTTCAGTCGCCGGCCGGAGTTTCGACCGGGATGAGCACCTCGTTGCGCCGGGCAAAGCCAAGCGTCCACGGCGGATCATACTGGGCCAGGGCTGGCGGCCCGGCGGCTTTCAGCTTCCGCGCCTTCATCCAGGCCGTCAGCTCTGCCGTGTGCTTGACCCGGTCCCCGTCCCTGGCCCAACCGGAAAACCTGACCACGGCATACCGGACCGGCGGCTGCGGCAGCAGCCGGACCCTTGGATCGTTAGGCGCAGGCAGGCTGGCCAGGCTGTAGCCGCTGGGCATGATGAACCTGACCACCCAGCCCTCAGGCGAGGGCGCCTGGGTGACCGGCGCGGTCATGGCGATCTTCTGGCCGCCGGACTTCGACTGCAGCACCGGAGCGGTCATGGCGACCTTGCGGCCCCCGTCATTGCCGCCGAAGATATAGCCGGCCAGCAGGCGAAAGCCGCGATTGGCCGCTGTCGACTGATCACCCTCCACCGTCACCTCGGCGACGATCAGGGCGGGATACTGCCTTACCTCGAAGGCGCCGTCCTGGGACAGCCGCACAAAGGCCGGTTCTTCGACAGCCATGGCGGGACTCGCGATCAGGGTCAGGAACAACAGGAGAACTGAGGCAACGGCTTTCATCTCGGCAGGTTCCTTTGGCAAGCGTCCAGCGGCTTGCCCGATATCCGTTCAAACGAAAACCGGGCCCCTGTGGTTCACTCCCTAGGAAAACTTCCGCTGGCGGCTGTCACAGGCGCCGGAGCGTTGGAGCGCCAGTCTGCCAGCCGCTGTCGCCATCCAGGGGCGTCCATTCGCGCATCCGTCTGGAGGGATCTCCAGGCGAAATGATCCGACGGCGTCAGCCGGGCGAAATAGGCCCCGAGGTCATGGCTGCGAAATGCCGCCTCGTCCTCCGTCGCCAGAAGGCGCAGGCCTTCCAGGGCGTCGGTGTCCGAACCCGCGAAGGGCCGGTCCGACCGGGCCTGAATCGCCGCTTTCTGACGGGGCGACAGGGCCGCCCAGACCGGTCCGGGAAGGTCGGTCCAGGTCTCGCCCTTCGCCTGATGGGCCGCCGCCACCGCCCAGGCACGATCTTCCTCGGCCTCGCGGGTCAGGATCGCCCGGTATCGGGCGCCGAGCGCCGCTGCCTGGAACGCCGCCCTTCGGCCCGTGTCGGAACCGGCCGCCTCAAGCGCAAGGTCGATCAGTCCGTTGGACGTCAGAACAAGGTCCGGATGGCTCTGCGCCAGGCCCTCAACCATGCTGCGGGCATCGCGTCGGTCCCTTTCGCCCTGGATCTGCAGGGCAAGGCGTTCCCGCTCGGCGGCGGGTATCACTGGGCCTGTCTGATCCAGCAGCCTCGCCGCCGCGGCCGGATCCTCGGTGGTCAGGGCCGCCACCGCCTGGTGATGCGCGCGCGCCAGCAGGGCCCGGCCCTCCGCCCGGCGCCTGTCCGGGTCCAGGCCGGCTGCCATGTTTCGACGCTCCTGTTCGGCGAGGCCTGCAGCCAGGGACAGCCGGGCCAGATTCGGATCGATCGGGGCCAGCCGGCCAAACTCCGCGAGCGCCTGGTCCTGTCTTTGCCGGGACAGGGCCAGGTCCGATTGTCGTCGGGCCTCTGCCGACCGGGCCGCCAGTTCGGCCTCGAACCCGGCCTGGCGCGGCTGACTCAGCTGCTCGAACCGCAGCCGCGCACCGGGCGCAAGGGCTTCGGCGGCCTGGTTCCGCAGGGCCGTCAGACCCGCGCCCAGGCGGTTCCAGGACTCGGGGCCGGCGTCTGCGGCGCCCGCCTGGTCCAGCAGGGTCAGGGCGGATCGCCGATATTGCAGGTCAGCCTGGCGTGCCGCCAGGTCGTCCGCCGGATTGGCCTCCTCCCGCTCCGGCGACCTTTCGGGACCCACGGCTGAGGTGGGTTGCTGCATCTGACGCGGAATCCTCACCATGAGCCCGACCCGGTCTTGGCCAGCCAGGACAGGGCGTTCAGCCCGGTGCGCAGGCCGGACTGGCCCCCGGGCGCATCGGCCAGCCGCCGGGCGCGGTTTTCCAGAGCGTTGCGCTCGAGCTGCCCATCGTATCGCGCATTGAGGGCTTCCAGCTCAGCCAGGGCTGCGTCCTGGGCGGCGATCAGGGCGTTGGAGCCACCGGTTCCGGTTCCGCTTTCAGCGACAAGGGCCGCCAGGGTCGCAAGACTCTGGCGATTGCGCCGGCGGATCTGTTCTTCGTTCGTGGAAGCCTGCTCCGCCGAGGCTGCCGCCCGGCTGCGGGCCTGCTGGACGTCATGGCGCTGGCTGGCCGCCCTGGCCTGGCCGTCCGCCACCTCTCCGGCGATCCTGGCCGCCGAAGCGGCGGCTGTCAGGGTTGGTCCGATCCAGGCCATGTCCCGTCTCCTGTCTGTTGCGGATTGATGATCGCCCAGCGGTCTGCGTCGTCGCCGTCCTGGCAGTAGGCCCGCATCCGACCCTCCGGCGAAAAGCCCAGCAGACGGACCCAGCGCGCCGCCGGCGCAAAGCTGCAGGCCGTCGCCGCCTCGATCCGGCGATAGGGCGTGGTCTGAAGATAGCGGCGGACCACCCGGGTCGCGGTCAGCATGGCGCCGCCGGCGTCCTGCGCCAGCAGGGCCCAGGCCAGGCCCCGCCCGCCGCCCAGGTCCTGCACCCCGCCGCAGCCGATGATCCGGCTTCCTGCAAACAGGCTCCACGCGTGTCCCGTGGCGTCCAGTGCTTCAAGGGTTTCCCCGCAGATCTCGCTGCGCCAGGCCGCCTGGGCCGGCTGCAGCACCAGGGACTCCAGGTGTTTGGCGGCAAAGGGCAGGACCGTCATCGCCTCACCCATCATGGGTCGCCAGCTCCGGAAAAAGGGCGATCAGCGTGAACGGAAACACATCGTCGCCCTCCAGCGCGATAGTCGCCGCCCCGTCGAAGCCGCCTGGAAAGGCCTGGACCAGGTCACCGGTCCAAAGAGCTGGCGCCGCATCCATGGATGAACCGGGGCGACGGTACTGCAAGGGATCGCAGGCGCCGGGCGCCGGCCCGAACCGCCCTCCCAGACTCTCCAGCAGCCGCACGGTCAGACGGTGGACCCGCTTGGTGCGGCCCTGAGCGGTCCCGAGGGTCGCGCCCGCCTCCAGCGGCATGAGCTTTGCGCCATAGGGCGCCGCCAGGCCCGCCACGACCCGGCTGGCGGGCCTCGCCAGTGTGACGCCGCCACCGGTCACGGTCCGGTCCGGGTGGGCTGCGCCATCGGCCTTGAGCCGGATCACCTCGCCCTCCAGATGGTCCAGCCCGCTCAGGGTCAGGGTCGCCGGCCCGTCATAGGTCAGGGCGCTGTTGGCATAGACCGCCAGGGCCTGGTCCTCTCCCGGCTCATGCTCGGGGGCCAGGACCTCGACATAGCGCTGCTCGGCGCCATTGATCAGACGGCGGACGATCAGCCAGACGTCGTCGCGTCGGCCATCTGCCGACGGGACAACAGCGACCGATTCCACCGCCCCGCCCAGGCTGTGCCGCCGCCAGGCCAGGACCTGCTGTTCCAGGTTCAGGGTCAGGGCCTGCAGGCTGCCGTCGCTGCAGACGCACCAGATGGATTCATGCGGCGTCTGCTGCCAGGCCATGGCGATGACCGGCGGGACCAGACCCCGGTAGCGGTTGAGATCCAGGGCCTCATAACCATCCTGGCCCGGGACCAGAAGCCGAAGCCGCCGTCCCAGCTTCTCGACAAACACCACCCCGGCGCCCACCAGGACCGGCTCGACCCCCAGGCCGCCCCAGGCGGTTTCGGGGTTTTGCTGGGTGTTGCCGGGGCCGTAGGGTTGCTGCGTTGTCTGCTGGCGCAGGCTGTGTTCGCCGCCATTGGTGCCGACCAGCAGAACGGACCGGGTGGGCATCACCCATTCGACCGGATTGCCCTGGACCGACTGGATGGACAGCACCACCGCGCAATCGGCCAGCACCTCGCCATTTGCCCGGGCCTCGAAATTGCCGAAATCGCCGGCCGTCGACTGCCAGACCTGCTGGCCGCGAAACCAGCTCAGCCGTTCGCGGAAGAAACAGACATTGTCCGGCCAGCCAGCGGCGGTCGACCAGGCGTCATGGGCCCAGCGATGGGTCGGCTGGCTGGCCAGCTGCCCGGGCAGGCGGGACAATACCGTCCCCGTCGCCTCGCTCGGACCGGCCACGCTGGTGATCCGCAGATGGCCATAGCCTGCATGCAGATACTCCCATTCCACCCCGATCGAGCCAACCGCCCCGTCGCCCTTCTGTTCCTCGCCGGTCCCGTCCCAGGCACGGCCTCTTGTATGGACCGGCAGTTCCTCGCCGCAGATGGCCGGCTTGTCGCCAGTGTCCACGGGCCCGGTCCGGGTGCAGCGGTAGTAGCGAAAATCGGCCCGCCGTTCGTCTCCGACGTCGGTGGTGGTCCGCACCTGCCAGGCCCGCACATCGGCGCCGTCCTGCAGGTCCATCTCGAACAGGCCGCCGACATGGCCCGCTTGAAAGACTGGGCCGCTGGCCGTCAGGGCCACCGTCCCGCCGACGCTGAAGTCCCCCGCCGCCGAGACAGTCAGGGCCTCATCCCGATTGCGGTCCTGGAAGGGGCCGCCGACCGGCTGGAAGGGCGCCAGCACCCAGTCCAGATTGCTGCGGCGGCTCAGGGTCATGGGCGGATGGCCGGCGCAGGCCAGATAGACCACATCGCCCGACTGCTCGAACCGGATGCCGAAACTGCCGTCGCTTCGGGTCAGGTCACTGGCCAGATAGGGGGTCTCGATCTCGAGGATTTCGGGCGAGACCCCGCCGGTGGTCAGCCGGCCACGGTTGCGGAAGAACCGGACATAGCCGGGGCCAAATTCCAGGACGAAGGCGTCGCCCTGGCTGAAGACGAAGGGCGCCAGCCAGCATCGGTCCGCGCTGTCCTTGACCGCCCCGACAAACACGCTGCCGGCCGCCCGCTGGAGAGCGCCCTGGACCCGGGGGATTAGGTTTACGCATCGACTCAGGCCCGCGCGCCAGGGCTCCAGGTCCGGCCGCCCGCCCATCAGGGGCGACAGTTCTCCGGCATTGAAGGCGGTGATGGCGGGATTGGCTCGCATGGCGCTCCGGTCTCGGCTCGGGGGTGGGGAAGGGCGATCAGGACCGGACGGTCAGCCAGTCGCCGTCCGGGGTCAGTTCGGGCGGCGCCTCTGTGGCGTTGACCCGGAAGGCCTCGCGCAGGGCCAGCTGGTAGTCGCGGACGGCTGCTTCCCGCCGGCTGCTCGACTGGGTCAGTTTTTCCGCAAGATCGGCCGCCAGACGACAGACCACGGTCTCGGCGAACAGCGGATCCCAGGCGGCCACATCCACGACCCTCCGGACATAACGGATGGCCAGGGGCGCGGCGGCATTGGTCAGGATCCGGCCGCCTTCCAGGGCAAAGGCCCCGCCGGGCGCCGCTGGCAGCCCGGCCACGTCCACCAGCTGCAGGCAGTCGGCGGGCAGGGGAAACTGCCTGGCAAAGCCGAAGGCCGGCGCCGCAGCCTCGGCCGCCAGCTGCGCCCGGGCCATGGCGAAATGCCACCGCCCGGTCCTCAGGACCAGGTCGCGGACATCCTCGATCCGGCTGCGGATCCATCGGGCCCTGTCGTCCTCGTCGTCCAGGGACAGCACGCCGCCCTGGCCCAGCCTGGCCAGGGCGGCATTGCCGATGGCGGTCAGGGAAGCGGGCATCGCGCCGCCTCCTCGCCCTGCAGAGCTGCGGACTTCAGCATCCGGCGCAGAACCGCACCCGCAGGCTGATGGTCCCGGTCCCGGTCCCGACTGTGTCGCCGGTCAGGGCCAGGTCATAATCCACCTGCGGATCGGCGCTCAGGCCCAGCCGCTCCCAGAGCCGCTTTTCGATCTGGTCGATCCGGGCGGCGCTGGCCTCGTACAGGACCTCGGTCCCGGCCTGGGCGGCGGACAGGTCCAGGGCGCTGGCGAACAGGTCGTCATCGACCGCCGCCCCGCCGTCATCGGTGGTGCGATAGACCCCGAGATCAAAGGCTGTGGCCCCGGTGATGGCGTCGCTGAACAGGGTCAGCTGCGAGACCCGGTCGGACGACCGCAGCCGGGCCAGGCGATAGACCGAGCCATTGTCGTCGGCGGCGGCCACCTGGACCGTCCCGACCCCTTCGAACAGAGATCCCCGCACCAGATGGGCGGGACTGGGCACCCGGGGCAGGGCGTCCCGGTTGCTGATGGCGGTGGACTTGGTATTGGCGACAGGCATGTCAGCTCCTTGAAATGAGAGAAGGGCGGGGGCGGGCGATCGTCAGCTCTCGGCGCAGAGCACCTCGACCACCTTCTTTTCCTCGGTGCGGGTGGCGCCGATGGTCACCGAGCCGGTGATCTCCACGGGGTTACCCTCCAGGTCCCGCCGGGGGCCGATATCGGTGGCGACGTCCGACCAGATGCCCAGATGCATGCCGCTCCTGGCATAGATCGGCACCCTGCGGTTGGCGCCCGACAGGGTCAGGCGCTCGCAATGGACAAAGTCGATCCCCAGGAACCGGGTGATGATTCCGTCCTTCAGGACCGGACGATCGCCGCCATTGTAGTCGGCCGAGGTGATCTGCATCTCGCCCAGCAGGGCGTCATGCTGGATACTGTTGACCACACAGAGGATCTGGTCGCTGGCCAGGTCCACCTCATTGGCCATCAGGATCTTCTTGGCCGCCCGCAGCTTCAGGACATTCAGGCTTGAGGCGGCGCCGCCGACATCGACCGCCACCCTCTGGCTGGCCGGAAAGGCCGTGGTCGTCCCGCCCTGCTTGCCAGTCCGGGCGTCGGCCCAGAAGGCTCGGATGATCTCGTCATCGATCCGCCGGCCCAGGCTGGCGGTGCAGGCCTGGACCAGGGGGTTCTGGGGATCGGAAGCCGTCTGCAGCAGGTCGATATTGTCGATGATGTCGCTCCAGTCGAAGAAGCGTGGATAGGCCCAGCGCCGATCGACCGGCGTATTGGCGGCCTCCTTGGGGGTGGCGCGGCCGGTGCGCTCCCGCGCTTCGGTAACGCCATACTGGTCGACGGGCGAGGCGCCCTCGCCCCGGTGCTGGCCGGTCATCACATGCTGGCGCAGTTTCGAGCCCCGCTGTTGCAGCAGCAGGCTGGCGGTCTTGGCAAACTCGATGCGGTAGTGGCCGCTCAGGTCGGTCATGTCTTGGATCTCCGGGGGATGGGGTTGGGGCGCGGCCGGCCCGAAACAGCGGGCAGGCAGGGTCGGTCACGCGGGGCCGGGGGCGCCGCGAGGGTCTGAAGTCGGAAAGGGTGGTCCGTTGGCGGGCGGCCTCAGGCGGCGCCGGCGATCCGGGTCAGGCGGGTCCATTCGGCCCGCTCCTCGGCGCCGCCGGCCATCCAGCGGGCCTGCCAGGCCTGGTCGCGGCGCAGGCTGGCGATACGGCTTTCCGCCTGCTGCGGGGTCAGGCCAAAGCCGCCCTGGCCCTCGCCCTCGATGAACCGGTCCTCGCCCAGGCCCTGGCCGATCCGGGCGAACAGGCTGACGGCCCGGCGGGTGCCAAGCCCCGCCTCGATGGCCGCCATCTCGTCCCTTGTGACGCCAAAGGTCCGGGCGCCGCGCTGGAACTGTTCGCGACTGGCGGCGAACCGGGGTCCCCATTCGGTCTTCAGGGCATCCCAGTCCCTTTGCGACTGCGCCTGAAAGTCCTGCTGGTCCTGGGCTGCTCTTGCCTCGACCCAGGCGTTCCATTTCTCGGCCAGGGCGCCGGCCCGCGCCTTGCCGACCCCGGCCTCGAACAGCCATTCGGCGGCCTGCTGGCTGAAGGCGGCATCCGCCCCCGCCAGATCTCCCAGGCCATAGTCGGCGGCGCTGTCCGGCCGGCCGAGCGCGCGGAACAGCCGGTCATAGCCTTCGATATCACTATTGTCCGTAGGCAGATCAACGGATCTGGTCTCCGGCAGCAGGGGTGGCTCGGACACATCCGGCGTCACTGGGTCCAATGCCGGTTCCGGGGTTTCGGCAGGCGGCGGGGCGTCAGTCATCGGCGTCATCTTCCTTCAGATTGAACAGGGCCCGGTCGTCGATGGCGACCATGGCGCGGATGCGGTTGAACACCTCCTGCCGGCCGATCAGCCGCAAGGTGGCCAGGGGATCGACGGCGCCCTCGGCCGTCCGGGCGACCGGCGCCTCGGGGACCAGGCAGAACCGCTTCAGGTCAGCCAGCACGGCCCGGGCCTCGCCTGACCCACCATCGCCGAACAGGGCCTGGTAGGCGCGCTTTCGCCGCAGCAGGGGGTGCAGGATCATGCGGCGTCTCCCAGGGGGCTGGCCTGGCTGTGCAACAGGTCCAGGGGGGCGCCGCGAATCTCGGCCAGCCGCCTGAGGGTCTCGGGACCCTTGATCAGGCTGGCGGCGGCGGGGTCGAAGGGCGCGATGGCCGCTGCATCCTCCAGCAGCCGCAGGATCGCCACCCCTTCCTCCGCCCTCTGGGCCCGGGCCAGGGGCGAGGTGTATTCCACATCGGCCGTCACATCCTCCAGGCTGTCCAGCTCCGGCGGCATGGGCGGCAGGACGCCGGAGGTCGCCAGGATGTCCAGCTCGGCCTGGATCAGGGGCGCCAGAAGTTCCGACTGCAGCCGGCCCATGACCGGCGCCAGCAGGGCGCCCTTTTCCTGGGACCGCAGCATGGCCTCGGTGGCCGTCATCTGCGGCGTCTCCACCAGGATCTGGAACAGATTGACCAGGAAGGCCTGGTTGATGACCTCCCGGGTCTGGCTGACCATCTCCAGGGTGATGGGCAGGTTGGCGCCCACCTTCAGGGGCTTGACCAGTTCGGCCCCGTCAAAACCCAGGGCCCCGCGATTGAGCGCCCGGGGCTGCAGCTTGAAGCCGGTCATGCCGCCCTCGTCCGACAGCAGCAGGGGCGGCTCGGCGATCAGCTGGCCGGTGCGCAGCAGGGTCTTCTGCTGCTCATTGACCGTCTTGATATCGGCCAGGACGGTCATGGCCGGGCCCCGGCCATAGACCTCGCGGGGCGCGGTCACATAGCGGGCCACGGCATAGCGCTGGGTGCGATAGCCTTGCTCCTTGACCACCCGGCGCTCTTCGGGCGCCACATACCAGCTGGCATAGGCCATGCCTCGCCAGTCCTGCCGCGACCAGTCGGCGTCATCCCTGGGCCGGACGCAGTGGATGATCTCGAACCGCCGGTGCGGCTCCTTTTCGGCGGCCCGGGCGATGCTGGAGGGGGTGTCGTCGCCAAACCGACGCAGCCACTGGCGGGCGGAAAGCTCGAACCGGCGATGGACGGTATCGACCATTCCCTGGAAGTTCTCGGAAAACCAGGTCTGGGCAAACGGCACCGACCGGTAGCGAAGCCCGCCGGCCAGGTCGTCATCGACAAACAGCACGCCGTTGCCAAAGGCGCCCAGCCCCACATAGGTCTCATGGGCCTGGCTGGCGAAATTGGCGCCGGCCGCATAGCGGGCCGAGAACAGCGCCGTATTGACCGCCTGCAGCCAGGCCCGCACGGCCTCGGGCAGGGGCGCCGTCTGGCCACGGGCGTCCCGCCAACTTCGGATCACCAGGTCATGCCAGCGCAGGGTGCGCGGCGTCAGCATGTTCTCCATGGCGGCCGCAAACCGGTCCAGGGCCAGGGGCGCGGTGGAGTCGAACAGCTTCTCGTCGATCCTGCCCCCCGGGCTGCGGGCGCCGCGGCCAAAGTCCCTCTGCCGGGTCAGGACCCGCTCGGCCACCTCCTGGCAATGGGCGTCCAGGCCGGACCGTTCGGCCTCCATCCAGGCCTGCTGGCGCAGCACATCCTCGGCGCGATCATCGGGCACGCTGGCTCTCCGGCAATGGGGTGGGGCGCCGATCGAAGCGGCGAGACCATTATCCCATGTCGACGAGGTCACCGGAAAAGCCGCGAGTGCGTTTTTTTTCTTTACGGACCCCTTCGAATGGGGTGAGCTTGGGGACCGGATTTCCAACGATCAGCATCGGACGACCCCGCCATGGCCAGGACCCTCGAGTTCATCTTCGATTTCGCCAGCCCCAACGCCTATCTCTGCTGGAAGGTGCTGCCCGGCATCCTGGAGCGTACGGGGGCCGAGATGACCGTCATCCCCTGCCTGCTGGGCGGCATCTTCAAGGCCACCGGCAACCAGGCTCCCTTCGTCGCCTTTGGGCCGGTCAAGGGCAAGATGGAATACGAGATGCTGGAAACCCGCCGGTTCGTGGCCCGGCACGGCCTGACCGATTTCCGCATGAACCCGCATTTTCCCATGAACACCCTGCTGATCATGCGGGGCTTCTGCGCCGCTCAGCTGCAGGGCGTGGCCGGCCCCTATATGGACGCCGTCCTCACCGCCATGTGGGAAAAGGGCGCCAAGATGGACGATCCCGAAGTGGTGGCGACCGTCCTGAACGAGGCGGGCCTCGACGCCGCCGCCCTGCTGGCGGCTGCTCAGTCCCCGGAAGCCAAGGCCCTGCTGGCCGCCAACACCGACGCCGCCGTGGCGCGGGGAACCTTCGGCATCCCGACCTTCTTCGTCGGCGACGAGATCTTCTTCGGCAAGGAACGCCTGGCCCAGGTCGAGGAGGCGTTAGCTTGATCCTCCCCCGGCCCGCAGGGCCGGATTGGGGGAGCGGGACCATCGCGAAAGCGATGGTGGAGGGGGTCACCACGACCGTTTGACGCCGTCTTCGGCCGGGCTCTTTTGAAGGTCCATTGAGGATCCCAACCGTCGACTGTCCAACGACAGCCGTCGCCTCTCCCGTACCGGCGCTGCGCGCCAGGGGGAGGAACGACTTCAGATCAGCAGGATCTGAACGCCGTAGTCCCCCAGCACCCTGTCGGCTGTAACGATGGTTGCGCGACGGTTCAGGGCCTGGGCGACGATCATCCGGTCGAAGGGATCGCGATGGATGGGCGGCAGGCTGGCGGCCAGCCGGGCGTCCCCGAGTGTTGGCGACAGGACTGAGATTCCGTGGCGAGCCAGTTGATCGACCAGGTCGTCAGGAATGCTCAGCCGTCCGCTCGCGGCCTTGATCCAGAGTTCCCAGGGCGTCATCACGCTGACGGCCAGGTCGGGCTCATGATTGAGCATATCCTTGAGGTCGGCCTTCAGCCGGGTCGAATTTTCCAGCCACCAGACAACCACATTGCTGTCCAGCAACAGGCTCAAGGGCGATCGTCCGGGAACAGGGGTGCGGCAATGGACTCCTCGAAGGCCTCGAGAATCTCCTGGTCGGCCATGTCATAGTCATCGGCATACCAGACCTGTCCGGCCCAGGCGCCCGGCTCGCGATAGACCTTCCGGACAGGCGCATCGGCGACCGCCACCAGCCGCGCCACAGGCTTGCCCGCCCGGGCGATGACCACCTCTTCGCCGGCCTCGACAGCGGCCAGCAACTGCGACAGCTGGCTCTTGGCCTGGTGGACATTGACCTGTTTCATCTTAGCTAAGCTAAGGCTTGAACCAACGGGTTGCAATGGGCGCCGGCCAGGGATCGGATATTGGCCCACCGCTTCAACCCGCTCCACGGGCGGTCACGAAATCCGGTCAATGAGACACCGGCCTCGACCCTGCGATGCTCCGGATGCGGAAAATCAGCCCTCTCCGGGCCGGTGACTTTCCGGCAACAGTGTCAAAAACCGCTGACATATCGGGGTTGACCTCGGCGGCGGGTCAGCCTACCCGAAGGACGTTCTGGCCTTTGCGGCCGCCCTTTGTGAGCTTTTCAACCGTGACCGTGACCCCTGTCATGATCAAAGCGCAGGTTCCCTCCGCCCTTTGTGGCGACGGGCAAACTGTCGCTGCTCGCGAGGAGAACGCCGCCTAGATCCATCCGGATTGAAGCCCATTCGCCCCCTCCCGAGCTGACTGCTTCGGAGGGGTTTTGCATGCCCGCTTTCCGAGTCGTTCAGCCCGGGTCAAAGACCTGGAAGAGACCCGTCGATGTCCGACGATGCCATGAGAACCGCCTCGCCCCATCCCCGCGACAGCATTGTCGCCGGGTCTTTCAATAGCGCTGGCAACCGCGCAGGCTGGATTGCGGAGGCCCGGGCCATCCTGGTGCTGTCCGGACCGCTGGTCATCACCCAGCTGGCCCAGATGGCCATCCTGGCCACCGACGTGGTGCTGCTGGGCCGGCTCAGCACGGCGGCCCTGGCGGCGGCCGCCATCGGCAATACGGTCTATTACTTCACCTGGCTGCTCGGCTCCGGTCCCGCCATGGCCGTATCGCCCATGATCGCCCAGCTGCTAGGGGCCAGGCCCGATGCGAAAGCCGGGGTGCGGGCCATCGTCCGGATGGGGCTCTGGGCGGCGGTGCTGCTGACCCTTCCGCTGTTTCCCATCCTGCTGTCGACGGAATGGATCCTGGTGCACCTGGGACAGGCGCCGAACCTGGCCCGGGATGCCGGCCTTTTCACCGCCATGCTGTGCTTTGGCCTGCCCTTCACCTTCGGGTTCCAGGTGCTGCGTAACTTTGCCACAGCCATGGAGATGCCCCGGGCGCCGCTGGTGGTCATGCTCTGCGCCGTCGCCTTCAACTTCGTGGTCGCCTGGATGCTGATCTTTGGCCATCTGGGCGCGCCGAAGCTGGGCATCGTGGGGGCAGGGATCGCCACCTCGGCCTCTGCGGTGTTCTCCTTTGTCGCCATGCTGCTGGTCATCTTCCTGACGCCGAAGCTGGCGGCAGTGCGGGTGTTCCGGCGGTTCCATGTCCCGGCCTGGATGCAGCTGGCCGAACAGTTCCGGCTGGGGGTGCCCATCGGTCTGACCATGCTGTTCGAGGCCATGCTGTTCAATGCCATGACCCTGGTGGTGGGCACCTTCGGCCCCACGCCCCTTGCGGCGCACCAGGTGGCCCTGAACTTTGCCTCGGTGACCTTCATGGTGCCCCTCGGCGTGGCCATGGCCGCCACGGTGCGGGTCGGTCTGTTCGCTGGCGCTGGCGACATGGCCGGCGCCAGACGGGCGGGCCTGACCGCCATGGGTATGGGCGCCCTGATCGTCCTGCTGTTCGGGGTTGCCATGGCCCTGTTCGGCAAGCAGATCGCCGGGCTCTATATCGCCGGACGGGGACCGGATGACCTGCAGGTCATCGCCCTTGCGGCGGTGTTCCTGAAGGTGGCGGCGGCCTTCCAGCTGTTCGACGCCCTGCAGGTGGTGGCGGCCCTGGCCCTGCGGGGCCTGAAGGACGCGCGCTGGCCGATGATCATCGCCGGCGGCAGCTACTGGCTGGCCGGCGCCCCGGTCTGTATCGCCCTGGGGGTGGGTCTGGGCCTTCAGGGGCTGGGGGTGTGGATCGGCCTGGCCTTCGGCCTGGCGGTGGCTGCGGTGGCCATGAGCCTGCGCTTCCACTTGCTGACCCGGGCCAGGGGCTGACGACCTCTACAGCTCCAGGGCCAGGACGACATCGTCATAGTCGTTCTGGCCCACATGGAAGATGCGGGTCCCGACCTGGACAAAGCCGCTGCGGCGATAGAAGGCGAGCGCCCGGTGGTTCTCGCCATAGGCGCCCAGCAGCAGTCGCCGCGCCCCCCGCTCCCGGGCCCGGTCGATGGCGGTCTGCATCAACCGGGGGCCCAGCCCCTCGCCATGAAAGCGATGCAGCACATAGATCCGCCGCAGCTCCAGATCGTCCGGGCCTGTCGTCACCGGCAGGTCCGGCGGGCTGACCATGGCAAACCCCACCGGCGCATCGTCCGGCGCCATGACGGCCAGATAGAGGTCCACCACCGGATCGGCGGCCAGGGCGGCATAGGAGTCCGGGGAATGGGTCTTCTGGCCATGCAGCAGGATGTCGCCGCCATCGACGATCCCGGCATAGGTCTCCAGAAAGGTCGCCTGTCCGACCAGGGCCAGGCGGCTGGCGTCGTCCGGACTGCAGCGGCGGATGGCGTGGGTCATGACGGCGCAGGGTCCCGAGACGGTGAATTGGGTCGTGCTTAGCGGCGATTCGGGCTCCCGTCAGGACGCGACCAGCAACACGGCGGCCCCGGCCGCGATGGACAGGATGCCTGCCAGCCGTCCGCCGGTCAGACGCTCCTTGAGAATGAATACCGCGATCAGGGTGGCGAACAGGATCGAGGTCTCCCGCAGGGCCGCCAGCCGGGGGGTGTCGCCCAGTCGCAGCGCCCAGAGAGCCAGGCCATAGGTGACGATGGACAGGGCGCCGGCCGCCAGCCCCGACTTCCACTCGGCCCGGGCCGCCAGCAGGAACCGGGGACCGCGCCACAGGGCGAAGATCAGCCCGATGCCAAACCCCAGCAACAGGAACATCCAGACGATGTAACTGAACGCCGACGGCGCGGCCCGCACCCCCTGCGCATCGATCACCGTATAGACGGCGATAGAGGTTCCCGTCGCCAGGGCCCAGCCAAGCGCTCGCCTGTCGACCTGTCGGCCCAGGCCCACCACCAGCACACCGACCGAGACCAGGCCGATGCCTGCGGCGGTCAGCCAGCCGATGGGTTCGGCGAACAGGGTCACCGCCGCCACAGCCGCGAGCAGCGGCGCTACCCCCCGCAGGATGGGATAGGCCACCGACATGTCGGCCCGCTCGAAGGCCTTGATGAGGCAGACCAGATAGACCAGATGCACCGCCCCACTGGCCGCCAGCCATCCCCAGGCGCCGATGGGCAGAGGGACGAAAAAGACTGCCGGCAGGACGATCAGCCCGGAAAACCCGTCGATCAGCGCCCGGCTGGACATCTTGTCCCGCCCCGACTTGAGGATCGCATTGACCACCGCATGCACCGCCCCCGAGGCCAGCATCATCAGGGCGGCGACGGGAAGGGCGGTCATGGGGCGAGCTCTGTGCGAAGCCAGAGCTCTACAGCCCACCCGCCGGGAAGGGCCAGTCCCCTACGTCAGCAGAGGCCAATCCCCGGCGCCGCCTCCCGCCGCACCCGTCGGCGGCGTTACCGTCAAGCGCCCGGTCTGGTTGCCGGACAGCCAGATCTGGCCGTCGATGCTGTCGTTGTCATCGACATAGAGGTTGATCACCGTCCGGTCGTTGGCGGCGTCGTAGGTGATGGTCACGTCCCCGGCCGCTCCGCCGGCGCCCAGCTGGAAGGCCTGGTCGCCCTCGATCGTGGTGTCTGCGTCGATGAAGGACAGGTCGATCTGATCGTCATCCGAAAAATCGAGGATCAGGTCGGCGCCGCCAAGCTGGCTGTCCTGCAGGCTACGGAAAAGGAAAACGTCAGCTCCGGTTCCGCCGGTCAGCACATCCCCTCCCAGATCGCCCTGCAGGCGGTCACGACCCGCACCCCCATCCAGAACGTCTTCGCCGTCATTGCCCTTGAGCCGGTCAGCGCCGACGTTGCCCAAGAGAATGTCGTTCCCCAGGCCGCCGGCAATCCGGTCGTCAAACTCGCCAGCATGGAAAGTCAGGGCCTCGATTCCGCGCACGCTGCCGGCGGCCACGCCATCAACGAAAATCTCATAGACCTTGCCGTTGGCCCATCCGCCATAGGCGAAGTCAATGGGACCCGACGTGCCGCCAGCCCAGACGGTTGCGATGTCATAGTCTGCGCCACCATCGAAGACTGTATAGAGTCCGCCGTAAAGACCGTCGGCGCCGGCGCCGCCAAACAGCCGATCGGCATCATCCGAGCCCTGGCCGGCGAGGCCAGCGGACAGGACGTCATCCCCATCGCCGCCAGAGAGGGTGTCCGCTCCGAGCCCGCCTTGCAGACTGTTGGACCTTGTGTCGCCCCGTAGGGAGTCGTTGAGGTCAGAGCCGATCAGCGCCTCGATGGAGACGAGGATGTCGTATCCTCCGGAACGACTGCTGTAGCCAGCGGCCAGATTAGCGACCACGCCGCCGAGCGATTGGGCGAAAGAGGCTGTGTCCTGACCGTCTCCGCCATCCAGACGGTTATCGTCCAGACCACCATTCAGGATATCGTCGCCGAGGCCGCCATACAGGACGTCATCGCCAGCCCCTCCTTCAAGAACGTCGTCTCCCGCCTCGAAGTCTGCTAATGAGGGAACAGAGACGGAGACGTTCAGATTATAATCAGCTCCCACTGGAATATACTCATCAAAATACTGTCTCACTTCAATATAAAAAATTCCACTTGTTTCGATAGTATAAGTAAGAAATGAGTCATAATAATCAATTGTTCCGGGATCGTAAAAAGAGTCATCATTATAAGCTAGAATTAAACCCTCGGCGTTGAAAATTGTTACGAAACTATCAAACTCATACGGAATATTGTCCATATCGAGCGTGATCGTGGTGCCGGCAGTCAACTCGATTTTATAGTAGTCCTTGGAGTCATCGCCCGCCCCCTTGATCGTGACGTGCGGCGTGAAGGCCGAATCCGCAATGTCGGGGTTGGCCGCGAAATGGAACTCGCTCGAGATGTCGAGAGCATTTGCAAGGCTGGCGTTGCCCAGGCCGGCTGGCTTGGTGACCAAACCGTCGCCGTCCGTGAAAAAGCCGGGTGGCGCCATCCTTGGCGCACCATCCCCATAGAGCGTGTCAATTCCGTATCCGCCCAGAAGCGCATCATCGCCCGCGCCGCCTACCAGGACATCGTTTCCATCGCGGCCACTCAGAACGTCATTGCCCGAACCGCCTGACAGGTTGTCGTCGCCGCGACCGCCGTCCAGGATGTCGTCGCCTTCGCCTCCGTCAAGGTTGTCGTCGCCCTCCCGGCCGCGGATGTCATCGTCAGCTTCCGTTCCCGCGATCGTGTCGTCATCGATCGTTCCCTTGATGACCCCGGAGGCGTTGGCAACCTCGACGGATCCGGCGTCTGTGCCGGATCTCAGAACTGCGGACCGGTAGGGGTTGGGCCCGGTCCAGCCCAAGTCTTCGATTTCCGTATCCCAGCCTGCTTCCTGTAGAAATCCGAAATTCCTGCCAAGCTTCATGGCCTGCCCTCACCATCTGCAGGGATACTGGCGGAATGACCGTTCTGCCCCGGCAAAGAGAATGGCTGAAGCCTCCTTAAAGTTCAAGAGCGACACTGGCAATTTCAGGGCGAGTTTCTCGGGCCCGCTCCACCAAGTTCATTGCCCGATGATCCGGCCCTCAGGCCCTGGAAACCCTTGCCCTCCCGCCCCGCCAATGCTGAAAGCGCCGCTTGCGGGACGGGCCACAAGTGACTCACAGGACTGACATCGACGGCCTGCGGGGCCTGGCCGTGCTGGCGGTGTTCGCCGGACATCTGGGGCTGAGCGGGGTTCCCGGCGGG